>NZ_JAVRHM010000010.1:0-161271 GCF_031846525.1 Autumnicola patrickiae
TTATTTCAAAACTAAAAAACCGCTGAATTTCAGCGGTTTTTTTATTAATTTAAATTATCTTTTTGATAACCCTAAGCTGATGTGTATGTCGCTTCAGGTCTACATTAAAAATACCTGAATGGTCTATGCGGTCTATTCTCACCATTCCATCTACATGTATTATATAATTATCCTGCATCATGATACCCACATGATCGATAATCCCTTCGTTATTGTCGAAAAATGCCAAATCTCCGGGCTCACTTTCTTCAATAAAACTTAAAGCTATTCCCTGAGTTGCCTGTTCTGCAGAAGTTCTTTTAATTCTGTGGCCGTTTAATCTATAGACCATCTGTGATAATCCGCTGGCATCAATTCCCAAAGGAGATTTGCCACCCCAGCAGTAAGGGCTGTTTAAGTATAAAAGAGCAGAATGTATTAAATTTTCTTTATTATTAGTACCAGTAGAAATTTCACCTTCAAAACTATGGTTGAATTTCTGAATAAAATTTAAAGAAGATCCAAGTGGTACAGACATTAGGTGGCCCTGCTCATTCACCACATAATTAAATAAATCTGCAGATAATTTTAAATTATCATTCAGCAGATAATTATAATCTTCCTCTCTTATTTTTAGATATTGGTTGTTACTTATCCATGCCTCATATCCATCAAAAGCGAGGCGGATTCTGCTCCATTTTCCTCTCTCTTCAAGAACCTTAAAATGTTCTCCATACAGTATCTGGGAAACCATTTCACTTTGATGGGAAGCTGCAAATCTAACAGGGGCGATGCTTAAATGGCAAATACCGTATTGCATTCCGTAAGGATTAAGAGGTAGTTAGGAATTACGTTCTAGGATCATAGCTGAAGCTCCGCCACCGCCGTTGCAAATAGCTGCAGCACCTAATCTAGCATTATTTTGTTCCAGCACATTTAACAAGGTGACAACAATACGGGCACCACTGCAGCCCAGAGGGTGTCCCAGCGAAACCGATCCTCCGTTAACGTTAGTAACTTCATCACCCAGACCCAAGATTTTCATATTGGCGAGACCAACTACAGAAAAAGCTTCATTAAATTCGAAAAAGTCGATTTCTTCCTGCTTTAATTCAGCTTTTGCAAGCGCTTTTGGCAATGCTTTAGCTGGGGAAGTAGTAAACCACTTTGGCTTCTGGGCTGCATCTGCAAAACTTCGTATAGTGGCAATTATTTTTAATCCTAATTCTTCTGCTTTCTCACGGCTCATTAAAATTACTGCTGCAGCACCGTCGTTTATCGTAGAAGCATTTGCTGCAGTTACAGTTCCATCTTTACTAAAAGCAGGTCTAAGTGAAGAAATTTTGTCGATTTTAACATTTTTATATTCCTCATCTTCTTTTACAATTAGTGGTTCTCCTTTTCGCTGGGGAACTTCGACAGGAACCACTTCATTATCAAACTTACCTTCTTTCCAGGCTTTTCTGGAGCGGTTGTATGATTGTATGGCATAAGCATCCTGATCCTCCCGTGAGAATTCATATTCTTCAGCACATAAATCGGCACAAACACCCATTGCATTGTGATCGTAAGCATCTACCAATCCATCCTTCTGCATTCCATCTTCCATACTTGCCGGGCCGAATTTTTTACCATTCCTAAGGTGGATATAATGCGGAATCAAACTCATATTTTCCATACCACCGGCAACAACTATAGAGGTATCGCCTAACATAATAGACTGTGCTCCCTGCATCATGGCTTTCATCCCACTCGCACAAACTTTATTAATAGTGGTACAGGGTACGGTAGCAGGGATGCCTGCTCCTAAAGCTGCCTGTCTTGCTGGTGCCTGGCCTACACCCGCTTGAACTACATTTCCCATTAAAACCTCCTCTACAAGTTCTGGTTTCAGATTTATTTTATCCAGGGCTCCTTTTATTGCAATAGATCCTAATTTAGTGGCTGGCACACTGGAAAGGCTGCCCAAAAAACTTCCAATTGGAGTGCGGACAGCGCTTACTATAACTACTTCTTTATTCATAATTGTTATTGTATATGTGGTATTGCGAAGTTAATGATTTTATAAGGAACTTAAATAATAGGTCCTGATTCAAGGTGATTTTTAGTACTTTTGATCATTAGCTGAATCTAAATATGAGCAATTTCGTAAACAACCTTTATAAAAACCAGGCGCTTTTTTATAAGGTTTTTTTATTTATACTCACCGCAGTTTTAATAGTTTACCTGTTGCCAAAGGGAGGGAAGTTTAAGTACGATATTCCAAAAAATAAGCCCTGGCAATACGAAAACCTTTATGCTCCTTTTGATTTTGCGATACTGAAAACGGAAGAGGAGATCCAGGAGGAGAGGCAGGAAATTAGGAATAGTCTTATTCCATATTACGAATTTGATACAGCTGTTGCAGAAAGAGTGAAGTTTGATGCGCTTCAGGAGGTTCAAAGAACTTTTAGTGATAGTATTTTGGATCTGGCTGAAAGACCACTGAACAATTTTGTAGAGAATACTATTGATAAGATATACAGGAACGGTTTGTTACAGGAAAGTAACAGGATGCAACCGGAACAGTTAGTTTATCTTCGGAAAGGAAATGAGGCCTACGAAGTCACTTATAAGAAAATCCTGAAACAGGGGGAGATAAGCAATTTTCTTAATAATGAAATTGATCAGGCAAATCTCGGATTTTTTAGGACAGAACTTTTAGAAGTATTCTTTAATTCCGTAGAACCTAACGTTGTTTATAACAATGATCTTACTCAAAAAGAGCTGGAAAGCAAGTTAAATAGTATTTCCTATACCCGGGGTATTATTGAACAAGGGAGCAGGGTAATAGCTAAGGGGGAGGTTGTGGATAATGGTAAATATAATATTCTCAGATCCCTGAAGCAGGAATATGAATCACAGGTATGGAGCCAGGATAATCATAATTGGATTTTGGTGGGGTATAGTACACTGGTAGCTTTGGCTCTTCTTATGCTGCTGCTCTTTATTAGAAAATATAGAAGGGATATTTTTGAAAACAATGTAAAAGTCACATTTATATTTTTCAATATTATTTTTATGGTCATGCTTACCACCTTGGTGGTAAAATTTAATATAGATTATGTTTATGTTGTTCCATTGTGTATTCTTCCTTTGACACTGAAGGCTTTTTTTGATGCCCGCTTAGGACTTTTTACGCATGTTATTACTGTTCTACTGCTGGGATTTATTGTTCCTAATAGTTATGAGTATATGTTCCTGCAAATTATAGCAGGTATTGTTACCATTTTAACGGTTTCAGAATTATATAAACGTGCTAACCTGTTTATATCTGTTGGACAAATTACCCTGGTATATATAATTTCCTATTTTGCTTTTACTATTATACAGGAAGGTAGTATAGCAGATGTTGAAGGGGAGGTTTTTCTCACGTTCCTGTTAGGTGGACTCGCTACCCTTTTTGTTCAACCGCTTATTTATATTTATGAAAAAATCTTCGGAATGGTTTCAGATATGTCTTTACTGGAACTTTCGGATACAAATTCAAAATTACTGAAAGAACTTGCAGAGAAGGCGCCGGGAACTTTTCATCATTCTCTAAATGTCGCAAATTTAGCTGAAGCTGCAGCTAATGAAATTCAGGCAAATGCTATGATGGTGAGGGTTGGTGCTCTATATCACGATATTGGTAAAATGCAGGACCCCACCTATTTTACAGAAAATCAAACTACCGCTGTTAATTCCCATGATGAACTTTCACCTCGTGAGAGTGCAGAAATTATCATTGAACATGTTATCAAAGGGATAGAAATTGCTAAGCGCAATAATCTGCCGGATAGAGTAATAGATTTTATAAGAACCCACCATGGGACAAGTACCGTTTACTATTTCCTTATGAAGGAAAAGGAGAGTAGTAGTGAAGAAGTTAACCCAGACGACTTTCGATATCCAGGTCCAATTCCGTTTAGTAAGGAAACAGCTATCTTAATGATGTGTGATAGTGTTGAAGCTGCCAGTAAAAGTTTAAAGGAGCCAACTTCCGTGCTTATTGATGATTTTGTAGAAAAAATCATCAATAAGCAGATGAAAGATGGCCAGTTTTTAAATTCTAATATTACCTTTAAAGAAATTCAACTAGTGAAAAAAATTCTTAAGCGTAAGCTCAAGAATATTTATCATTTAAGGGTTGAGTATCCAGAATGATTAATGCAATGCTACAATTTTATATTCCTTATCGTTAAAAGTATAGCTATCTCCAACCCTTTTTCCCTTTAAACCTTGATATACAGGTGCATCAGTAGAGATGGCATAAACTGTACTTCCATCCTCCATTTTTAGCTCTCCTATTGGAACGGCTACATAATAGAGATTTTTATCTGTTTCAACTACACTTCCAAAACAAACTGCCTCACTATAGTGATCCAGATTTATTTCACTTAACGTTTCTTTCATTTGCCTGGCATCATCAAGGTAACCGGCGTTTTGTTCAAAATCGCCTAGTAGTTTTCCGCGATTATCTTCATCATAGTCTGTTTTTATATCATTGGCATCCATGGATTCCTTTATCATATCCATTTCCTTCTGATATTTTTCTATTCGCTTATCTACCGCGTCCAGTGCTTTATAGAATATCTCTTTCTTGTTCATTTCAATAAAATTTATTGTTTTTTTAAATTTAGGTAGTAGTAATTTTTTGAAAGAATAATTAGCAAAAGTTTAGTCTATTTCCGTAAATTTATAAGTCTTTCATCTTATAAAAAGTCATTATAAGGTTTATTGCTTATAATGTCAAAATATTAGATTTTTTCCTTATAATTTATATCTTTGAAATATGATAGCTGTAATTACCGCCGATTTTGTGGATTCCTCTCATTATAGTGAAAATTTACTTTCACAAGTCTTAGCTATTCTTAAAAAAGAATTCCAAGAACTGACCGATTTCTATGGAGAAGAAGTAAAATTTAAGATATATAGAGGAGATAGTTTTCAGGGAATCATTTACGCACCGGAACTATCACTGGAAATTGCATTAATTTTGAAAACAGCTATAAATGTAGCTCATAGTAAGAAGAAGTCCCGGGGTAAGGCTTATGCAAAAGAAGCTGATTTGAAAATGGCGATAGGAATTGGCAGTTATGAATTTGCAAGGGAATCTATAGCAGAGTCTAATGGACAGGCTTTTCAATTTTCAGGACGCAGCCTTGATGAAATGAAGAAGGAACCAAGAACTATTGTTCTAAAAACCCCTGAAGATAATTTGAATGCCGAATTTAATTCAAGTTTTCTTCTGTTAGACACCCTTATGGACAAGTGGAGTATTGCTTCAGCCGAAGTCATTTATCACCTTCTTAAAGGCCTAAAAGAGCAGGAAATAGCAGAGACTTTAAACATTACTCAATCTGCTGTAAACCAAAGAAAAAAAGCTGCAGGATGGGATGCAGTATCTGTATTGCTCCAAAGATATCAAGAGGTTATTTCCAAAAGTTTTATAGGATGATGTCGACACAGATTTTACTACAGCTTTTATTGGCACATATATTAACAGATTTTGTATTTCAACCTACAGCATGGGTAGTGCATAAGAGAAAGAAAAAAGCACGGTCTTTCCATCTTTATATACATTCCTTACTGGCAGGATTACTAACTTATATTTTGTTGCAACAATGGGATTTATGGTATGTTGCATTATTTATAGCTTTAACTCATTTTGGAATTGACTTATGGAAGTTAAATCATAAAAAGGACAACCTTCGCATCTTTTTGCTGGATCAATTATTTCACTTCATAATAATTCTATTATCCTGGATTTACATAATAAACAGTTTTGGCGAAATTTTACCATTTCTAAAAAATTCTCTTTCATCTTCGGCCTTTCTGGCAATTTCTATTGGATATTTGCTTGTAATATTTCCGGTAGGTTTTCTTATCGGAAAAGCTACTAAGCGATGGCATAACGAACTTAGTACAGATGGTAAAACAGGTAGTCTGGAAGCAGCGGGTCGTTATATTGGGATTTTTGAAAGAATCCTGGTACTTACTTTTATCCTTACTAACAATTTTTCTGCAATAGGTTTTTTAATAGCCGCAAAATCTATATTGCGTTTCAGTGATAAATCTGAGGCAGGAGCAAGAAAACAGACCGAATATGTGCTCATAGGTACTTTAATGAGTTTCGCTATCACGATCATAATTGGGTTTCTAGTACGCCAAATCGTTTTCTAGAAGCTGAATGTTGGCCTGCAAGCGTTCCTTTACAAGATTCATCATTCTTTTGTTAAGTGCAGATGAGTTTTGAATATACTCAGAATACTCTTTCAGGGTAAACTGGCCAATAATAATACCTTTTAAGCTGTTTCTAAATTTTATATCCTTTTGTACAGCATTCTCAATATATTTTAAACGTTCATCGGGTATAAGATTGTAAAAAGCATTTTTATGTTTTATAATATAATTTCTGAATACAGCAACAAGAAGTTCATCCTGAAGTTTGGCTATAGGACGCAAGGTTCTGTTCTGGAATATTTCATCAGAGCTCATTTGTTCTGTAACTTTTGCAGAGGGAATGTTCGGTCTGGATTCTAGTAAATAAAGATCTCGAGGACTCATAATAAGGAAGTTTTTTAAATTTAAAAAATTCCGCAGTATACAAGGAAAAACAGCAATTTAGTTTTAAACTATTTATAAACATTTTCTGAAGTTAAAATCCTCTTAATCGCATTTATAAACCTGACACTTCTTATTATCTTGATAAAAATCACAACATTAAAACGGGGTAATGATTACATCTACAAATCCATATACGAGAGAAGAAATTGATAGGTTTGAGGAGTTAAATGAGGATCAGATAGATAAAGCTCTAAAGGCTGCGGATTCCACATTTTCCTCCTGGAAAAAAACATCTTTTGCAGAGCGTTCAAAATTAATGAATGCGGTAGCAAAAGAGCTGAAAGGAAACAAAGAAGAGTATGCAAAGGATATTACTAATGAAATGGGCAAGCCCTTAGAGCAATCCATCTCTGAAATTGAAAAGTGTGCATGGGTATGTAAATACTACGCAGAAAATGCTGAAAAACAGCTTGCCAATGAGGTGATTGAAACTGATGCTGAAAAAAGCTATGTGAGTTATGAACCTATTGGAGTAGTGTTGGCGATAATGCCCTGGAATTATCCTTTTTGGCAGGTATTTCGTTTTGCGGCTCCTGCATTAATGGCGGGCAATATCGGTGTTTTAAAGCATGCAAGTAATGTAATGAGGACCGCACAGAACATCCAAAAGGTTTTTGAAAGAGCTGGATTTCCTGAGAATTGCTTTCAAAGTCTTATGATTGGTAGTAAAAAAATTGAGACTGTAATTAGGGATAAAAGAGTTAAAGCTGTCACCTTAACAGGAAGTAAACCGGCTGGTAGTTCTGTAGCTTCTATTGCTGGTGAAGAAATAAAAAAATCTGTGCTTGAGCTGGGAGGAAGCAATGCGCTGGTTGTATTTAAAGACGCAAATATTCAGGAGACGGTAAAATCCTGTGTCATGGCTCGCTTTCAAAATACCGGTCAAAGTTGTATTGCAGGAAAACGTTTGCTTCTTCAGAAAGAGATAGAGGAGAAGTTTATGGAAGAATTTATTAAACAGGTGAAAGAACTTAAGAGTGGTGATCCAATGGATAAGGATACTTTTATTGGTGTTCTTGCCAGAGAAGATCTGGCTGAAGATCTGGAAGATCAGGTGAACAGAACGATAGAGCAGGGGGGTAATCTTGTGATGGGAGGGAAGCGCAACAAAGCATATTATGAACCTACAATTGTTTCCGGAGTAAAAAGAGGCATGGCTATGTTTGAGGAAGAAACATTTGGGCCGGCTATTTCTGTTACAACCTTCAAAGATTCAGATGAGGCGGTAGATCTTGTCAATAGCGCTGTCTTTGGTCTTGGTGTATCGATATTTACAGAAGATTTTGACTTTGCAGCAAAGCTGGTTCCACAATTTGAAGATGGGGCTGTTTTTGTAAATGATCTCGTGAAAAGTGATCCGCGTCTGCCTTTTGGAGGTACTAAAGATTCAGGTTATGGCCGAGAACTCTCTGAACATGGAATTCGGGAGTTTGTAAACAGAAAAACAGTTTATTTTAATAAATATTAAATCAGTAATTGGATGAAGTTCGGAAAAGTTGATGATCCCGGAAAAATAGATTTTAAATTACCAGAGACTCATGTGCAAACTAAAGATATTCTTTCACAACAAGAACCGCACAGATTTAAAGACGTAAGGGTTGGTTGTGCGAAATGGAACAAGACAGATCTAAAGAAATTCTACCCCAGAGGCACTAAAGATGAACTGGCCTATTATAGTACACAATTTAATTCCATAGAATTAAATGCGTCCTTTTACAGAATGTTTCCTGAAGCACAATTTGAAAAATGGGCAGAAAAAGCTGAAGAAGATTTTAAATTTTTTCCAAAAATACCAAGGATTATAAGTCATGTTAAGCGGCTAAATGAATGCGAACAGTTAATTGACGATGTTGTTACCAATATGTTGCCGCTCAAAGCAAAGATGGGAATGGTATTTCTTCAAATGCCCGATAATTTTCAGCCAAAATTTATGGAAAGACTAGAACCATTTTTTAAACATTGGCCAAAGGAAATTCCGCTTGCAGCAGAATTCAGACATAGTGATTGGCATAACGAAGAAAAAGTTGCTGACGAATTAAATCAAATTTTAGTAAAATACAATATCAGCAATATAATTACCGATAGTGCAGGAAGGAGAGATTTACTCCATATGCGTCTTACAACAGATACTGCATTCATAAGGTACAATGGTGCTAATCATGAAAGCGATTACACAAGGTTGGATGATTGGCTGGAGCGTTTGGAAGAGTGGCATAAAAAAGGTTTAAAGAACATTTACTTTTTTGTTCATCAAAATATGGAGATGGCATCACCTTTATTATCAGCATATTTTATTGAAAAGTTTAATAAGAAGTTTGGAACAGAATTAAAAATACCTAAAACACTAAATTAGAATGGGAAAGCACGAGATTGCAATAACGGTAGATAGTGTTGTACTAAGCAATACTAATAATAAATTTAAAGCCTTATTAATTAAAAGAAAAAATGATCCTTTTAAAAATCAGTGGGCATTACCAGGTGGATTTATAGAAGAAGGAGAAGACCTCGAAGAGGCTGCCAAACGTGAACTTTTAGAAGAAACAGGATTAAAAATTGAATCAATGGAACAGATTCGTGCCTTCGGAAAACCGGGACGTGATCCTCGTGGAAGAATGATTTCCATAGCTTTTTTAAGTCGGATTTTTTCTGAAGAAACTTTAAAACCCGGTGATGATGCTAAAGAGGCTGCATGGTTTGATATAGATAATCTTCCAGAATTGGCTTTTGATCATGAGGAAATCATAGCGGCTGCACGTAGACTTTTATAGTAAAGAGTTAGCAGTTTCCCATATGGAAATCTGAGAAATTAGAATCTTGTACTAGCTTTTTTGAAAATATAGTAATTCTTGTAGTAGGTTTTACAGGTTCATAAATTTACCATACTTTTAAAATAAAAATATGAGATTTCACACTCGAAAATGGGTTAAACCCGGGGATATGAATCCCAATCGTACCCTTTTTGGTGGGCGATTACTGGAATGGATAGATGAAGAATGTGCTCTATATAGTATCATTCAATTAGAGAATCCAAAAACAGTAACAAAATTTATGAGTGAAATAGATTTTCGCAGTTCTGCCAAAGAGGGAGATATTGTGGAAATTGGAATTGAGGTTGTGAAATTCGGCAGGGCATCACTCACGTTGCAATGTGAGGTTCGGAATAAAATGACCAGGGAAACCATTATTACTATAGATAAAATAGTTATGGTTTCTTTAGATGAAAATGGCAAACCAAAACCCCATGGAAAAACCAAAATTGAATTTGTAAAGGACAGGTTGGAAAAGTAATCTACTTTTCTTTTTCTATCCTATTGATCATACGAACAGGAAAGTCTTTTTCAGTGCCTGCACCATATAATTTTATTTCCTGAATATCGGCTGGCAGGTAGAAGCCGTTTTGTTCCAGAGCTTCCTTAACCGTTCTTACTACATTCCCTTTAGTTATAAGGGCCATTCTTCTAAAGTCTTTAGTATTCACCCAAAAAAATACTTTTAAATTCACTGTACTTGTAGCAAGTTCGTCTTCGATCACAAAATTTTGATGGCTTTTATCTTCTATTACCGCTGGTTCATTTCGAAGGGCTTCTATAATTATTTTCTTTGCCGCTTCAATATTATTTTCGTAAGCGATACCTATAGTAAAAGTCCACCTGAAATATCCGTCTTCAGTAAAATTTGTAACAGGTTTGGTTAAAACATCACTATTCGGGATATAAACATCCTTTCCGTCAAATGTTTTCAATTTAGTGTAACGGAATTCCAGGCCTTTTACTTTTCCAAAGTTTTCGCCTATCTCAACAGTATCTTCAATATTAAAAGGACGGTTAAACGCAAGTATAATTCCGGAAATAAAATTTTCTCCTATATCTTTAAACGCAAAACCGAGCACGACAGCACTGGCTCCGGCAGCAGTAAGAATTCCCGTAGCAATACCTCCCAGCCCCGCAGCTTTTAACCCCAGCATAATGGCTATAACAAGTAAGAAAAAACGTATTGCTTTACCTAAAAACCGGCTCATCAGGGGATCGTCAGTACGGGCAGATATTCTCCGGGTTGCGAAACTGCCAATCCAGCTTCCTATAAGAACTCCTAAAATAATTATTAACAATCCCAGGCCAATTCCGGGTAACTGTTCTATTAAACTGTCATAAAACCGATCAAAGGATTCTTTTACCGATGTTACACTATAGGAGCCTTCATTTTGTTGCATTCTAAATTAGCTGTTGTTTCTTCTAAAGTAGTACTTGCGTTATTTAAAAACCAAGAAATAAAGCAGATTGTAGAATCCTTAACACTTGATACAATAATTTATTCCTTTTTAGCTTTTTTCTGTTTTTCTTCCTGTTTTTTTCGGGCTTCAGCAATCTGATTGTTTGCCGTTATTATTTGCTCCTTTGTTGGTGATGCTGGCTTCTGCATTGCTGCATGTTCAGGTTCAAGACTTAGGGTAAGATAAAAAGGAAAATGATCTGAATCTATACCTGAAATGGTTTTGCAATTTACCAGGCGGAAATCTTCTGTAACAAAAAAATGATCCAGAGGCCAGCGTAAGATAGAACTGGTAGCATCAAAAGTATTATAAAAGCCACGACCAATTCGTACGTCAAGTAATCCACCTACAGTCTTAAAAAGCCCTGTGGTACTGGACCAGGCTACATCGTTAAAATCTCCGGCTACAATGACAGGTAATTTAGAGTCCCTTGCTTTTTTGGCAATTATCATCATTTCTGCATCTCTGTCGCTGGAAGAAGGGTTGTGTTGTGGCATTGGAGGAGTAGGGTGAATGGTAAAAAGCTGAATTTCCTTACCGGATTTCAGTTGGACTATCGTTTCTATGGAAGGAATACTGTCATCTACTAAAAAATTAATCTTTGGGTTTTTTAAAGGAAGTTTGGAATATAAGAGCATTCCATAGGTATTGTCCATTGGTATTTCAACTTTATAAGGAAAGTCTAAAGTTGCTTTAATTAGATTATCTTTCCATTTCCCGTTTGTTTCAGTTAGAAGAATTATGTCTGGGTTTTGATTTTCCAGTTCCCTTATAAGTAAATCTGAATTCTTGTTTTTCTGTAAAACGTTTGCAGCGAAAAAACGGATCGTGTTATCTTGATGGATACCTTCTGAAGCTTCCCCAACCTCGTATTGATTATGGGGGAGATAGGGATAGATTTTTGATAGCTGAAAGACAAAACAGGCGGTGAGAACCGCTACAAAAGAATAGTCTTTCCAGGATCGTATATTAAACCTGGCAAAATAAACTACAAGCGCAACCATTGTAAGTATAGTAAGCTGAGTATGGGGGAAATCAAAAATTCTTATCCACCAGTAATCTGCAGCAATTAAAGGTGCCAATGTTAGTAGCACAGCCAGAATTCCAAAACCCAATAAAAAAGGTTTTAATTTCATCAGGAAATTTAAATTATGCTACTAATATAACTAAACATGATCTTGATTTCCAGATGATCCTTGCTTTAAATTTTGCAAATCGTCTCCTGAAGGAGATTCGAATAGTTTTAAATCGAAATAAGGTATAGCAGCTATTAGATGATCAAAAATATCAGCTGTTATATACTCAAAATTTTCCCATCTCTTGTCCCTGCTAAAGCATAATATTTCCAGCGGAAGACCTTGAGCCGTGGGTGCCAGTTGCCTTACAATTATATATAAATCTTTATTAATTGCAGAATGTTCGTGCAGGTACGTGTCGGCATATTTTCTGAAAACACCTAAATTGGTTTGATTGCGACCATTTAGATTAAGACTTCTGTCGATATTGTTTTTTTCATTATACCTGTCTATTTCCGCCTGTCGATTTTCTACATAGTTGGATATAAGTTTAATTTTTTTTAGTTTTTGAAGATCTTCCGCATTCAAAAATTTGACAGAATTTTGTTTGAGGTAAATAGCTCTTTTAATTCTTCTACCTGGGCTTTCCTGCATACCCCTCCAGTTTTGGAAAGAATCAGAAATAAGGCTATAGGTTGGAATTGTGGTGAAGGTATTATCCCAGTTTTGTACCCGCACGGTGGCGAGATTAATTTCGGTGACATTCCCATCTGCACCATACTTGCTAAAAGTAATCCAGTCTCCAATCCTCACAATATCATTTACCGAAACCTGAATAGAAGCTACAAAACCTAAAATAGTATCTTTAAAAACCAGTAGTAAAATTGCTGAAGCCGCACCAAGGGAGATTGCAAAACTTATGACAGATCTTCCCGTGATTTCTGCAAAAATAAACATGAAGCCAATTACCCAAAGTACTATAAGCACAACCTGGCTATAGCTTTCTATAGGTTTATCGCTATATTCCTCCTGGGTCATAAGGTAATTTCGGGAGGTGCGAATAAGGCTCCTCACAATCCATACCGCCAGGATAATTACATAAATATTAAAAAGGAATACGATACTTTCAAGCAGAAAATGAAAATCTGCAAATATGTATGGGATAGAATAATAGATTATGAGCAGTGGGATAATCTGCCCTACATATTTCGGGAAATTACTCTTAATCAAAAAATCATCAAACGTTGTGGCGGTTTTATCTGTAAAAGCTTTAAATGTTTCAATTACAAAACGCCGGGTGAAATATTTAATAAGCAGGACCAGAAGGATTAGAACACCTAGATTTACCAGCAAATTGATATACATTGCAAGTAATGTATTCACACCCTGGGATATTAACGCATTCTCTACCAGGCAAAAAAGATATTTATAGTCCTGATTAAAATCCATACGTTAAAGATATTTTTTGTCTACATAAAAAGGTCCGAAAGGAAGTAGGGAGCAGAGAAGAATAATTGACAAATCTTTCAAATTCCAGCTCATAGTTTTGTAGAGCAGCATTGCACCAATGACATAAGCAATAAATAATACTCCGTGAGCCATTCCTACAAAGCGCACCATATCGGGTTGATCAAAAAAATATTTTAGTGGCATGGCAATAAATAATAATATTAGATAAGACAATCCTTCAAGAATACTTATCCACTTAAATGTTTTTCTTTTGCTTTCTTTTCGCATAATACCTTTTTTCCAACTGCAAAGATAAAGGATATAAGCAATTCTAACTCTTTATTCTCTTATTCTATTTCTCAATACCAAAAGATGGAGAAGTATTTTTTTGAATAATAAAATGTACAAAGAATCTATTTTTCCTATTTTGCACAGTAAAGAATAGAAAAAAAATGAGCTCAAAAATATTAGTAACCGGAGGATTGGGATTTATTGGTTCCCATACCGTAGTAGCCTTGCAGGAAAAAGGTTTTGAAGTGGTAATTATAGACAATTTATCAAATTCTTCTATAGATGTACTCGAGGGGATTGTGAAAATAACCCAGCAAAGGCCTGCTTTTGAACAAATTGATTTGCGGGAAAAAGAGGCAGTAAAAAAATTCTTTCAAAAATATACAGATATTGAAGGTGTTGTCCATTTTGCTGCTTCAAAAGCAGTGGGTGAAAGTGTGGAGAATCCTTTGTTGTATTATGAAAATAATCTTTCAACCCTCGTTTACCTTCTACAGGAATTGCAGGAAAAACCAAGTGCAAACTTTATTTTTAGTTCATCATGTACAGTCTACGGTCAGGCAGATGAATTACCAATTAGCGAAAATGCACCGGTTAAAAAAGCAGAATCGCCTTACGGAAATACCAAGCAGGTTGGAGAAGAAATTATCGCTGATACTTGTAGAATGGCTTCAGGTTTAAAGGCTATTTCTCTAAGATATTTCAATCCAATAGGAGCTCATCCTTCAGCAGAAATAGGAGAACTACCAATAGGTACCCCTCAAAATCTTGTTCCATTCATAACTCAGACGGCAATAGGTAAAAGGCAGGAGTTATCTGTTTTTGGAAATGATTATCCTACCAGGGATGGTACATGTATTAGGGATTACATTCATGTAATGGATCTTGCACAGGCACACGTGGTAGCTTTACAACGATTAGTAGAAGGAAAAGAAAAGTCTAATTTTGAAGTATTTAATCTGGGTACGGGACACGGTAACACTGTACTGGAGGTGATAAATACTTTTGAAGAATCTACAGGGACAAAATTGCCTTACAAAATTGCAGGGCGCAGAGAAGGGGATGTAATTGCCGCATTTGCAGATACAGAAAAAGCCAATAAGATACTAGGTTGGGAAGCTAACCGAAGCTTAGCAGACGCCTTAGAAAGTGCCTGGAAATGGCAGAAAAAGGTTTCTGAAGCTGAAGGGAATTAACAAGAGAGGTGTTTAAAAAGACAATTTTCGATAAATATAAAAACGGGCATTTGGTTCTTTGTATGAAAAGAATAACAATGCCCGTTTTTTCTAAATTATGGTTATCCTTTTGGGTTTAATCGGTTCCATTTACAATAAAGGCGTGGATGACACCAGGTATCCAACCAATAATAGTTAAAATTATATTGATTAAAAGTGCAGAACCAAAACCGTGTTTCATGTAAACTGCTACAGGTGGTAAAAGAATATTTAGAATGATAGTTAACATAGTGTTTTAAATTTAGTTGATTAATAATAGATTATTCACTTTCACCGTCCTGGAATTGACGGTACTTCGCCATCATAAATACATAGATAGCATAACACACAAGACCCGCTGCGACTGCTCCCAATAAATAAGATCCATAAGAGGATTCCTGGAGAAAAGCAAAGGCATCTGTTGTGCTTTTAATGTCTGAAGTATTGGATTCTATTGCGGCCCTTATAAAGAAAAAAGCCAGAATTCCCATTATAATTCCGCGTGCAATGAGCCCCAGGTAGCCGGTATTTTTTATTGTCTTCCTTCGTTTTTCTTCTGAAATTGATTTGTAATTAAACTTTTGAAGGAATTCTTTGGTATAAGCTTTTTTGAATTGGAAAAAGCTAACTATGGCTATTACAATACCAATAATTGCAAAAATATAGACTCCTGTTTGTCCCGCCAGAAAAGACGAACTCTGTCCGCCTCCACCACCAGATGAAGATCCGGCGTTTATAAGCTGAATAAATGCATAAACGGCAAGTCCAAGATAAATTAAACCGCTAACGAAAAAACCTGCACGTTTTGCTTTAGCTTTTTTGTCTGAGCCTATACCTTCTGGATCGCTTATGGACTGGATAAAACGCCAACCCGCGTAACACAATAAACCTAACCCAATTAAAATCAAAAGTGCATTACCAAAAGGTTGCTTTTCCAGGAATTCAATTACCTGTAACTTTCCTGTTTTTTGCCCACCCATATTAAAAGCGGCCATAAAGGTAAGAACACCAGTAATAGCATATACGCTACCTTTAGCAACATATCCGGCCCTGGCCATCTTCTTATACTTAGAATCCATTCAGTTTTTAGTTTTTGTTTAAACTGAATTTACTTCAAATAGGATAGATGTCCAGTGGTATTGGGAAAATTTTAGTGATCTTTTTGAAGATTTTAAGGAAGAGAGGCTAATCTAAACCATTTCAAAAATAACCAGCGCGTAGAGATAGAACCTAACAAAACGGAGTAAGCCAAACATGAGGTAACTCAGAAAAGGGAATCGAATAATTCCCGCGGCAATACTCGTAATTGCAAATGGAATAGGGAGTAAAGCTCCAACGATTATTAAAAAACCACCCCATTTTCTGGTGTTGGTAATATGTTGCGCCATATTAACTTCAAGCTGCTTATGCACTGCCGGTATTTTGGTGATTCCTTTTCCAATAAAATAGGATACTATTCCGCCAGTATATGACGCCGCTGCCAGCAATGAAAGATTCAGTATAGGACTGGCGGATTTTCCAGACCAGGCTATAAATAATTCCGGAGGTACAAGGCCCAATAACGATTCAGAAATAAAAAATACGCTTATAATTCCTATAGGGGAATAGGTTTCTGTAACCGTCACAAGCATACCCTCAATATCGAGTACAAAATAATCAAGTGCCAGTAAAGCTCCCACAAAAAGTATGATAGGCACAACGGCCTTTTTTATACTTTTCCATACAAACTTATAAAATCCAGTATAACTGTAATACTGGTGCAATAAGCGTATACGCGACTTCTTTCTAGATTTCGCTTTCCTTTTCATCAACAAATTTTTGGCAATACTTATCCTGAGCCTGGTTCATTAATTTTCTCTGGAAGGTCCTACTCCAGGCTTAAATGCAGTAAAAGAGAAATGCTAATTTTCCTCTTCGTAGGCTACAAATGCATTTACATACTCTCGGAGTTCTATTTCATTAACTTTATTCGAAGGATCTGCCATTAAAGAAAATAAATAATCCAGACTTTCCTGACCACTTACTTCTTCTGTATTCTCTGGTGTTTCACCTTCGTCAAGAGGCTCATCATCTGGGATAGGGATTTCAAATCCTTCACAAGCCTGAATATGTTCGTAAGTTAACCTGATAACCTTGGCCAACAGTGGATTTCCTTCTTCTATAACAAGGTTTCTTAAATCCTGAAGATCCTTTACTAAGGTATTAATGATAATTCCGTTACGATTTAAATCGCGGTGAATTCTATTCAGTAAATTTTGAGCTTTTATGTTTTCCAAGGGATGAGATATTAAATCAGGTTAAACGGTTCCAGTTAATAAAAACTTCGAAAGAAGCTTTTTCTTATTTTCTGCAAAGTTACTTTTTTTGCGATTGTGTGAAAGATTTTAACTCAGATTTTGTGCAGGTGTTTTTGTTTAAAATTAACAATAAATTAAATCTTTATCCTTTAACGAACTGTCAATCTTCATTAGCTTTAAAACAATTCAAAAAAATAAAGAAACTATGAGTAAGTTAGAAGGAAAAGTAGCATTTATTACCGGCGGGACTAAAGGTATAGGATATGGTGTGGCAGAGTCCCTTTTGGCGTTGGGTATGAAAGTAGCTATTACAAGCCGATCTGCTGAACGTGCTGAAGAAGCCGCAGAGCAACTAAAATCTAAAGGAGAAGTATTAGGAGTGGAAGCCGATGTGCGCCAGTTTGAAAGTCAGGAGAAAGCTATAAAAAAGGTAACCGATGAATGGGGGCAGATAGATGTTGTGGTTGCTAATGCCGGGGTTGGACATTTTGGTCCTATAGATGAATTAACTCCTGAGCAGTGGCAGGATACGATCGATACCAATTTAACCGGGGTATTTTACAGCGCAAAAGCTTCTCTGGATGCGCTTGCTAAATCAAAAGGATATTTAATTACCATTTCCAGCCTTGCAGGTACTAATTTCTTTGCCGGTGGTGCAGCTTATAATGCAAGTAAATTTGGTCTTACAGGATTTACACAGGCGGTAATGCTGGACCTTAGAGAAAAAGGTATTAATGTAAGTACCATCATGCCGGGATCTGTGGCTACTCACTTTAATGATCATACCCCAAGTCCTGAAGATAACTGGAAAATTCAGCCCGAAGATATAGGAGAACTTGTTGTGGATCTTCTTAAAATGAATCCGCGTACATTACCAAGTAAGATTGAAGTGAGACCGTCACAACCTCCAAAGAAATAAAATTTGGATACATCTTTCAGAAAAGGGATTTTTATAGAATTTATTTATAAAAATCCCTTTTCTTTTGAATTTTACTTTCGGGACACTACAAGAAAAGCTTCTGTTAAACAAAAAGATTAAAATAGAGTAGAATTACCGATTACTCGCAAATCAATCCTTCATTAGGATCTTTTCAGGATTAAGGGTATTATAAAAAGTTTTAAGAGACTGGAGGCTCATTTATTGATATAGGTTAATTAGTGCCGTTAAAGACGTACTAAAACTTTAAAATTGCTGGTTTTGAATCCAGGCTATACCTTAACTTCTGAGTAAATTAAAAAAGAAAAAAAATGAATTTAGAAGGAAAAACAATAATTATAACCGGAGCCTCTAGTGGAATTGGAGAAGCTACTGCTAAAAAATTATCGCAGGAAGGTGCAAATGTTGTATTAACTGCACGTCGCGAAGACAGATTAAAATCTCTTAAGGATGATATTGAAAAAAATGGGGGAAAGGCCCTGGTAATTTCTGGAGATGTTACCAGCAAAGAAGATTTTAAGAAGATTGTATCAGCAACTTTAGAAGAATTCGGGAGTATTTTCGGAATTATAAACAATGCTGGATTGATGCCACTATCTTACGTCAAAAATTTACATACAGATGAGTGGGATAAAATGATAGATGTGAACATTAAAGGTGTTACTAATGGAGTAGCCGCAGTTCTGCCAACAATGATGGAGCAAAAGAGCGGACACATTATTAATATATCTTCCAGTGCCGGAAGAAAGTATTATCCGGGTGGTGCAGTTTACTGTGCTACAAAAGCAGCGGTAAAAATGTTTACTGAAGGACTTAGGTCAGAATTAGCTCCTAATTTCGGAATCAATGTTACTTCTATTGACCCCGGTTTTGTGTCTACAGAATTAACAGATACTATTACCGATGATGAAATTAAAAAAGATATGGAGCCAATGTTTAAAGAATTAACGCCATTGCAAGCACAGGATATCGCAGATGCAATTTATTATTCTTTAAGTCAGCCAAAAAGAACAAACATCAATAACGTTTATATTATGCCCACAGATCAGGCACAATAGATCTTAATGATTAAAAAGCAAAGAGGTTGTTTAGAATATTCTGAACAACCTCTTCTTTTATTTAAAATATCTTGCTTAAACTTTTACCACCATTTTTCCCTGATTTTTCCCTTCGAAGAGGTCCAGAAAAGCCTGCGGTATTTTTTCAAATCCTTCAACTATAGTCTCTTCATATTGCAGTTTATCTTCTTTTAACCATTTTGAAAGTTGTTTTATTGCAGGCTGAAAATCTTCAGCATAATCCCTCACTGTAAAACCCTGCATTAAAATGCTTTTCTTAATTAAAAATGGTTCAAGCCGTAGTCCTGTAGGTTTTTCCTTGGAATTATAAAGCGAAATGGCACCACAATTTACTACACGACCAAATTTGTTCATATTTAAAATGGCCGCATCCAGCATTTCACCGCCTACATTATCAAAGTACACATCAACACCGTTTGGACAGGCTTTTTTAATTTCCTCTTTTATATTATCTGTAGTTTTATAATTAATGCCTTCATCAAACTTGAATACCTTTGTTATTTTTTTAATCTTCTCATCGCTGCCGGCAATCCCAACTACTTTACACTTCTTTATCTTTCCTATTTGACCTACAATGCTACCAACAGCTCCAGCAGCTCCCGAAACCAGGAGAGTTTCTCCTTCTTTTAGCTTTCCAATTTTCTCCAGTCCCAGGTAAGCTGTAATACCTGTGAGCCCGAGTATGCCCAAATAAGCAGATAAGGGAGCAATATCTTTATTAATTTTGTTAAGTCCTTTTCCGTCTGAGACCTGGTATTCTTGCCAGTCCAGCATTCCACTTACAAAATCTCCTTTGCTGAAATTTTCATTTTTGGAATCCTCAACCTCAGGGACTACCATGGATTCCATCGGTTCATTCAGCTTAAAAGGAGGAATGTATGATTTTTCATCCCGCATTCTTCCTCTTAGATAAGGATCTACAGAAACATATAATGCTTTAAGAAGTATTTCTCCCTCGCCAGGTTGCGGCTTTTCTGTTTCTTTTGTTCCAAAATCTTTTAGGGAAGGTTTTCCTTCGGGCCTATTTCTAAGTATAATATATTTCATAATTACTATTCTTCAGAGTTTCTTCTAAGCTACATTCATTGACTAATTTTACCAAAAATGACCTCACAATTAAATCTTAATTTGAGAAGTTTGAAGGTTTGAAGGAATTCAATCTCAAAATTTGATTTCTCTCCGTCTGCTTTCCTGTATAAGAAGTTATCTTTGTAAATTCCATATTATAAAAAGCAGCAGCTACTTGAAATTTTCTTTTTCTAATTATTTAGAGGACCTTCTCAAATTCCTGAGGAGTACTGACTTTTCCAAAGCCATTGTGCTTACAGTTGCAATAGTAATCCCCATAGCGGTTTTTTCATATTATTCGAATATTATAATAGGAGTTGTAATTGCTTCAGGTTGTCTTCTCAGTTCTCCGAGTGATGTGGCCGGTAGTTTTAAACATAAGGTTATAGGGGTGAGTTGCGCTGCAATCCTCGCCGGAGTGTCTTCTGTAATATCTGGATATGCACAGGTGAGTCTGTACCTTATTATTCCGGTGCTGGGTATGCTTATGTTCGCTATCAGTTATTTGGCAGTTTTCGGCTTTAGGGCCTCGCTTATAACCTTTTCCGGACTTTTAGCTGTGGTAATTAGTTTTGCTAATCTATCTACAGACTTGGAAATCTGGCAACGAGGAATCCTTATTATTCTTGGAGGATTTTGGTACTTAAGCTTAAGCTTGCTTTGGGATTTTTTAAATCCACGGAAGCAAACCGAGCACTTACTCGCAGGGACAATGGAACTTACTGCAGAATACCTTCGGATACGGGCTAAACTTTATAATGAATATGAAAAACGGGATCAACTTCAGAAAGAACTATTTCGGCTTCAGACAGAGCTGAACGAAAAGCATGAAAGTCTGCGTGAAGTTCTAATCAGTTCACGAAAAACATCAGGTAATTCCAACTACGCCAGGAAACGATTGCTAATCTTTATTGAACTCGTCGATATGCTGGAGCTGGCAATGGCAAATCCCGTAGATTATTTTAAGATGGATGAACTACTAAAAGAAGAGCAGGAACAATTTAAAAATATAAAGAACCTGCTTAATGCTATGGCAGAGCATCTCGAACAAATAGCATCTGCATTAAAATATAATAATAAACTCCCGCCCAATAACCTTAAAGTTGCTTTAGATAAATTAAATTCCGGACTTCTTGCATTTCGTGAAAAAATAGACATTAACGAAAGTAGGGAAACTATGTTATTGCTTAGAAATCTTATTGAATATCAGGAGCAACAAGTGCAGAGGGTGAACAGCATTTTCAGGATATTAAATAACCTGGAAAGCGAGAAGAACCTTTTTATTAAAAGCAAAGAAGTATCTCAGTTTATCACTCCGCAAGATTATGATCCTAAAATTTTAGTCGAAAACTTTAATTTTAATTCCATCATCTTCAGGCATTCTATTAGACTTGCAGTAGTGGTAATCATAGGATTTTCTATTGGGATTTTCTTTTCAATCCAAAATGCTTACTGGATTATCCTGACCATCGCGGTAATTATGCGCCCTAATTATGGCCTTACTAAAGACAGATCCAAACAAAGGATTATTGGGACACTAATTGGTGGGGCAATAGCCGTAGGAATTGTATACATTACGCAAAACGAGATTGTTTTTATGGTGTTGGGAATTGGTTCGCTTACCCTTGCTTTTTCTTTGATCCAGAGAAATTACAGGACAGCAGCAATTTTTATTACACTAAGTATAATTTTTATTTATGCTTTACTGCAGCCCAATGTGCTGAATGTAATTCAGTACAGAATTGTTGATACGCTTATTGGAGCAGGGCTTGCAGCGTTGGGAAACCATTTTCTCTGGCCTTCGTGGGAAGTACACGCAATTAAAAATTACATTCAGGAAAGTATTGTTGCAAATAGAAAATACTTAAAAGAAGTAGATGCTTTTTATCATAATAAAGGAAAGCTTCCCATAACTTATAAGTTAGCAAGAAAGAAATCTTTTTTGGAAATGGGAAATCTTAGCGCGGCTTTTCAGCGAATGACGCAGGAGCCAAAGTCCAGACAAAAAGATATCAGCAGGATTTATGAAATTGTGGGTTTGAATCAGACCTTTTTGTCGGCTCTGGCGTCACTTGGCACATATATTCAAAATCATGAGACCACTGCAGCTTCGGCGAATTTTGAAACCTTTACCAATTTTATTTCTGAAAATTTAAAATCTTCAGAGGAAATTCTTCAGAATAATATTCCTATACAAGAATCCAGGCCATCTTCAGAAATTGAAGGGGCGGCAATGGCGCTTAAGAAAACTTATGAAGATTTAGTAGAAAAGCGGGTGATAGAAATTAAGCAGGGAAAGCAGAAAATCGACCTTCGTATGAGGTTACAGTTGCAGGAAGCCCAGCTGGTAAACAATCAATTAAGATGGCTGGCAGATATCTCTACAAACATCAGGAAAACTGTTTCAGAATCTAAAGAGGTAATTACAAATACCTGAAATTAAATGAGTAAAAGAGCATTAAAAAAGTATCTCGGCACACTGGAGAAAGAGCAATTGGAAGAGCAAATTCTGGACTTGTACGAAAGGTTTGGTGAAGTAAAAACCTTCTATAATTTTGTTTTTAACCCTAAAGAAGATAAATTAGTTCAGGATGCGAAATTTAAAATTTCAAAAGAATATTTTCCTACAAGTTCCAGAAGACCCAAAGCCAGAAGATCTGTTGCACAAAAGTTTATTAAGCACTTTTTAAAACTTGGCCTGGATCCCGTTTTACTTGCAGATGTGATGCTTTACAATATTGAAATAGCCCAGGCTTATGCTGCAGACCGGGAAATAAAAGAGGCTTTTTGTAGAAGTATGTGCAAATCTTTTGAAGAAGCTATCGGTTTTATCCTTGCGAACAACTTATCCTCAGAATTTCTTCCCCGGATGCATAAAATTGAAGTAAATACCCAGCAACAGGATTGGCCAAATAAATTTCGTTTTGAAAAGATAATGGATCAATTCCACTAAAAATCAGGTTTTTAATTCTGGTAATTTCATGTACATTTGAGGATGGCCAGACTTGTTTTTTTGCTTCTTTTTGTATTTAGCTGTACTTATTCTTTTGCACAACTTGGGTTTTGTGAAGGGAGCAAAGGAGACCCTATTTTTCAGGAAGATTTTGGTTCTGGGAATGGGAGTGGTTCACCCTTTCCTGCTGGCACAACAACTTACTCCTATGTAACCGGCGATCCTCAGGATGGGCAGTATACAATATCGGGAGGTATAGGACAACAAATACTGTCCTGGCATGATTTCCTGCCAAACACTACACTTTCAAGTGACCGGGCTTTAATAGTCAATGCAGATTTCACTTCTGGCCAATTCTTTAAAACAGAAATCAGCGGGCTATGTGAAAATACTTCCTATGAGTTTTCAGCGTACCTGATTAATATTTATAACAGGCAGGATCCTACTTGTCCCAATGGCGGAATTCCCATCAACGTTCGGTTTGAAATCTGGGACGAGACAGATACTCAGCTTTTAAAACAGGGGAGTACCGGTGATATTGCTTCTACTACCAGTCCGGCTTGGGAGCAATATGCTCTTACTTTTCAGAGCGAGGCAGGGCAGGACGCGGTTATTCTTAAGATGTTCAACAATGGTGATGGTGGCTGCGGAAATGATCTTGCCATAGACGATATTATCTTTAGATCCTGCGGCGATCTTACCACTGTTACTTCTGAAGAAAGTAACGGAAGCGAATTAGCGGTTTGTGAATCTGATGCTCCCGTTAATGCTGAATTAAATGCAACACCAGATTATTCAATTTATGAAAACCATGTTTTCCAGTGGCAGGAAAGTGAGGATGGCGAAAATTGGCAAAATATAGAAGGCGCTACGGCAGACAATTATTCTACAGGTGCTTTAAGTACATCCCGATATTACAGAGTAAAAGTAGCTGAAGATGAGTTAAATTTAGCAAATAACCTCTGCAGTTCTGCTTCCGAAGCATTTTATATTAAAATTGTAAGTACTCCGGATGCTCCTGTGAGCAATGGAGACCAAACTGCATGTAGTGGAGAGCCAATACCCGAGCTTTCGGTGCAAACTGAAGGCGACGAAACGGCAAATTGGTATGATGCAGCCACAGGAGGCAACCTAATTGCTGAAAATACCGTTTTTTTTACGCCGGAAAGTGCCGGTATCTATTATGCTGAAGCAAAAAAGGCAAATTACGATTGTGAAGCGAGTGCAAGAACAGCACTGGAACTAATTGTTTATGAGGTACCCCAAGTAGAGGACGAAAATTGGCAAATTTGTGCAGGCGCTTTGCTTAAGCTCGATGCAGGAGTTTCGGGGATGACGTATAGCTGGTCAACCGGAGAATCTTCTCAAACTATTACTATAGAAAACCCGGGTGATTATAATGTAAAAATTACTACTGCTGAAGGTTGTGAGGTGAATAAGAATTTTGAGGTTGCCCCTACAGATGTTGCCGCCATTTCCAATATTTCTTCTGATGAAAATACTGTTACTATAGAACCTGAAAATACCGGAAGTTTTGAATATTCTCTGGATGGTATAAATTTTCAAAATTCCAATATTTTTACAGGAATCCCCGGCGGAATTTATACTGCCTACATAAGGGACCTTAACGGATGCGCCACATTTTTACAGGAATTTCCGCATATTGTAGTGCCAAAGTTTATTACGCCAAATAATGATGGCTATAACGACACCTTCAGTTTAAACGGATTAGATTATTTTTCTTCTTCAGAAATCAGGATATTTGATCGTTTTGGAAAGTTGTTGAAAACCGGCAACGGGGAAGACTTTTCCTGGAACGGAATTTTTGAGGGTAATGCATTACCCGCTTCAGATTACTGGTATCAAATTACCATTGAAGGATTTAAGATAATTAAAGGCCACTTCAGTCTGGTACGCTGATTTTTTAAATTTCCGCAGCATCCGGTTCCGCATGATTAATTTTTGCAATTCTCTGGGAATTAAGAACAACAAGTCCCATTAGTGCAAAAAGTATAAGCATAATGGTACTGAAATCTATGCCAAGATCAATCATAAATCCAACGATTAGTGGTCCCAGAGCAGTACTTAAAACCATAAACATTGTAAAAACACTTCGTATAGCTCCCATCTTTTTAATTCCGTAAATTTCAGCAATAACAGATGTTTTTACAGTTCCTGCCATTCCACCGGTAACTCCTGCCAGAATCAAAAATAGAAGTGCGCCAATAATACTATCCATAAAGGCGAATGGAAGTAAACCTATATTCATTGGAATTATATAAAATCGGAACATTTTTTTAGCGGATATTTTATCTACCCAACTTCCTCCAAGCAGCGAAAAGATGAGTCTGGTTATAGCATAAACAGTAAAAAAAGTAGCATATAGCTGTGCCGACCAACCTTTATCTTCAACAAAAACATACTGGTAAAAAAAGATTGCAGTGTTGGTAAAACCTAATATAAAACTTGCAGGCATCATTATACCAAAACGTTTATCGAAAATTACATTTTTGTAGTCCTTTAGAAGTGAAAATGTAGAAGGTCGTCCCTCTGCAGAAAGGTCCTGATCAAATTCTCCAAGATTTGTGAATTTTAAACGTATAAGATAAAGTAAAAGTGCCACACCACTCACAATTGCTGCAATACGCCAGTCAAAATAAGCTATAATAGAAGCTATAATTACCGGAAATACAGCCTCACCCATAGAATATCCCAATGATGAAATACTTAGTGCCTTCCCGCGATTTTCTATAAAACGTTTAGACATAATTGTCATACTTATATGGCTCAGTAAACCTTGTCCACATAATCTCATTCCTATAAGTGCGATAAACAGGAAAGCAATATGGTAAGAGAAGCCAAGAATAATACTGGAAATTGCGAGGCATGCAACTGTGAAAGCAGTTACTTTTTTTGCCGGTTTATGGTCTACGGTGTGACCAACAGTCAGCATAATTACAGAGGCAGCTACGGTACAGGCGGCATAAATAGCTCCAAAACTACCTTCAGAAATTTCAAAAGCTTTAACGATCTCTGGGACATATAAAGAGATCAGGAATGTTTGTCCAAAACTGGATAAAAAAGTTAGCAGCCATCCAAAACTGACTTTTCTGAGGTTGCTCTGTATAAATCTATAGTATTCTTTCAATTTTCATTTTTTCTTAAATGCAAAGATACTATTACCCGTTTTGCTGAAAAGAAAAGCCGGTAGTTTTTATATTTAATTCAAGACTTGTAAAAATTGTAGCGGTTACCGAAGATAATTTTAAATACAAAAGCCACCCTAGTGAGGTGGCCTAAAATGAAATACAAGAAAGATTACTTTCTGGACTTGTCCATCTTTTCCCCTTGCTTCTGAGGAGCTTGTTTTTTTGCAGAATCATTTTTCTTTGGATCCTGCTTTTTAGCTTTTTCTGCCATGATTAAAAATTTAATGGTTAATAATAATTCTATTTAAATTTAAGCTGAAAATAGGATTGGGTGGCGCTATCTTGGCAAATAATTAACTCATAAAAATAAAGGATCCCGAAGTTATTTCTTGATTATACAATCAACAGCATTTATCGAAATATAGAGGAAATTTCATTTGCTATTGTTTATTTTTGATTTCTAAACACAAATTGCGGTAATAAGTGGCAGTAATAAATAAACAGTCGGTAATTGACCAGATTCAGAAAAACAAAAGGAATCCAAATCTGAAATTTCGTATAAAAGAGAAAACCGAGGAATTTACCCGTAGGCTTTTTTACACCCTTTTTGATAATGACACTCCAGTACCAGAAAATATAGACTCCCTGGAGAAACTTTTTGAAGAACTGGCAGATCTTGTTTGTTGGTCTCCCGATAAACCCTGCAGGGATATTTGGTCTGAATATCTTGAAAAACTTCCGGAAATTCTAAGGAAGTTAAACGAAGATGCCCGTAATATTGCCGTTAACGATCCCGCTGCAAATTCTATAGAAGAAGTTTATCTTTCATACCCCGGTTTTTACGCAATTGCCATTTACAGGTTGAGCCATGAATTTTATAATTTTGGACTTCCACTTGTGCCACGTTTAATGACCGAATTTGCCCATCGCTTATCTGGTACAGACATTAATCCGGGAGCCAAAATAGGTACCCCCTTTTTTATAGACCACGCCACAGGTGTTGTAATTGGGGAAACAGCAATTATAAAAGACAATGTAAAAATTTACCAGGGGGTAACTCTTGGTGCCCTTTATGTTGATAGAAAGATGAGAAGTGTAAAGAGACATCCTACCATAGAAGAAAATGTTACCATATACGCCAATGCCACCATTCTTGGCGGGGAAACTGTAATTGGTGCCAACAGCATAGTTGGAGGAAATGTGTGGCTTACAGCCTCTGTTCCCGCTAACTCTATGATTTCCCACAATCCCCAGATCAATATTAAAAAAGCTGCTCAAAAATGAATGAATCCATACTAAAACTTATTGGTAATACTCCGCTGGTAAAAGCGAATACATTAGTTAAAAATCCGAAAGTGGAGCTTTATCTAAAGCTTGAAGGCCAAAATCCTGGTGGCAGTGTAAAAGATCGTGCAGCGTATTTTATGATTAAAAATGCGCTGGATAGGGGAGAGATTACAAAAGAATCTAAACTTATTGAAGCTACTAGTGGAAATACCGGAATTGCCCTTGCAATGATTGCTGGTATTTTTAAACTTGATATTGAACTTGTAATGCCGGAGAATTCTACTATAGAGCGGGTACAAACCATGAGGGCTTATGGTGCAAAAGTAACGCTTACAGATGCTGAAGGAGGTATTGAAGGTGCAAGGGATTATGCTGAAGATAAAGTTAAAGCGGGTAATTTTTTTATGTTTAATCAGTTTAGCAATAATGATAACTGGAAAGCTCATTATAATACTACCGGCCCGGAAATCTGGGCAGACACTAATCAGGAAGTGACACATTTTGTTTCTTCAATGGGCACAACAGGTACTATCATGGGAACTTCTACTTATTTAAAGGAACAGAATAAGGACATTCAGATTGTTGGAGTACAGCCTACTGACAATTCCAGTATCCCCGGAATTAGAAAATGGCCAGAAGCTTATCTTCCGAAAATTTTTGATGCGAAAAAGGTAGATCAGATTTTGGAAGTAAGCGAAGATGAAGCCAGGGAAATGACCAGAATACTCGCTACAGAAGAAGGCATTTTTGCCGGAATGAGCAGTGGAGGAGCAACGGCAGCAGCTGTTAGGCTTTGTGAAGAGATTGATGAAGGCTTGGTGGTAAGCATTATCTGTGATAGGGGAGACCGCTATTTATCTTCAGATTTATTTAAATAAAGAGGATCTGTATTACTATTCAGTACCCTCTTTATTCTCAGACCTATTCAAATTGATTGATAAAAAACTTTTAGTTGGTCGCTACGGCAATTTTCGAGGTTTGGCTGGAAGATGTCGTAGTGTAAAGTTTAATGTTTTTCTTTTGAGACCCATTTTCTACTCGTATTTTGTAAAAACCTTTGTCAATCTTGTCACCTGTGCCTCTTGCAATATAAGTACTCCTGGTGATGTCCCATCCCTGGTATTGAGAAAAAATTTCATTTCTAATTTCGTAGGGCAAAGCCATTTGGGTAAATCTTTGAGAAGATCTAACCATAGCTCCTTCATCGTCATAATTAGCGCGTAAAAATCCTTTACGATTCCTAAATGTAACTTCATAAGAATCTGATTCTTCGATTAAATTACCATTTATATAGTCCTTCATATTAAAATTATTAAAAACGAACCCAAGAGCATCTATTTCAAATTGACTATCAAATCTTTCCGGAATAATAAAACCTTCACTGTCCTGCTGAAAATATACAGGAACATAATTGGCTGCCTTAACTTTAGTTTCTTCCAGTTTAATAATCTGAGCATCCATAGAGAGGAAGAAACAAGTTAAAATCAAAAAAGTCATCAAATTTTTCATAATTGGTAGTTTTAAATGAATTGTAAATGTATGCTCATTCCACACTTTTAAAAACTACCTAAGTAGCACATCCTGATTATTTTAGAGGCGGATATTTATTTTTTATTTTCCAGCATTTTTATTAAAAGTGGAAGATTGTTTATCTGAAGATTCTCCCTGGAGGCATGAAGGGATCCATTTTGCTTCAGCTTTTGAATATGCCGATTCACAACGGCCCTTGTGGAACCTATTAGGTATGCAATTTCCTTATTGGACAGGTCATTGATCAACTCTAAATTATTTGAACTTTTATTTACATTACTTATCAGGAGCTTTAATAATCTTGTAGAAATATCTGTAAATATTACATCGGCAATATAATCCTCCAGCATACGCAGCTGTTTTCCTGCATAGGATAAAAGATTAATGTAATATTGCGGGTGCTTTTGGAGCCATTCATGTAAATTTTTCATAGGTACAGCCAAAACTTTAACTTCATCAAGACTTTCGTAGTAAGCCATATGTCTGCTGCCATCAAGGAGACAAAAAAGATCGATAAAATCGCCTTTGGTAAGTAAAAACAAAGTTACTTCTTTACAGCTGAATTCGTGGAGTTGGTACATTTTTACTCTCCCACTTAGGATAATGTAAAATTTACACAAGAATTTATCTTCATTTACAAAACAGGTATTTTTTGGCCATTTTTCCTCATTAAAAAGGGAAATGAGACTTGTAAAGGTGGCATCATCCATCTTAGAAAGTAACTGGCAATCTTGCAGAGACTTCCTATAACGCGTGTAATCCATACCGTTTTCCTTCATATTTTATGAATTAAAATTCAGGGACGGGGGGAAATGTATAATAATATTCCTTCTCTAAAGAAGACAGAGTTCAGAATAAAATGTTACAGATTATCACTGTATTGATTATCATAAATTTAGATATAATTTGGAAACTGCATACACAAAAATTAAAATCTTATTTTGTCTAAATCATTTTATATTACTTTAAAAATCTGTTATTTTTGCAAAATTGCATACTTAATACAACCTATGGAGACCGGAACATTTGGAATTGAAAATAAAAAAGTAGATAAAGAGCTGTATGGCTATCAGCAAAAAGATATTGAAAAGATTTTTGCGGTTATAGATGAGCACCCAGAGCATTATAATCTACTTTATCAGCTTCCTACAGGAGGAGGGAAGACCGTTATTTTCTCACAAATTGTAAGGGAATACATTCAGCGTACCCAAAAGAAGGTTTTAATTCTTACACACCGGATAGAACTTTGTAAGCAGACTTCTAAGATGCTTACCGATTTTGGTGTTCGCAACAAAATCATAAACAGCAAAGTAAAAGAACTTCCAGACCAGGAAGATTTTATGTGCTTTGTTGCGATGGTGGAGACATTAAATAATCGTCTTCACGATGAGAAGCTGGATTTGAAGAATATCGGGATGGTGATTATTGATGAAGCGCATTACAACTCCTTCAGAAAATTGTTTAAGTTTTTTGAGAAGTGCTTTATTCTTGGAGTTACAGCAACTCCGCTAAGTTCCAACATCAAGCTTCCCATGAAGGATAATTATCGGGAACTTATAGTAGGGGATTCCATTACTTCTTTAATTGAAAAAGGCTTTTTGGCCAAAGCAAAAACCTTTAGCTACAACGTTGGCCTTTCCGGACTTAAAATTGGTATGAATGGAGATTATACTGTAAAATCTTCAGAAGAATTGTACTCCAATTTCTCGATGCAGGAGAAGCTGCTTAATGCCTATATGGAACGTTCCAAAGGAAAGAAAACCCTTATTTTTAATAACGGAATCAATACTTCAATTGAAGTTTACGAAACTTTTAGAAACGCGGGACTTAAAGTCAGGCACCTGGACAATACCACCAGTAAACAGGACAGGAAAGACATTCTTAAATGGTTTAAGCATACACCAGATGCTATTGTAACTTCTGTAAGTATTCTTACCACCGGTTTTGATGAACCCACCGTAGACACCATTATTCTTAACCGTGCAACCAAATCCCTCACGCTTTACTTCCAGATGATTGGCCGGGGATCCAGGGTGCTGCCGGGAAAAAAGGAATTTAATGTGATTGATCTTGGAAACAACCTTGCCCGTTTTGGAAATTGGAGCGCTCCCGTAGACTGGAAGCAGATTTTTAGATCCCCAGATTTCTATTTCGAAAATCTTCTAAGTGATGAAGAGATTGAAAGGGAATTTAAATACCAGATGCCACCTGAATTGCGTGAGAAATTTGCCAATTCTGAAGACGTGGATTACGATGTGGAAAATGCCTACGATGAGGTGATTAAGAAAGGCTTAAAATCCAAAACCGTACTGGACTGGTCCATGGAGCAGCACGTTAAAATGTGTGTAGAGAACAGCGAAGACGTTTTTGATGCCCGAATTCTTGCAAAAGAGCTCAAAGATGATATTTCTTCCAGGATTAAGCAGTATTCTTACTGTATTAGTAAAAGTACCAAGAATTACAGGGACTGGCTGGAAGAAGATTATTCCCGAAAACTAAGAATGGAAATTAATAAGGAATTCTAAAATTTCTTCGGAAGCAGCTATTTTTAAGAGACCATTCAAAAATGGCAAATTTCGGCCTTTTAATGAATTTTAAGTAATCTAGAAAGTCAATCGGAAAATTTTCAGTAGGATGAAAATTGTCATTTTGATGATGTCCCTTTAATCTTTATTTTTTTTACCGAATAAACGTTTAAAAAAGCCTTTTTTCTCCTTTTTTTCTTCTGAAGTTGCCTTTTCTTCCTTATCTGAACCGGAAAACAGGCGTTTTAAGAAGCCGTCACGCTTCTTTTCCTCACAATCCAGCATCTCAGCCACTTCAGAAGACACAGGCGCAAAACGCGCATTAGTGATAGTGTTGAAATATGGATCCTGATTCATTTTTTGCATGAGCCTGCCAAAAATTGGCAATGCAGAATTTGCTCCCTGGCCAATCCTCGTATTTCTAAAGCCTATACGATGATCATCTGCTCCAACCCAGGTCACTGCCACTAGCTTCGGAGTAATTCCCACAAACCAACCATCTTTGTTATTCTGAGTGGTTCCGGTTTTGCCCGCAATGTCATTGTTTAATCCATAAGTAGATCGCAACCGCGTCGCTGTTCCTTCATTTACCGTCGCCTGCATAAAATTCAGCATAACTTCCCTGGTAGTTTCGCTAAAAGCAGGGGTACGGGCAACTTTTGGCTCAAAAGACGCCAGGAGATTTCCGTTTCCATCTTCTATCCTCGTGATATAATAAGGTTTACTGGGCTTTCCGTTATTTACATAGCTGGTATAAGCTGCTGTGAGTTCTTCAATGTTTAAAGAAGCCGTTCCTAATGCTATAGAAGGTACTGCTGGGAGCTCAGATTCTATTCCCATTTGTCGCGCTTCGTTAATTACATTCCCTATGCCTGTTTCCATAAGCACTTTTACGGCTATGGTGTTCATGGAAGTGCTAAGGGCAGTCTTCAGATTGTAATTCATGTGAGGATCATCACTGGCAGATGAATTTGCCGGTGTCCATCCATTTTCATAGGTGACTTCTTCCGCAGAAAAGTACGTGCAGGGTTCCATTCCGTTTTCGAGGGCAGCAGTGTAGACAATTGGTTTAAAAGTAGAACCTACCTGTCTTTTGCTCATCGAAACATGGTCATATTTAAAATATCTGAAATCCACGCCACCAACCCAAGCACGGACTGCTCCGGTTTCGGGTTGTACGGCCAGCATTCCTGCATTGAGGAATTTTAAATAGTGAGACAGGCTATCGATAACACTCACGTTTTTTGTGGTTGAACCATCATAGCTAAAGAGTTCTGTAGGTTTTGTTTTTTGCAGCTCCTGCATGATTTCCTGATGGCTAAAACCTTTGTTGCTTATTTTCTGATAAGATTCAGTTCTTTTTACAGCGTCTTCAAGGATGCTTTTGTTTTGCAGCCACGGTGCATTCTCGCCATAAGAAGCTTCATGTTGCTGCTGTAAATCCACCATATGCTCCCGCATAGCTTCTTCAGCCAGCTTTTGCATTTTATGGTCCAAGGTCGTGTGTACTATGAGCCCGTCTCGATAAATATTATAGGTCTGCCCTTCAATGTTTTTGAGGGTATCCAGAATCTTGCTTACATCTTTTCTTACCTGTTCCCGAAAGTATGGGGCAAGCCCTTTGTTGTTGCTGTAATTACGGTAATCCAGCACAAGATCTTTTCTTTTTGCTTCCAAAGCTTTTTCTTCGGAAAGATAGCCATACCGGGCCATTTGCATTAGCACGACATCCCGGCGCAACCTGCTCCTTTCTGGAAAAATCCGCGGATTATAAGAATGGGAAGCCTTCAACATTCCAACTAAAACCGCAGCTTCTTCAAGACTTAATTCTGAAGTATGTTTGTTGAAGAACTTCATTGAAGCACTCTCAATTCCGTATGTATTGTCACTAAAAGGAACGGTGTTAAAATAGAGGGTAAGGATTTCATTTTTACTATAGATATCCTCCAGTCTTTCGGCAATAATTGCTTCCTGAACTTTATTTATTACGATCCCAAAGACACCGTAATCCTTTCTTCCGTAGATATTTTTCGCGAGTTGTAACGTAATGGTGCTTCCACCTCCTGCAGATTCATCCTGTAAAAGAATGGACTTAAAAAACACCCGCAACAGACTGCGGTTATCAATACCATCATGTTCAAAAAACCGGACATCTTCAGTGGCTATTAGCGCTTCAATAAGATGTTGCGGTAGTTCTTTAAAAGTAATGGGTTGCCTGTCGAAGATGTAGAATTTTCCAATTAATTCTCCTTCTGAAGATAATACTTGGGTGGCTTTACTTTGCTCAAGTTTCCGCAGTTCTTCGGTAGAAGGTATTTTTCCCCACATTCCAAAGTAAATACTGGAGAAAAATAGTAGCGCCAGCGCGAGAAGACTTAATAAGATAATCAAGGCCCACCTTAATTTGGGGGACATTTTTAATTTTGATAGCATAATAATCTGAAACTGCTACAAATAAACGAATACTTCCAAAATATAAATTCATTTTAAGCTAAATTTTAGAATAGGGTGAAATAGGGCAGAAGAGCAGAAAATAGCCGGTGACTTGTTTTGTCCCGGCTATGTTAGAGGATTTTTCATGGTGCTAATTTTAATTCAGACACAGGACCATCTTCTGTTAATACAAATTTCGTGTTTATGAATTTGCCTGATGCTCATAAAAGGTTTTCTGTGAGTTAAATTTCCATCCCACAATTTTGCTGAATTTTGAATAATTGTTTCTAAAGTTTTCATGCTGACTTTTGTTTTTGATTGATGAATGTTTTTTAGTTGTAGCGTCTGCGGCTATACCAGCTTCCCCTGTTAGAAGGCTGCTGAATGTTCAAAAATGATTTTCTGTGAGTAAGATCTCCTTCTCTAAATCCTGCAATGTTTTCTAAAGTTTTCATATCTAATATTTTAAAGGTTATATACAAGAGACTATTCATCTTTAGAATTGTGACAGTACTATGTATTAAATAGTAGTAATTTAACTTTTAATTAACAATACGTGGTTTGCCTGAAGTTCATCAAAAAATTTTGATCCTCTTTTCCGATCTTTGATTTGGCAAAATAATGTTAATGATTTTGGGGTCGTTATGTAAATGAATATTTTAGGGAAAATTGACAATAGAGGTCGGTTGAACACGAAAATAATTCTTATGACGAAGATTGTGCTTTGGATAATTGCCGCAATAATGGCAGTGGCAGCGATTCTCTACTTCGTGTTTAAAGACACAGCGTACATTTCCTTTGACGATTCCGAAAAGACTTATGAAATAAAACAGCGTTGGGATTTGCCAGATGAACTGGAAGAGGTTTCAGGCTTAAGCTGGATTGGAGATAATAGAATTGCGTGCATTCAGGATGAGGATGGGATAATTTTTATATACGACATTTCTACTTCCAGAGTAGTTTCTGAATATAAGTTTGCCGGTCCTGGAGATTATGAAGCTGTTGCTGTTGATGCTAAAAATGCATTTGTGATGCGAAGTGACGGCAGGATTTTTCATGTACTCAATTTTACAGAAGACGATCTTATAGTCAATGAATATCAGACCCCGCTAGACCAGGAAGATGTGGAAGGTCTTGCCCTGGATTCTAAAAATAACCGGTTATTACTTACCATTAAGGAGACTAAAAGGGCAGATCCTGCATATAAAGGAATTTTCTCTTTTGATCTGGATACGATGAAGATGGATGAGCAACCTTTCTTTATTATTAATTCCCGGGACAGTATTTTTGGAACAATAAAAGGAAGAGGCGCTCAAAAAATAATAAGACCTTCTGAAATAGAAATTCATCCCATTACTGGAGAAATTTATATTCTGGATGGTTTTCAACCAAAGTTGATGATTTTTAATCCGCAGGGAGATTTAAAGCAAATACATCTTCTGGATCCAGAAAAATTTCAGCAGCCGGAAGGATTAACTTTTGATTCCGCGGGTACACTTTATATTTCCAACGAAAGTCGCCGCGCACCGGCCAATATTCTGGAAGTAGAATTGAATAATACTAATTAATATATGGATAGTAATCAAATAGAAACTACAAGCGTAAAAAAAAGTAAGGCACCTTTATATATTTCTTTGGCCATTGTTATTGGTCTCGTTCTAAGTTATTTCTTTATACCGGGGGTACAGAATTTTTTAGATGAAGCCTGGAATGTATTAACAAGTGATGACCAGGAGCGTATAAAGACCTGGGTAAGCCAGTTTGGCTGGTTTGGTCCTGTTATCCTTATTCTTACGATGATAGCACAAATGTTTCTGCTTGTGATTCCCACCCTGTTGCTAATGGTGGTCTCGATTATAGCCTATGGACCAATCTATGGTAGTATTATTGTTTTTGCAGCTGTGTTTTCAGCTTCTTCCGTGGGTTATTTTATTGGAAGGTATTTTGGACCTGTAATTGTTGAAAAAGTTATTGGACAAAAATCTGAACAGAAAGTAGCAGATTTCCTGGATGATTACGGCTTTTGGGCTGTCTTTATTACCAGGTTAAATCCTTTTTTATCCAATGATGCCATCAGTTTTGTTGGAGGAATACTTAAAATGGGTTATTGGAAATTTATTGGTGCTACTTTAGCTGGTATCGCTCCCCTTATTCTCTACATCGCAGTTATTGGAAGAAGTACAGAGGGATTAAAAACCGGTCTCTTATGGGGCTCTGTTATAAGTTTAATTCTTTTTATAGCCTATGTTTGGTGGGATAAAAAGAAGAGGAAGAAGTAAAGATTTTACTGAAAATCCATTTAATTCTGAGCTGGCCGTAATAATTTATTTTGGGGAATGTTTCCACACCTGTGATAGGATTCCATAATTCCTCCATAAATAGCTTCTGAAAAAATTTTAAAACGTGCTGAACCATATTTTCTAATTTAACAATTTATGAAGCTAAACATGTGCTTATATATAAGAATAGTAGTTAAGAACTTTAAAATTCCATAACTTTATAATAATTGCCGAAATTTTCCATTGCTAAATATTTTATGTAAAATTGCTCCTCCTCTTCGGAATAGTCTTTGTTCAAAGGGAAGAGAGTTTTTAAAAGGCCTCGTGACTCGGGGCTTTATTAATAATAAATATGAAGCAAACACTATTAAAATTTATTTTAACGGGAGTAATAATCTTCTTAAGCCATTCTAATTCCTTTGCGCAGCAAACCCAGACTTACGACAGTACTTACCAGATTTCTCCGGGAGTAACTGGAAACGCACGGTTTGAATACTATCTGGACAAAGAAGGGAACAGGGTTAAACACGGTAATTTTACCTTTACCAGACAGGAGAAACAGGATAGTTCCAGCGCAAAGGCATTTTCTACTTTAAGAAAAGGTGATTTTGTTCATAATGTTAAGCAGGGAGAGTGGATATATCAAACCAAAACTCACAATATTGAAATAGTAGATATTTCTGATGAAGGACCCGATTACTCAGTTCATACAGTAGACGAAAATCTAAATATAACTTATGAAGAAGGAATACCGGTAAATGAAATTCTACTGGAGGCTAATTTGTATAAAAATGAAACTTTCCAAAAGCGGCTGAAGTATTTCAAATCTAGTATAGTGCAGGGTAAACTTCATGGGGATTTTGAATTTTTTGCAGCAGATAAAGAGATGGATATTGTTGCTGTTGATGGCCAGGTAGAAAACGGGCTGATGCAGGGAGTATGGAATTTTAATTATTTTAAAGATAGTACTCAGGAGGAGAGGACCTATGATCAGGGAATTCTATTGGAATTAGTTAAAAAAAATGAGAACGCTGTAGTTGATGAAATTGAATTTCCTTTAAGCGAAGGACTTAAGGCGCTCCTGCAAAATGAAGAGAGTGAAGTAGAGTTAGCCGGGAAACCTTTAAGCCTGAATTTTAGCGATGGCTATCCCAGAACTTCTTTATATATAAAAGAACAGGAAAAAGGAAAGAATGTATTGACGATGATCCTTCAGGAAATATTTCAATATGATTCCAACTTAGACATTACACAACAACTTCCTTTAGGAGCTAACCGCGGATTTTATCCATTATCTTCAGATGAAAGAAATGATCTTTCAAAGTGGACAGAAACAGAGGCAGAATTCCGGAATAAACTGCAGCAGTTAAATAATTTGAGGATAGATAATATTCAACTGGTCCAGGATCGGGAGTTGCAGGTTTTTCTGAAATGGGCAAAAGAACAGGACAGATTAGAAGAATACATAAGACCTTGGAAAAATATTCTTTCCAGAGAACAAATTGAATATTACAACCGGGAAGGCTTGCTGGTGGATTATGCTTACAATCTACTTTCTACAGATACGGTGAGCATAGATGGTGAAAAGACGATTTTTAACTATTCGCCCGAGGAAAAAGGAAATAATTTCCTGCACTTTATTGTAGAAAATTTTGAAGACAGAAATGAAGTGGCAGATTCCCTTCTTCAGGCTTTCTCAAACAGGATTGAAAGTATTGAAATAGATAGGGAGATTTCAGCATTTAGTGATAGTATTTCAGCAGGAAAAACGGAAATTGATAGTTTGTACAGAATTCCTTCTGGATACGGGTTGCAGGACAAGGTTTTGGACGAAATTAAAATTTATTTTGATAAGCAGATTTATCCGCAGGAACTGGAGGAATTTAATGAATCAGAAGATATTGGAGCCCGAACAGCTACAGCAACAGATTTATTGGCAGAAATAGAACTTCTTAAAGAAATTTTTGGAACAGCTCAAAATATAGCTGAACGAAGGGAGGAAACAGATGAATTGTACACCGAATTGACTTTTGATCCTTTTACTTATAGTGACCAGGTGCCGGTAAGAAAGAAGAAACGCTTGTATAATTACGTAACCGAGGAGGTAATCGAAGGTCTTATTGAACGTGCAGGTAGTAATTATCAAGATCTAACGGCTGTTTTAAAGGATCTTCAGCTTGCCTACAGCATACAGGACAGGCTCATTTTTCTTGAAGATAAAAATACAAGGCGGCTGGAGCGGAGATTGCGAAGAAGCGGATCCCTGGAGGATAGTGTAGAATTACTTAACAGCCTGTAACATGAAGAAACTTATACTCCTCATTGTACTGGGTTTTTTCTGTTTAAGTGCACAGGCCCAGGAAATTACTGATGATTACGGAGAGTCAAAAGAATTTACAAGCACCACAGGCCTGTGGCTGGGGCTTTATACAAAGTACAGACTTAACGAAAAATTCTTTTACTACGGGGAATATCACCTTAGACGTACCAATAATTTTGTAGATGATATGGCACAGGTCTATCTGCGGTTTGGCCTTACATATCTTTTGAACACGAAAGTTGAACTTACAGCAGGAATTGTTACGCCGTTCTACTGGGCTCCGGAACAAGACCAGGCTGGTCAGGATAATGTTGTTCCCCAGTACAGGTTTTGGCAGCAAGTTGTATTGGTACAACCTTTTGACCGTCTTAAATTATACCATCAATTCAGATTTGAGCAGCGATGGAAAAGGGATTATGAAATAGATGCTCCTTTTAAACTAACCCACAGGTTCAGGTATAAACTTGGTGCATACTATCCTCTAAATAACCATAAACTGGTAAATAAAACCTTATTTGCGTCTTTTTATGAAGAAATTTTCATTCAGGCAGGTAAAACTATAACTTATAATTATCTGGAAGACAACAGGGCTTTTTTAGGACTGGGTTATATTATAAATCAAAACCTCCAGGTTCAGGCAGGTTATATGTGGACTTTCAGGTATAAAGGCGGTCCTAATAGTTTTGAACATCGTCACATTCCAAGGATAAGTCTTTATCATAATCTCGATTTTCATAGAAAAAGGATTGAGCGAAGAAAAGAACGGATCGATATCCTGATGGACGAGTTTTAAATTTTCTGTGGCAATCTAATAATTAATGCACATGAGAATTACAGATCTTGTAAGATGAAGAACAGAGGGTCGATAATTGCCATTTTCAGACCCTCGCTTTAATTTTTGAATTTAAACTGAATCTTTATTTATTCTGAAGTTCTTCTGCTACGGCCTGTACTTCATCTAAAACCCTTAGCAGGTTTTCTCCCCAGAGCTTTGAAATTTCTTCTTCAGAATAGCCTCTTTTAACGAGTTCAATGGTAATATTCAAAGATTCTGAAGCATCGTCCCAGCCTTCAACTCCGCCGCCTCCGTCAAAGTCAGAGCTTATTCCCACGTGATCGATACCTATAAGTTCCACCATATAATCTATATGATCCACAAAATCTGAAACATTTACCGGATGTATTTTATCAACCTGTTTAATGGAATCTTCGGTGACAGATTTTACAAGTTCCAATTGTTCATTATATTCAGTTCTTGTATTCTCTTCTAATTTGGCTACACTGTCTCGTTCAAGGATTTCAAAATTCATTTTTTTTGCTATTTCCCGGCCAATAATGTTTTTTTCTTCATTATAAATGCTGTCTTTTTCAGGATCTACATAACCGCTAAAAGCAACAGTCTGGACAACACCGCCATGCTCTTTAAAAAGTAACAGCAGTTCGTCATCCAGATTTCTGCTGTGATTTCCTAATTCTCGTGCGGAAGAATGGGAGGCGATAAAAGGCGCTTTAGAATGCTCAAACATTTGTTTAATTGCTTCTTTTGAAGGGTGGGAGACGTCAATCATCATTCCCAGCCGGTTCATTTCTGCAATCACTTCTTTTCCTAAATCGCTTAGTCCGTTATGCAACCATTCATCATTTTCTTCGCCGGTATTGGAGTCGCTTAATTGATTATGACCATTATGCGAAAGTGACATATATCGTGCACCTAAATTGTAGAACCTCTTTATTATGCTAATGTCCTCACCAATTGGATAGCCGTTTTCCACCCCAATCATTATCACTTTTTTACCTTCATTTACCAGTTTCCGAACTTCATCTGATGTGGTTGCCAAACCTATTGTATCTGGAGCCAGTTCATTTACCAGTTTATGGATGGCAATAAACTTCAGCATGGCATTAGTGTAAGCTTCTTTATATCTTTCCTCATTTAATTCTCCCTGTTGGGTATAGACCACCAGCCACGAAACATCCAGTCCGCCTTCTTCCATTTTCGGAAGATTTACCTGCGTATCCAGGTCCATTGTATAGTTCTTTTCGTTGTTGAAATTTTCGATATTAATATCGTTGTGGGTATCTATGGTAATGACTTTCTCATGAATCCTTTTTGCTCTTTCTATCATTTGTTCTTCATCTGAAATTTGTGAAAAACAAGATGGAATAACAAGGAGAAAAAGATATAATATCAAGCTGTATTTCATATTTTATTAAGGTTTACGCGTGGTGCTGAATTTAAGAAGAATATTTTAGTTAACTTATTTTTTGTGAACAACCAATTAAATTTTCGACTACATTTGATCAAATTTTAAAGCATTTAATGAATAAATATATTGTGGTTAACCACCCGGAAAACTGGGAGGTCCTTGCCGAAAATGTTGAGATTATTTCTGCCCAGGCATATCTTACCAATCCCGAATATTCGAGGTTAAAAAAGGTGCGGATTTTCAATCTTTGTAAAGATTATTCTTACCAGAGTAAAGGTTATTATGTGTCGCTTCTAGCTGAAGCAAGAGGCCACATGGCCATTCCTACGGTAAAGAATATTGTGGATCTACGGGAGCCAAAGCTGGTAAAAATTGTTTCTGAAGAATTTGAAGATGTTATTCAGCATAGTCTGAAGAATATAAAAGCTTCAGAATTTACCCTGAGTATTTATTTTGGTCAAAACGTAGCACAGAAGTATAAGGAGCTCAGTGCCATGTTTTACCGGCATTTTCAGATTCCTTTTTTAAGAGTGAATTTTGTGCGAACCAACAAATGGAATATCAAGAGCATCAAAGCAATTTCTGAAGCCGAAATTCCGGAAGACCATAAGGAGAGTATGTATCAATTTGCTTCTCAGTACTTTTCCAAAAAACGCTATGATACGCCGCGACAAAATATAGCCGAATATGATTTGGCAATTTTGGTAAAAAAAGATGATCCTGCACCGCCCAGTAACGCCAAAGCCATAAAACGCTTTACAGAACTGGCTGAAAAAATGGATTTTTATGTGGAAATAGTTACGCCCAGGGATCTCTCCAGGTTATCTGCTTTTGATGCTCTGTTTATCCGACAGAGTACCGAAGTTAATAACGAAGCTTACGCATTTGCCCGAAAAGCCCAACAGGAAGGCATCGCACTTGTAGATTATCCCGATGCGATACTGAAATGCTGCAACAAGGTTTTTATGGCAGAAGCCTTGGAAAATGCCGGAATTGCTACTCCAAAAACTGTGATCGTTCATAAAAACAATACGCACCAAGTGTTAGAAATCACCGGATTACCGGTAGTGCTAAAATCACCTGATTCTACTTTTTCCTTCGGTGTAAAAAAAGCAGGTACAGAAGAAGAATATAAAGAACTGGTGCAGCAAATGTTGAAAAAGTCTGATCTGGTGATCGCACAGGAATTTTCACCTTCAGATTACGACTGGAGAATCGGAATTCTTGACAATAAACCGCTCTTTGCGTGCAGGTATTATATGGCGAAAGGCCACTGGCAGATTTACAACTGGGATGCGGAGAAAAAGGACGATCAGGATGGGAATGCAGATTGTCTTCCTATAGAAAAGGTTCCGCCTAAGATTCTTGAAATGGCTTTAAAATCCGCTAAATTAATGGGGAAAGGCCTATACGGAATTGATATTAAGGAAGTCAATAAGAGGCCGATGGTGATTGAAATTAACGACAATCCTAATATCGATTTTGGCGTGGAAGACGCTTATTACGGCGATCAGGTTTATATCGAAATCCTGTCTGCACTAAAAAGCAGGCTTAAAAAAGGGGAAATATGAGTTACCACTTATTTGAAGTTTTTGGGATCGAGTTGGAATATATGCTGGTAGATTCAGGAACTTTTAAGGTGAATCCTATTGTAGACAAGCTCTTAACGAAGAAAAACGGTACTTTAACTTCAGATGTTTCCAATGGCGAAATCGAATGGAGCAACGAACTTGTGGCGCACGTGGTGGAGTTGAAAACCAACGGCCCAACTGCCGATCTTGATAATCTTTCGGAAAAATTTGCTGAAAATATCAAGGAAATAAATCTTTTGCTGAAGGAATTTAATTCTGAATTATTGCCCACCGCGGCGCATCCTTTAATGAATCCTGAAAAGGAAACACAACTGTGGCAACATAACTACAGCAAGATTTATGCGCTTTACAATCGCATTTTTGACTGTCGCGGCCATGGCTGGAGCAATGTGCAAAGTATGCACATCAATTTGCCATTTTTCAATGATGCTGAATTTGAAAAGTTGCATGCGGCAGTAAGATTGCTGCTTCCAATTATTCCTGCATTAAGTGCAAGTTCTCCAATTTTCGATGGTAAAAGCACCGGATTCCTGGACAGCAGAATGGAAGTTTATAAAACCAATCAGAAAGAGATTCCTGAAATGGCCGGAAAGATCGTTCCGGAGCAGGTTTTTAGCAGAGAATCCTATTTTCAGCAAATTTTTGAGCCTATAAACAGAGCAATTAAACCTCATGATATAGAGCATATTCTGGATCATCATTTCCTTAATTCCCGTGGAGCAATTGCCAGGTTCGACAGGAATGCGATAGAGATAAGGGTGATAGACATCCAGGAATGTCCAAAAGCAGATGTTGCTATTGCTATTCTTATTATCGAAAGCCTGAAGTTACTTGTAAGTGAACAATTAATTGCTTTAGAGGACCAGAAAAAGTGGCATGAAGACGATTTGCTGGAAATCTTTAACGTTGTGATTAAAAATGCCGAGAATTGCCAAATTACTAATGCCACTTATCTGGATGTTTTTGATCTTCAGGAAAATGCTACAGCGGGTGAAATCTGGAAGAAATTGTACCAAAGAGTAAAATCCAGAATATCGGCAAACCACAAAGAAAGCATTGAATTTCTTCTGGAAAACGGAAGCCTTTCCACGCGGATTTTAAAAGCTGTTGGAGAAGATTATTCTGAAGAGAATATTCAAAATGTATATCAAAAACTTTCGACCTGTCTTGCCCAAAACAGGCAATTTACTTCATGAAACTTGTTGTGACCTGCGAGCATGCCTTTAATGCAATTCCCAAGGAATATTTTTATCTGTTTAAAGGTGCTACTGAAGTTTTAGAAACGCATCGCGGTTATGATCCCGGGGCATTCGACCTTTATAATAAGGTGTCAAAATTGGCAAATTTCGGCATGTACCAAAAAAAAGGAAGGTTATTGGTGGAAGTGAACCGTTCTGAAAATCATCCGCAGTTATTTTCTGAATTTACTAAAGTTTTGTCCAAATCTGAAAAGGAAAAAATCCTCCGTAAATACTATTTTCCATACCGGAATGCGGTGGAAGCTAAAATCTCAGAATATACTGAAGTAGGGGAGGAAATTTGGCATTTTTCGGTGCATTCTTTTACTCCGGTTTTGAATGGAGTCCAACGTAATGCTGATATTGGCCTTTTATATGATCCCTCCCGGACTACAGAGAAGGATTTTTCAGTTTTATTTAAAAAGTTGCTGAATAAAGAGTTACCGGAGCTAAAAATCAGGTATAATTATCCATATTTAGGCAAAGCTGATGGTTTTACGACCTATTTGCGAAGAAAATTTCCGAAGAACTATTCAGGAATAGAACTGGAAGTGAATCAGAAATTTGTGCAGGATAACAAAATAGGAGAGGGGCTAAAAATGGCAATTATCGGCAGTCTTAAAGCCACATGGCTAAGTTTAGAGAAATAAAAAAGGCTACTTAAAACCGGAAATTCCGATTTTGAGCAGCCTTCTTAAAATTATAATGTCAGTTAAACTTTTTCTGTAAGATAAGTTTTTATCTCTTTCGGCATTTGCCCGATAATGTGATCTAACTGATTATGATCCATAAACTTTTGAAGGGAATTCAAGGTTATGGAGATAATTTCTTCCGTAGATTTCTCCCATGGGAAATTATCTTCCCCATAAAACTTCTGAAGCTTCTTAACTTCATCTTTCATTTCCTCCAAAGTTTCGTAATCCAGCGGTGGCTTTTCAGAAAACTTCCAGTTTTCAACATAAATACCTTTAAAAATTGTGTTTAAAGGATCTATAACCTGCAGGGATTCTCCAAAGTGGATTCGATCTCTCACGGTATGCATTACCGCCCGCCAAATTTTGAGAACTCTGCTCTTTTCCTGGGGATGTCCCAGTTCCTGAGCGAGGTAGTTAATATATTCGTGTGCGTCCTGTGAAAAGGTTTCAAAATTTAAATCTCTCGTCGCCATCATCTTCTGTTTTAAATTAGAAATTCAGTTTCTTATTTTTCGAGTGTTGCCGTAAGGGTGATTTCGGTATTAAGGAGTTTGGAAATCGGGCAATTCTCCTTGGCTTTATTAGCCAGTTCTTCAAATTTACTCTTTTCAATATCCGGAATAGCCGCATGTAGTGTAATATGCGATTTTTTGATGCTGCCGTCTTCAAAAGTAATGTCACTTTTAGCAGATAAGGTATCTGCCGTAAAGCCTTCTTCTCCAAGAAAAGCCGACAATTGCATGGCAAAACATCCGGAATGTGCTGCACCAATAAGCTCTTCAGGATTTGTACCTTTTCCATCTTCAAAACGGGTTTTAAATGAATACTGGGTTTGATCCAATACTCCGCTTTGTGTACTTATTTTTCCTTTTCCTTCTTTTATAGATCCGTTCCAAACGGCTGTTGCATGTCTTTTCATTATTGTTGTTTTTTAGTTTCTTATAAGATAAAAAGACATCCTCTCTATGCCAAATAATTACAATAACCTTAACCCTTTTTTTTATGTTATTATTACATAAAAAAAGCCCTGCAAAAACTGCAGGGCTCTATAGTATAAAAATTGTGTGGAAATTACTTGATCTCCACAACTTCCAGGTCAAAAACAAGGTCTTTACCTGCAAGTGGGTGATTACCGTCCACAACAATAGAATTTTCTTTTACATCCTTAACTACAAGGTTCATTTCTCTACCATCAGGAGCTTTGGAAACAAGTCCCATTCCAACTTCTGGTTTTATATCTTCAGGTAACTGACTTTTTTCAACTTCCTGAACCAATTCTTCCCTTGGCTCTCCATAAGCCTCTTCTTTTGGAATATTTACAGTCTTTTTTTCATTCAGTTTCATGTCGATAAGGCCTTTTTCAAAACCTGGGATCAACTGCCCCTGTCCAAGAGTGAATTCAATAGGTTCTCCTCTGTCTACAGAGCTATCAAATACCTGCCCGTCAGCTAGTTTTCCAGTGTAATGTACCTTTACCGTGTCATTCTGTTTTACTTGACTCATATCTTTGTTTTACAATTATGAAATTGGCTTCTGTTTAATCTTCAGCCATTTAATTTTGCAAAGGTACATTTATCTATAGGACTTCCAAACCGGTATACTGTTTATAGCTAAATAGTTGCAAAACTTAACTTTTTTATATAATTTGAAGAGGTTATTTAACAATTAATGCCCATTTTGTGCTTTTTCAACATTAAATAGACTAAGCTATTTTGAATATTAGCTGTTTAGGGGATTGATCTGCACTTTTGAAATATGAGGAAAAGAATATTAGAATTTGACTGTATAAAAGTCCGGAGCCTATAAAATGAAATTATGTATAACCTGAAAAACTTCAAATCTTTTTTCCTGAAATCTGTTTTTGGAATGATCGCCATCACATGGATAATAAGTTTTTCAGCTTGTGATTTTGGGAATAGTGAGTCCGATGTAAATTGGGATACACTTTCTGTTACTGCTTCAGCCTATAATTCTTTGAGTTACCAGGGCGAAGGGGACGCGAACATTACCGCGTGGGGTGATACTTTAAAACCCGGACAAAAAGTTATTGCGGTTTCCCGGGATTTAGTGAGAAGAGGTCTGGATTATGATACAAGAGTGAAAATTGAAGGTTTTGAAGGGGAGTTTCGGGTAAAAGACAAAATGAATGCCCGGTGGAAAAATAAAATTGACATTTATATGGGAAAAGATTCACAAAAGGCCCGCGACTTCGGAAGGAAAAAGGTAGAAATTTACTACGTAGTTGAAGAAGAAGAGCCTGCAGAATAGAACTTCTACAATTTCCTCTGTTCCTGATTTTTGTTACTTTACAGGAAAATAACAAGCTTTCTTTTATGAAATCACTTTTTTTCCTGTTTCTCACCTTACTTATTTTATCACCTAAAAATTATGCTCAGGATTCTACTTCAGTTTCTAACCAGAAGTTGATAATTGGCATTACAGAAGCACCTCCGTTTATTACAGAAAATAATGGCGACTATTCGGGGTTAAGTATCTCCTCCTGGAACCTTGTAAATGACAAACTAGAGTCTGAATATGAATTCCGAACTTATAATTCCTTAAACGATTTACTTATTGGAATTGAGAATAAGGAAGTGGATTTCAGCATTAATCCTATTACTGTTACAGATAACAGAATGGAAAGACTGGATTTTTCCCAGCCTTATTTTATTTCGAATACAGGTATAGCCAAACGAAAAGAATCTGAAATTTGGAATTACATTAAAAATATTGTTAGCTGGAACTTTATTTCTGCCATTCTCATCCTCCTGGGGGTTATATTTATATTTGGTTTCCTGGTGTGGATTTTTGAAAGAAAGGGAAATCCGGAAGAATTTGGTGCCGGGAAACGTGGCATCTTCCAGGGATTTTGGTGGAGTGCTGTTACAATGACCACGGTTGGTTATGGGGATAAATCCCCGAGAACAACAGGAGGTAGAATCATAGGTTTTATCTGGATGTTTATGGCAATAATTATGATTTCCAGCCTTACTGCAGGTATCGCTTCTTCTCTTACGGCAAGAACTATAAATGATCAGATTAATTCTGTTCAGGATCTGCAGAATTTTAATGTAACCACCGTATCCAATTCCAGTTCTGAAGAGTTTCTGAACTTGTATAATATTGAAGCAGATACCGTTTTTACAGAAATGCAGGGAATAGAGGCGCTTCTAAATAAAGAAACAGCCTTATTTGTTTATGATGTTCCTATGTTAAAACATGCAATTGAAGAAAATCAGTTACAGGATGAGCTGGAGGTTTTACAAAAAACACTTAAAAAAGATTATTACAGCTACACTTTCCCCAAAGATTCCCCACTTCTTAATGAGTTAAACCCTGTTTTGGTTGGAGTGCTGAAAACCATGGAATGGAATGTACTTGTAGAAGAGTATAAATAGTGCGAAAAATTAATTCAAGCCAAGCGCTCCCAGTATTAACCAAAGGATAATAAATACTACGATTATTCCTATACAGCCGCAGCCGCCTCCAAGTTTTTTTGCTCCCCATCCGGCAAGAACTGCTCTTATTATATTTTTCATAGTTTAATCTAGATATGGGATAAAATTAAACAAGAAATTGGAGCTCTAAAGATGTTTAGGAAAACTTTAGGTATGAAAGGTTTTATGGAGATAGCATCTTTTTTCTGTATATTAGATCTCCAAAAAAATAATATGATATTAAAGTCAATTTTTTCAACAGCAACAATTCTTCTTTTCGGAGTAATTTCTTCTGCACAGGAAGATAAAGCCAGTCTTATAAAGAAAGTTGAAGGTTTTAGCCATCCGGAATCTGTTGTAATTGATGAATTAAATAATTACATGTATGTTTCCAATATGGCCGATGATGCACCCGGGGACGGATTTATTTCCAGACTTGCAGAAGATGGATCGATTGAAACAAGAGAATGGATTACAGGCTTAAAAGATCCCAAAGGTTTATTAGTGAAAGGGGATAAGTTGTATGTTACCAATAATACTGAAATTATTGAAATGGATATTGCCAAAGGGGAAATCTCCAAAACTATTAAAGTAGAGAGTGCCAAATCCCTGAACGATATTACCATAGACGATAATGGGGATCTTTATATTTCCGACAGTGGAAAAAGTGCTATTTATAAAATGGACACAGATTCCGGGCAGGTAACCGAATGGTTAGATTCAAAAGATTTGGAATATGTAAATGGACTACTGTTTGGAAATCAAAAACTCTACGCATCTGCCTGGGGAAGCGATAATAAGCCTGGGAATTTTTTGATGATAAATCCTGATGATAAGTCAATTCATAAAATATCTTCTAAGGGCATTGGAAACCTTGACGGAGTACAAAAAATCGATAATGAAACTTTCTATATTTCCGACTGGGGAACAGGAAAAATTTACAGGATAAATACCGATGGCAAGAAAGAGGAAATTATCTCCTCAGACAAAAGCTCAGGAGATATTCTGTTTCTTGAAAAGAAAAATGAACTGGTGCTACCAATGAATTTTCAGAATGAAATCTGGTGGTACAAAATCAATTAAAACCAACCACACATGGAATCCAAAAACAAGTATAACCACAACACCGAAGATTATATAGTAGAAGACAATAAAAAAACGCGCTTTGGCGGAATTTTTATTGCTATTGTTTTAATTCTTTTAATAGCAGCAGTTGCAGCTACAGGGGTATTTCTTGGTTACTGGTAGTCTTCTATTCCTTGATCTCATTCATTAATAAAAATGCTTTGTTTACATATTCTTTTTCAAGGAATATGGCGAAATAGTTGGACGTAGATATCATTTCAAAAACAGGGATGCCTTCGTAAGCAAGAAGTTTAAAAATGTAGAAATACATTCCCACACTTTGGGAGCTGTTTTTAGGTAAAGCAATGGTAATGGAGGATAATTCCTCTTTTATGGTTACCCTTACCTCGTTCCTGAAACAATCTTCAACAAGGCTGGTTAATGATGAAGAAACAAGAATGTTACTTTCCTGATAGTTGCTGGAGTAATTTAAATAAACACCTGTTTTGTCTTTAACCGCTTCCAGGAGCCTGGCTTTGTTGGAAATTATTGTATTGGAATTAAGAAAAGTATATTCTGTTATTCCAGATCTCACTACGATATCCCCAAGGTCCCGAAGCGCCTTCATATTCACTTTGCTACGTTTGGGCGCGTACCTTCGCAGCGCCATAATAATGGAACCTTGCTTTACCGGTTTGCGCATTTCTTTTTCAACCTGAGGTTGTATATCTGCTGCGAGTCCGCTAAAATTTACAATGTCACGGGCCATTGCATCGTCAAGAAATGGCTGGTGTTTTATAATGTCGTGAACACAGGTAGTAATCGTCTTCATTGTTAAATATTACACATTTTGTACAAATGTATATAAAATCATGCATTTTTTTTCGCTGCAGGGCTTTAAAAACTAATTATGCAGCATTAAATTTTTGACCATGAGGGTAATGAAATTCGGAGGAACTTCTGTAGGTTCCGTAGAAAGTATAAATAATGTAAAAAATATCATCCAGTCTAAAGATGGTAAAAAATTGCTGGTTCTTTCGGCAATGTCTGGAGTAACTAACGAGCTGGTCTCTATTTCTGAAGCTATTAAAAGCGGAGACCAAAAAGAAATAGATGTAATTATTCAGCGGTTAAAAGAGCGTCATGAATCGGCCATTAATGAGCTCATCCAGGATCAAGAAATCCGGAGTTCTACAATTGCCTTTATAAATGAAACTCTTGCACAGCTGAAGCAGACTTCAGGAAATGCTTATTCAGAAAAAATATATTCTGAAACAGTTACCTATGGGGAAACCATGCTTACCTATATTTTCTCGAAGTACCTGGAAAGTCTTAATATCCAGAATCAATGGCTGGACGCAAAGGAATTTATGTACGTTAGCAACCTCGAAAATCCTGATACAAGGGCAGTAGGGGAGCGGTTTACCAGATTAATAAAAAGTAAACCAGAGAGTGACATCTATATCACTCAGGGTTTTGTACGGATAGATAAAAATAACGAGATTAGTACACTTAAAAGAGGAGGCAGTGATTATTCTGCAACGATCCTTGGAGCATCTATAAATGCTGAAGAGGTACAAATCTGGACAGATATCGACGGACTTCATAATAACGATCCGCGTTATGTTGAAAACACGCATCGGATTTCAGAATTAAGCTTCGAGGAAGCCGCGGAATTGGCTTATTTTGGAGCAAAAATCCTGCATCCACAGACGATTTCCCCGGTAATCGACAGGGATATTCCAATTTTCCTGAAAAATACTTTTACGCCAGACTCGCAGGGAACGAGAATTTCTCCTGAAGCAAAAGAGAAAGGATTAAAAGCAATTTCAGCAAAAGACGGTATTACCGCAATCAAAATTAAATCCAACAGGATGTTGATGGCGCACGGATTCCTACGGAAAATATTTGATGTTTTCGACAATTACGAAACGGCCATAGATATGATCACCACTTCAGAAATTGCGATTTCCCTGACTATTGATGACGATCGCAACCTGGATAAAATCCTTGAAGAACTGGATTCTTACGGAGAAATTACCGTGGAGAAAAACCACAGTATTATTTGTATTGTAGGAGAATCTGTAATAGAAGACAAACAAACCTACAGGCTTTTTGAGCTTTTAAACGATATTCCTGTACGTATGATTTCCTACGGGGGTAGCAATAATAATATTTCCCTTCTTGTAGATACGCAAAACAAGATTGCCACTTTAAGAAAACTAAACGAGAAACTTTTTATTCAAAATAAAAGCGCACAGGTAGTTTAACCTTTGCAGGCACTGGACGTTTCTAAAATGTTCATTTTCGTGTGAGGACCGTCGGCTCTTAGTCGGCGGTTTTCTTATTTTTTTCCTGGATGTACTTGGACATAAAAAAGGTGCTTTTGTGTAAATGATGCCTTAGCATAGCGCCAATAAAATTAGATTTGCGATGATAAATAAGCTGCTTCTTTATTTTTTGCAGCTTTTCGCGGAAAATTTGTTCAAAAATTTCTTTAGGAAAACGACTATTTATAATCGAAAATCCATCGCTTTGGGCCTTTTCCCAAACTTCCCTGTTTCTATATAGCTCAACTGCTTTTTCTGCAAAAGCTTCATTGTTATTTTCAATAAAACCACCCCAAATATTCCCATCGGAAATTCCTTCGGCACCAATCCTGGTGGTAACACTTGGAGTTCCACAGCGCATAGCATCTATAAATTTACCTTTTAGCCCTGCTCCAAACTGAAGGGGAGCAAGACAAACCCGCGCTTTTTTCATTACTTCGTGAGCGCTATCGGCACGTCCTTTTACCAAAAATCCGGTTTCAGGACTGTTCAAATCATGTACTTTTTTAGTGGGATAAGAACCGTAAATGTAGATTCTGGCTTCAGGAAGTTCTTTTCTTATTAGTGGCCAGATATGCTGTTTAAGCTGAAGAACGGCATTCCAGTTAGGCTTGTGCTTAAAAGTTCCAATGCTTATAAAATGACTGCGGTTATTGAATGAAGGAGATTGCTGAATTTCTTCTTCAGAGACAGGGTTAAGCATAAAAGGAAGGTACAGCAGAATATTTTTGCTAATCCTAAAATCAGACTGAAGGATTTTCAGCTCAACTTCAGAAATAATTAAACTCAGATCGCTACGGTAAATAGCTGCAATTTCCCGCTTGGTCAAATCTGAGTCCATATAAATACTCTTTGCCGATAATTGCCATTTTTGAGCCTCCATTCTGGCATTGCGCAAAAAATGTAAATCTTCGGTATCCAGGATTTTTATAGCATCGGGACAAATTTTCTCGACACGCCAGCCGAATTGTTCCTCAATCATAAAACGATCAAAAAGAACAATTTCCGGGTTCAGTTTGTATAAAAAACGGTCAAAATCTGGGTCATTTACGGCTATTTCTTCAGTTAAAATGTCTAATTCCTTTAAATCTGCCATAAAAGGCGTTTTATGAGCAGTGGAGGCAAAGGTAATCTCGTAATTTTCAGCTAAAAAGAACTCCAGAAGCTGCATCATTCGACTTCCCGCAGCAGAAGAGTCAGGCTCGGGCCATACATATCCAATGACCAGTAAATTTTTCATATTATCGGCTTTAAATTCACAACCTGAAATTCAGCATCACCTTTTTGAAGCGGCTAAAATAGCAAATCTGAATAGGATAAGTTATTTTCTGTAGAACTTTAGATTTCAGGATGTTTAAAATTTGAGTATATTGTTAATATTTAGAGAAAAATGAGGAAATGAGCAGAGGATTTGTAAAAGAAGAAGATCAGGAAGAAGCACCAATTATACCGCCCAGAGCGGCATTACCGGCAGGTGTTACCAATTATGTAACGCCTGTGGGAATGGAAGAATTGCTGGAGGAAAAAAAGCAACTTGAGCAGGAAAGAGCAGCTTTGGATCCCGAAAATGAAATGGAACGCAGGCGCGCACAGGCAGTGATAGACGGAAATGTAAATCTTTTAAACGAACGAATAAATTCTGCCCGCATTATTCAGCCTAAGGAACAGGCGCAGGACGAAGTGAGATTTGGTGCGGTAGTAGAGTTTATGGACCTGGAAAAAAAATTTACTCAAAAATTCCAAATCGTAGGTGTGGACGAAGCCGATATAAAAAAACAAAAAATAGCTTTTGTAGCCCCAATCGCAAGAGCTTTAACCGGAAAAAAAGCTGGCGAAACGGCCGAATTTAAAATGGGGACAGCATCCAGAAAGCTTAAAATATTAACTATTAACTATAACTAAGATCAAATGCAGGTATATATTGTAATGGGAGTATCGGGAGTTGGTAAAACAACTATAGGAGAACTTCTTTCAGAAAAAATAAATGTTCCATTTTATGATGCAGATGATTTTCATCCTCCGGAAAACCGGAAGAAAATGAAAGAAGGAATTCCGCTACAGGATAGTGACCGTGAGGAATGGCTGGAAACCCTGTCCAATAAAATTTCTGAATGGGAGAAAGAAGATGGAGCTGTATTGGCTTGTTCAGCTTTAAAAGAGAAATACAGGAAGCATTTACAATCAATACCTAAAGAAGAAATTACCTGGATTTTTCTTCACAGTGAATATGAAACAATTCTCGACAGAATGTCTTCCAGAGAAGACCACTACTTTAAACCAGAATTGCTTAAATCTCAGTTCGAAACCCTGGAAATACCAAATTATGGTTTTCATGTAAATGTAGATGCGTCTAAGGAAGAGGTTTTGGATGAAATAATTTGGAAGCTAAATAAAAAAGAAGATGCTCATATGGGTCTCGTAGGACTTGGGGTTATGGGTAAAAGTCTGGCCTTAAATTTTGCTTCAAAAGGAATTGATATTACTGTTTTTAACCGCCACGTAGAGGAGCTGGAGGTTGATATTGCGAAAAAATTTGCTGAAGAAAATAAACTGGTTTATGAATTCCCGTGGTTTGATAACCTGGAAAAATTTGTAAAGAGTCTTGAGCGTCCAAGAAATATAATTCTAATGGTGAATGCCGGTCCTGCTGTAGATATGGTTATTGAAAGTTTATTACCGTTTCTGGATAAAGATGATCTTATTATTGACGGAGGAAATTCCCATTACAAAGAGACCGTAAGGAGAGAAGGGTTGCTCAAGGAAAAAGGAATCTTTTTTATGGGTGCTGGAATTTCGGGTGGGGAAGAAGGTGCTTTAAAAGGGCCTTCGATTATGCCGGGAGGTCCTAAAGAAGCATATGACAGGGCAGGAAAAATTCTGGAAAGGATCGCAGCAAAAGATAGAAATGGTAATCCCTGTTGTACTCATGTGGGACCGGACGGAGCCGGACATTTTGTTAAAATGCTCCATAACGGAATTGAATATGGAGAGATGCAGTTGATAGCAGAAACTTACCATTTTCTAAGGTTTGGCACCAATGCCGCACCTCAGGAAATTGCTGACCTCTTTGAAGAGTGGAATAAAGATATGAAAAGCTTTTTGCTGGAAATCTCCGTAGAAATTCTTCGGAAAAAAGAAAATGATGGATTTATTATTGATCAGATCCTGGATGCTGCTAAACAGAAAGGCACCGGCGGCTGGTCCACAAATGCAGCCCTGGAACTAGGTGTGCCACTGGACACTATCACCGCAGCAGTACTCGCACGAAATATTTCGGGAAAGAAACAAGATCGGGTAAGTGCCATGAAAGCTTATAACAGGGAAAATAAACGTACTGCAGATCTTAAGGAAATATCTGATGATCTGTTTAAAGCCTATAAAGCCGGCAGCATAATTAATCACGCCATAGGTTTTGATTTGTTATTGGAAGCTTCAAAAAGTTATGACTGGAATCTCAATCTTTCTGAAATTGCCCGTATCTGGACCAATGGATGTATCATCAGGTCAAGCTTTATGGAAGATTTAATTGATATTCTGAAAGATAAACCTTCAGAAAACGTATTGATGCATTCTGAAATTATTTCACTAATCAAAAATTCTGAATCTGCACTTACAGGCATTGTTGGGCAGGCGCTAAAGGCAGGTTACCCGATGCCGGTTTTGTCTTCTGCAGCAAATTATCTGCTAAGTTTTACTTCGGGACAATCTTCAGCAAATATGATTCAGGCGCAAAGGGATTTTTTCGGAGCTCACACCTACGAACGCACAGACAAACCAAGAGGAGAGTTTTTTCACACCCAGTGGCTCGATAATTAATGGACGTACAATTACTCTCTGCAGTTTTCATCGGGATTGCTTTGTTGCTTTTCCTTATTCTAAAACTCAAGATTCAGGCATTCCTGGCGCTTTTAATCGTTTGTATAGCGGTAGGGATGATGGCAGGAATGCCAGCCGGGGATATCCTGGAAACGATGAAAGACGGGATGGGAAGTACCCTTGGCTTTGTTGCCACCGTCGTGGGTCTGGGTGCACTTTTTGGCGGAATTCTGGAACAGTCCGGCGGGGCACAGCGGCTGGCTTCTTATATGCTACAAAAAACCGGCGAAAAAAACGCTCCGTGGGCAATGATGATTACCGGATTTGCAGTGGCCATACCGGTATTCTTTGACGTTGCTTTTATTATCCTTGTGCCCATTACTTATGCGCTCAGTAAACGTACTGGAAAATCCTTGCTTTTATATGCCCTGCCACTTTTGGCAGGTTTGGCGATTACACACGCTTTTATTCCGCCTACGCCGGGACCTATTGCCGTAGCAGATATTTTGGGAGCAGATTTGGGCTGGGTAATTGTCTTCGGGTTTTTAGCCGGAATACCAGCCGCCATCATCAGCGGACCACTATTTTCACGATATATATCAAAAAAGATTTTTATTGAACCGCAGGTTTTTGAAGAAAAAGAAGATTATGATGAAAAAATGGCACCGTCTCCGGGGCTGATTATTTCAATTATATTTATTCCGATTCTTCTTATCGTCATCAACACGGTATTAGGAAGTCCGTTTTTCGCCGATGCTAATATTCCTGAAGGAGTTCTGTATGTCGTCGAGCTTTTAGGACATCCTTTTACTGCATTGATAATTGCCAATTTAATAGCCTGGTATTTCTTGGGAGTAAGACGTGGAATGCAGAAGGATTATTTACTGAAGGTAGCCACAAAATCCTTTCAGGCTGCAGGAATTATTATTTTGTTAACCGGTGCTGGTGGTGCTTTTAAGCAAATACTAATAGACACCGGGGCGGGGCAGATGATCGCTGAAGGTTTAAATGATACATTTTTTAATCCGCTATTATTCGGTTTTATTGTAGCTGCGCTGGTAAGGGTTTTACAGGGATCTTCGACGGTGGCAATGATCACCGCTGCAGGAATCACAGCGCCTGTTTTAACAGACGGAGTGTATTCTATGAGTCAGACGTCCCTGATTGTAATAGCAATTGCCGCAGGAGCGTCTGTTTTATCTCACGTAAATGACAGCGGATTCTGGCTGGTTGGGCAATACTTAGGCTTAACTGAAAAACAAACCTTCAAAACCTGGACGATGATGACTACAATTATTGCTTTTGTTGGACTGGGAATGTCGCTTTTGATGTGGTACCTTTTCTAAAAGGTTTAATGTTAAAGGTTAAATGATGAAAGCTGGAAAGTTAAAAAGAGAGTTTTTAGTGAAGAGTGAAAATTTTACACTTTTCACTTATTTAAGATAAAGGCTTTAAAATTGCAATTATCGTCCTGCAGAGAAGAAAAGGAGTGAAGAGTGAGAAGTTCAAGGGTGAAGGGTAAAGTTTTTTCCATTCTCTACTATAAGAGCATTGAAAAATGTCAATTTTTGATCTTTTTAAAGTTTTTTATTCCAAACCACGAACGACGAACAAAAAACTACGAACTTCTTCTAAAAGAGCTGTGCTGAAATTGGCAATTATCGCCTTAGTTTCACCACGAATCACGAATATCTTTAGATACTCCCGCAGATAGCGCAGATTTCCACAGAACTTCTTCAGGGATCTTTCCACTTTCCACTTTCCTCTATTCAAGATGAATGCTTCAAAAAACGAATTATCGGCATGAATGAACAGTAAAACCTCAATTTCTCCTGCAGAGCAGATTTCCGCAGAAAAGTCTTTCAGCCAAGCGATCTTAAGTTTTTTTCCTTGTTCTTGCTTCTTACCTCTTGTTTCAATCTTAAACTTATTTTTCCAAAACAAACTCTAAATTATCCACAATATCACCGTATTCATCAACCTCAATTTCAAAAGGAATTTCTGACGGAGTGGAAGTATATCCCAGCGTTTCAAGTTGTTCAGCATCAATTTCTGCGGTATAATTTCCGGGTTTTAGCCCCAGGTGAGTGAAGTAGCCGTGACCTTCGCTAAGAATGCGTGCAGCGCGGTTTCCGTTTTCATCAAGAATGTTGATAATAATTCTGCCTTGTCCGCTCAGGCCGCTTTCATCCTGTATATAAACCATTCCCGCCACTTCGCCCATTACTTCCACGGGAACATGAATTTCAGTAAACTGATTCGGGATGGTATGAACTTTAATCTTCGAATTCGGAATTCTCCAGGCAATATTATCCAGACTTTCGGGATCCAGTTCCAGCATAATATCGATGTATGGCTGTAGATCTGAAATTCTCAAGATGGTTTTGTCTTCATTATAGGTTTGTCTGCCCATATTTTTTAGCTCCAGGCCGGGAACAGCCGGTTCCATAGGATCTTTTATTCTGTTGGTATTATAATCTAGAAAAGGGATAATCGTGAGGGCTGCTTTAGACATTGCCGTCCTGTTACTTGCCATCACATATCCTGTATTATCGTCCAGCATCAGGCTACCACGTGCAGATTGCACGAAGGAAGAATTCCTGTTTCCAATACGCGAAGTAAGTGCCGTCTGGGCAAAATCAAAAGTATATCTTAGTCCGATTTCAAAAATATGTGCATCACGTATAAAGTTATTTTCGTAAGCCACGTTAAAGAAGCCGCCCTTAAAAATTGGCCGTTCCAACTCCAGTATAGCATTGTTTACCCGGTTTCTGCTGAAATCATATTGTAACTGAGGAGAAAGCAGGAATTGATTTGGCAGTCGGTAAGTTTGCGAAATGGAGCTGTAAATCGTCGGATTTTTTGTCCTGTCATTGTAAATTCCGTAGGTAGTAAGGTTGGTGCTCACGCCCATGATTGCTCCGGAAAGTAATAATTGAGCTGTAGTAAATTCTGTAGTAGGCATTAGAATCTGATTGATGCTAAACCTGCTAAACATAGAGAAATTTTTGCCGCGGATTGGCGCCGACAAACTTATTTTCCGTTCTTCCAGATAATTATAGATTATCGCCGTCTGGTCCTCGTGATATTTGATGTAGTTAAGATCTACCTGAACGTTTCCCGGCGTACGATAGCTAAGAAGACCTTCACCTTTCACGCCGTACATATATTGTCCGGAAAAGAGCAAATTCGAAGCCAGCCGTACAGAAGAACTTACAAAAGGCATCACTTCACCGCTCTCCACTTCAGATAAATATTCCACACCACCACCAATTGTAATACCATTGCTTAAGCCATAATTAAAATTTAGCCGGGAAAACCTTCTGTTGTCTTCATCTTCAACAACACCGGCGCTAAGGGTGTATTCCAGCTCATTCTTCGGAACAAAATTATACGGAATATTGATCATCCTTTCTTCCACGCGCTCTTCTCCCCATGGCCCGTAAAACCGGAGACTTACTGCCGTGTTCCCATACATCAGCGGGACCTCAAACGTATAAAATCCGGAAGCGTCAGCTTCAGCAAAATCAATAAGAATATTATTTACATAGAGCTCCACAGTCCAGCGAGGTTCAGTATAATCACTAAGGATATAGCTTCCAAAAGACCTGCGGTTTTGCATTGGCGTGTTACTCACCTGCACCCCCGCAACCGGCGCAAAAAGTGAAGAAGTAGCCCTGGTAAAAATACGTCCTGCGGTTACTTGTTTAAAAATCGTATTATCGTTGTTTACATAGCGCCACTGGTAGAACTGATTGCGGCTGTCAAAGGGAACACGGGTGGAATAATTGAGCATCAGGTTGGTTTCACCACCTAGAAACATGGTTCCTAATCCCAGTGTAAGCCGATTGTCATTTTCTATATCGCTTTGCTGCGTGGTAATGACTCCCCAATCCAGAGTACCCGGTTTAAAAAACGGATTCCTGCGGGCAATAGCGGTATCTGGCGTAACTATTCCTTTGACAAGATCCAGGTTTTCGCGCATCTTTTTAAGGCGCATTTCCTTTATCGCAGGGAGCTCAAGATCTGTTTCAAGTTTCACCGAAAGACTTCGGAAAGAAAAGTTGGTGTTTAGTCCGAAGATTTCTCCGAAGTAATCAGATTTCAGGTATAATCCGGTTGGGGTTTGAATAAAGTCTGACTCCGAAAGATTGTAAGTTTGGTTCTTATAGGAGATTTCGTTGGCTACAGGATTTATCTGGTACGTGGAATCGGGATGAATGATGAATCCGGAGATAACATTATCGTTTTCTTCATTTTTTATTTTCAGGAAATCGAAAAGCTCCTTTACGGGTAAAAATGCGTCCTGGTCTTTTATTGCAATAGGAAGTTCAATTACTCCCATTTTAGGAATATTTACTTCAACTGCCAGTTCATCATATTCGGGTAAATTTTCCTGTGCGTTAAGCTTTGAAAAATTCAGTATAGAGCATAGCGCCAGTAAAAAAAAGAAAATTATTTTTTTTCCGGCTAATCCAATAAAGAAGAAAGTAGGGGAATTTTCTTGCATAAAGCGGATTTGCTCTTACTGATGATTAAAGGTTAAAGTGAAAGTACCGCTGTAACGCCCCGAAAGATTTACGGCATTAGCAGGAATATTTAAAGTTCCACCTACAAAAACAGCATTGGTGGATGGGGGATTAGCACTGGTAATAAAGGGATTCCCTGTACTAAAACTATTTATGTCCAGATAAATTTCACCTCCATTGGAACCGGTAAGTGTGATATTAGTTGGCGCATTAATTTGGATAATGGTTCCGGGATTTGCCGTAACATCAAAGAGGGCTGCAGATGGCGATTCTCCCATATTTAATAAAACAACATCTCCAGTAGGAGTCCTTACACCACTGTGATCTACAGTAACGGTGCCTACGCCAGGTCCTGCGGTAAAACTTCCGAAGTTTAGAAACTGGGAAGTGTTTACTTCTACCGTTATCGGGATTGGCGGATTCTCCTGGGCACCGGCATTTGTGGCTGAAATGATTACCAGTGCAAAGACAAAAAATCTAAAATATAAGTCCGAAAATCGCATACTGATCTTTTAGTTCTTTATAAGTACTTTTTTTGAGAAGCGACGATCGCCCACATATAGATTAATAAAATATACCCCGGGACTGGTTATCGCGCTAAACTCCACTGTTTCCTGCCCTGTGCCTTCTTTCACCTGAAGGATTTGGCCAGTTACAGCACTGGCTCTTAGCATACCTTTCTGCCCATCTTCAAGATTCAATCTCACTTTTAAACTGCCGTCTCCGGTTTCCAGGCTAAATGGTTCATCAAATGCAATGGCAGTATCTGTAATTTCCTCTTCGGAAAAAATTAGGTGGAATCTGCTGTTGTTTTCCCCTCTTTCTATACTGAAGGAATAGCTGGATTCCTCCATTAAATTCTGACCTATTTTTTTCTCCTGATCAATAAGATAAACATTGAAGTTAAGCGGAAGGTTCTGTATATCCTGAAGTGTTATAGTCATTTTTTCGCTCTTTTCAGCTTTAATACCAAGAGGGATTTTTGTGTAATTGCGGGTGTCCGGAAAGGGTAGTCCGTTAATAGATAATTGCTTTTTATCTGTACTGATGCTGTATAGGTTTGGAACGCTTACATCTGTATTCATTATTTTGTGGGCGTCTTTTTCCTTCTCAAAATCTGTGCTGGACTGCGGAGAGAAATAAATGACCATAGCATCATTATTTTCAGTATTTCCAAATCTGGCGCTGAATCTTAACAGTGGTTTTAATTCCGGTTCCCTGGTTTTCAAAAACGGCTGACTAAAGTTGTTTATCCTCACCGAATTTGTCATTCCAAAATTGGCATTTACCAAATCGGCTCCTGTATCACTATCGCTTACTTTTACAAAGAAGCCCTGCATGGATGGAATAATATTAGAAGCTTTTCCATCACTGGCAATTCCGTCGACGTAGGAAGTGTAAGTTCCGGTATATCTATTGGTACTTCCGGCGGTAAAAAAGTAAATTCCGTTATCAATATTTGTTTTGGTCCAGCCACTGGTTGCATCCCAGTCAATAGGAGAAGGGTAGGGGTTGCCCACCAGGTGGAAACCTTTAGTGTATTGCTTATTGTTATTTGCAAGGCTTTTTGAAAAAGTTCCATTATTAACTTCTCCGGTAAGTTCCACAGTTACAGGATCTGTAGTACTTCCAAAATTAACAGCGTAGCCTTCCATAGTATTTAAAGCCGAAGTGGAAGTGGTATAAGCTTCCCATCCGCTGGCATGCGTGCTGAGTGTGTCAGCAATAGGAGTTGTGATTTCCCGGTTTTCGTCGTAACGATAGAAGTTAGGGAAAGTAGCAGTTAAATCCACATAAGGCGAGAAATCTCCAACTGTAGCAGGTTGAACCGGAGAGCTGAAGTATTTGTAACCAAAGGCTACATCCATAAACCGCTGCATATCGACCAAACCTGTAACTTCTCCGCTCCCGGAGCCATCTATAAGGGCAGTTTGAACTGCGTCTGAAATTAGGGTAATGTTTCCACCAGTTTCAAAATTGCCATTTTCGGCCTTTAGAATTCCGGTGAGTTCGATAGTTGCTGTGGAAGTTACTCCTGCGGTATTGTTAATAGTCAGGTTTTGTATCCGGTTATTCGCAAAAGCTCCTGACGGAATTACCTGGGCTGTGCTCCCAACAAAGGCTATGTTCCCCGATTCAACATTTAGAGTTCCAGAGTTGGTTAGAGTTCCGGCAATCTGTAATTGATTAGTAGTAACTACTACCGAAGCATTTGCTCCTATGGTAACATTCTTTGCTAGTCCGTCACTACCAGAAGACAATACTGGATAATTAGTTAAACCTGATGGAATCAAAACGTCGGTAGTAAGAGTAGGGAGGGAGCTACAACTCCAGTTCGAAGTAGTATTCCAGTCGGAACTTGTGTCGCCGGTCCAGGTGTTGGTGGTATTAACATTAACAGTCACGGAAACATCTTCGTCATTAAAACAACCATTCGTATCTGTAACACCTGTAACGCTGTAGGTGGTAGTTTCAGTGGGAGTTACATTAACTACATAAGGACTTTGTTGTACTATAAAAGAAGTAGTTACACCTCCATAATTTGCTGTCACATTCCATGGTGCTGTGCCCGTAAAAGATGCGGATATTTGAATCGTTTCTCCCGGACAAACTGTTGAAGGTGCATTTAGAGTTGCATTAGGTAGAGGATGAACAGTGATTTCCACTTCATTAGAAAAGCTAGAGTTACAGTCAGAGTTAAGAATACTTCTTCTGAACCAGGTAGTTTGAAACAATGCCCCGGATTGGTAATCTTTTTGATCATTTGTTCCTGGAGCAGGTGAAAACCCGCTGTCAGGACCTGTAGTGCTTACCTCCCATAGATAAGAAGAATTTTCAGTCATACCTTCAGGCGTACTTCCGACGATTAAATCTGGAATAGTGCCGCTACAAAGAAGTTCAGTAGGTTCGGCATAAGTTGCCTGTACGTATAATCTTTTTACTGTTCCACTACAAGGATCTCCAAAAATAATATTTGTGGCAGGTATTACTGCGGAATTACTTCCTAATAAGTAACCTTCGACAATAGACTGACTATTAGCTGCGTGACAACTTCCCAGGCTAAAGTTTTCACAGGTACCATTTGGAGTTCCATAGCTGGCAAAATCAACCGAGGTAAAGATCATACCTTGTGGAGCTACTATATTTAAATTACCGCCCTCATTTACAGTTGCGCAAACCGAGCCTGTCTGATAGTAAGTTATTTGATTATTAGAAATTGAAGCATTGATATTTAAAATCGCGGGATTGGATTCATGGGTGACTTCATAAGGATTTACACCTATATTATTACTGCTCGAAAAGGTGACATTTCTAAAAATATAATAAGTGCCGGGCACATTAAATGGAGCGGAGGAAACATTGGGTGTAAACGAAGCAGAAGTTGCGCCGGTAATGTTGGTGCGAACACCTTCTGGACTTGTACTATAGGTCCATTGGTAACCTGTATCTACTGGACTTATTCCGGTGGGAAGTGTACCAATAGAATCTCCTGCAATAGTTGATGATGTCCCTTCCGTACAATAATTTTGGTTAATATTTGTCTCTAACTTATTCTCCATAATCTGTATGAGATTTGTGAAATCTACTCTGTTTCCTCCATAGTTTTCATAAAACTCATATTCAAGACTGCTATTCCCCTCCAGGCGAAATAAAACGTGAGGGTGGTAAACATAAGTTTGATCAGTCCAGTTATTATACACCAACTCTCCATCTATTCGTAAACGTGAGCCATCATCTGATCCCAAGTCTACCACATACAAACCATTTCTACTTGAACGCATTTTATAGCGTACAGAGAAGTTTTCAGTATGTAAAAAACCACCTGCTTCCATAGTAAAACATACCGCGTCCCCTCCAAATTCCTGAGAAAAAGTTTCTGCTTCAGAATAATAGCCTACATAGTTGTTTAAAGTAGTACCGTCATACACATGTCCGATCCAAGTATCTGTTCCGGATAAGCTTTCTTGGTTGTGGTTAAAAGATTCCCGAGGACATTCCCCTACAGAAAGCAAAGCTTCCATTGAAGGTGTCGCACATCCCGAACTATTTGTGACTACCAATCTGTATCTAAAACCATGTCGAAACTCTTGCGCATTTAGAACTTGCAGCTGAGTTCCCCCTGTCCCACTAAAAATATTATCCTGATCGTAAATATCACCCCAACCATATCCGCTATTTTCCTGCCAACGATAAGATAAATTTGCTCCTTCTGCTGCTGCCTCGAAGACAGCAGTATTTCCTGTAGGAACATGTTGATCTGTGGGCTGATTTGAGACTATAGGAGGATCATTTACAGTTAAAGTAGATGGTTCGGCATATAATTCACAACCATTCTTACTGACTTTAGCACGGTAAAAATAGTTATTCATAGAAGAGACGGCATTTAAAATATCCATCCTAGCTAAATTAACGTTTTGATGGTGCATGTCGTTCACCAAATCAGTCCAACTGTTACCACCATCCTGACTTACCTGCCATTGGAAATTTGTTTCTGAGGATTGGGTTTCAAAGTAAGTGTTCTGCCCTGTGCAAACGCTTACATTGGAAGCTTGATTTATATAGCCTGGTGAATCAATATACTGAAGTAAGGCCGACTGGGAATAAACGATCACACCTTTTGAATCGGTTATTTTCACCCTGAAACTTTTATCATGTAGCCAAGCAGCTCCATTTATAGTTAAAATTGAAGAATTAGTGCCGCTAAAATCCCAACTCTCACCTATATCATAGAAATTAGTACTTGTTCCTCCATCATTTCTTTGCCATTTGTAAGTTAGGTTTTCTCCTTGAGCAATAACAGAAAAAGTAGAAGTTGAATTGGCGCAAACGTTTTGATTTGTTGGTTGCTGTGTTATAGTTGGAGCAAAAACAGCAGCTTTTAATTCTTCCTTTTCATGTAAAAAAGGAACAGAAAAATTCTTATAAGGTCCGTAGATTGGAGTAACTTCTTCTGAAATTTCCTTGTTAATATTTGCCCACACTGATAAGTTCCCCAAAAAGAGAATGACAAAGAATAAACAAGGAATAAACTTCAGGTTCCTCATTTATTTAAAGGTTGTAGGTTAGGTAGTAATTTTGCACCATAGAATTTAGTTTGGGACTAATTCAGGTTGTACTGCTTTTCAGCATAAGTTTTTCCTTCTTCTGTTTTATAGGTGATATTCAGTTTTCCCTGGTTTAGGTTAACATCGCCTGCTTGTCTCAGCTCAAAGGAAAAATTTCTGTTGTCGTTGGGGGTATAAACAGATACTCCTTTTACCAATCCAACTTCGGTAGAATTGCCGTCAGGTGAAATATGTTCTACTTCAATATTTCCGTAGGTGGACATATTTCCCGATCGTTCTAAAACAAGGGACAATTTTGGAGTTTCTCCTCCTTTATCCAGCTCAATATTTGTGAGATTTACCTGTGTAGTAGATTCACCTTCTCTGATGATCACCGGAATGCTGATTCCAAAGACTGTTTTTATATTAATGGATATTCCTTCGCTGTCTTCAGCTTCTTCTTCTCCCAAAGCAGTTTGTTCTTCTACTGCGCGTAAATACATATGGGAACGGTATTCTCCCTGTTCCAGGTTTCCGGTACGGGTAAGTTGGACCCTTACAGTCTGAGCCTCATTAGGGGCAAGGCTAACCCTTCTCGGAAAATATCTCAGGAAATCCTCTGCGAAGCGCTGACCTTCTTCCGGTTCTTCAACCTGTTCAAAATTTCCTGACTCTGTCATTTTGTAATTCACAAAGGAAATTGCGTAAACTGCAGTATCATTTCCTGTATTAGCAAGATTGATTTCCTGTGAACGTTGCGATCCATCAAAAACAATTCTTTTTGGCATGATCATTAAATCTCCCTGGGCAAATATACTTGTGGAAGAGAAAAAGAGAATAAATAACAAAGAAAATAGAGGGACGGTAAGTAGTTTTTTATTCATGTTCTGGAGCTTATTGTGGGGTTTTTAAGCATAATTTCCTGATTCCAAAGATAATGAAAGAATATCAAAATGTTAAACAAATGTGAAAATTAATTATAGGAAACGGTTACATTAAAACCGTTAGGATTGGAGTAGAGACCGGAAAATTGATTGGCTTCCAGATTCAGGGTAGCGCCAATTCTCAGTAAATCTATTCCGTTGCCTGGAATTGGTTCGACAGTAAAATCATCCAAAATCACCGCCTGGTTGGGATTTTCTGTATTGTACAAGGTATAAGATTCAGGTAAGGTTATAGCGTAGCTGTTATTACCATGGGTTACCTCAGCTTCTGCGGGGGTAACATTTCCTGGCAATGAAGTGGAAATTTGTACTCCGATGGCAGTTCGTGAGCCGTCAGGTGCGAGGATAATGCTTCCAGGATTATAAGCACTTATTACATTCCCAAAATCCAAATCGGCTGTTTTATGGACCTCAATAGGATCGATTACTGTCACCCTGCTGATCACCGTTGCTGAGGCAGATGCCTGGGCAAAAATCTGTGCCGGGAAAAATACCGACAGCAAAAAGAAAAAGACTACTGCTTTTTTCATGGATTGGAGACTGATTAAATATAGTAAAAAACGCCGCCACATGGGCGGCGTTTTTTGAATTTTAAAACCCTAGATTTCTATTCGTAAGAAACGGTAACAGTCGCAGTTCCAGTATAAGCCCCTTCACCCTGACCAGGGTTTACAGTTAAGGCTCCTCCTACTAATAAAATTTGATCAGCACCTGTACCTTCTGCACTTGAGTAAGAACCAGGAATAGTAGTTGTATTCCCCTCACCATCAGTCTCAGTATTTGCAGTACCAAGGCTACTGGTAAAAGATACGGCCATAGCGTCACCAGTTCCACCAGTTAATGTGGTACTAGGAATAGAAATATTATAACTATAAGTATTAGCAGCCTTTACCGTAAAAGAAGCTGCCTGCACATTGGTGCTTGGTGCCAAGAGATCACCATCTGAATTATCAGTTCTTGCATCAGTTGTAGAAACAGTTACTACTCCTCCTGCAGTATTTCCAATAATTCTTCCAAATTCTAAATCTGTTCCTTGCGAAATGGAAATAGGACTAACAACTAAAGCGTTAACAGTCGCTGTTCCAGTAGAAGTCGCTGATTCCTGCGCAAAAGCAGTTGTTCCAATAAAAGCTAGTAAGATAAAAGTAATTTTTTTCATGATAAATTCGTTTTTGTAAGGTTTGAGTTTAGGGGGTTAATCAATTGTTAACGTGGCGAATGTAGACTGTAAGTTTACTGCTCCAAACTAAACTCGGCAAAATACCCAAATACTCGTTGAAATGCACTCTTAACCATTAATTTGCTGATTTATCCCTGTATTTATGTTGCGCATTTTCAAGAATTTATACTCTTTTAGGAGGTGCAGGAATCGATTGCGTAATTTTGAGGTTCAATTATTCATAGATTGGACGCAGAAATCGTTATAAACTATTTACATGTGCTTCGGCTAAGACTAATTTACAATGTATTTTTTACCAGACTTTGTAATTCCTATTTAAAAAAATGGTAAGATGATTTGCTGTAGTAGGACTACAAGATGTGTCATGAAGAATTAGATGTTCCTTCGCCAAAAGTTCAATACTTGTCGTTAAACAACATTTAAAATTTATATCTCAATTTTTTTCATTTTATTATAAGCCAGTTGTGTTATTCAAATTTAGTATCTTCATTCAAATCTTAACTCTTGCCTATGCAAAATTCATATTCAACAAGTTTAAACCTGCAGAGTGTGGATATCGCACTGCTGATTTTCAGGATAGCTATTTCAGCTTTAATGCTTACGCACGGAGTTCCGAAGCTTATTACTTTTTTTGGCAGTGAAGAAATAACTTTTGCAGACCCTATTGGTTTGGGAGAAACTGTGAGTTTTACCCTGGCAGTTTTTGCCGAGTTTGTTTGCTCGGTGCTTATAATATTTGGCTTTGCCACAAGACTGGCGGCAATTCCACTAATTATTACCATGGCCGTTGCAGCGCTTATAGTCCATATGCCAGATGGTTTTGGGAGGCAGGAATTGCCATTATTGTACATGTTTGGCTTTATCCTTTTAATGCTTACTGGTGCAGGAAAATATTCTGTAGATCATTTTTTATTGCTGAAAAAGAAATAAAATACAATAATAGGGACGGATACAGAAAATAATCAATGATACTTCTTCAGGCTGAGTTCCTTTTTATATAGTATCCAACAAATCTTAAAGTTTTCTTCGGAATCCAATTTAGAAGGTGCTTTTTGTCTTATTTCCGCTATTTTTATAAAAAACTCTAGATATGGGCATTGAAAGAAGGGATTTTTTGAAAAAAGCCGGTGCATTTTCTGCAGCAGGTTTTTTACCTGCGGAATTAATTGCTTTTACAGATCGATTGAAAACTGAAGGAGCCTCGAAAATGACAAATTTCGTCATTACCAATGTACAGGTGCTTTCTATGGATGCCGATATTGGTGATTTTGAGCGTGCCTCTGTAGCGGTGGAAAACGGAAGAATAAAGTCTGTTTCTGAAGATCTGCCGGATTTACCCGATGCTGAAGTAATCGACGGTGAAGGAGCTATTCTCCTGCCGGGTCTAATTGATAATCACTGGCATTTATGGACGTCTTTGCTTCGCAGTATGTCCGGAGATACACAAAGTCAAGGCTATTTTCCAATGACAGAGCGTTTCGGAAAGTTATACTCTCCCGAAGACATGAAACTGGCCGCAAAATATGCTGCAGCCGAAGCTATAAACGGCGGAATCACCTGCCTGAATGATTTTAACCACAATGCACGCACTCCAGAACATGTATTGGCAAGTTTCGATGCCCTTTCTGAAGCAGGTATTCGTGGTCACGTGGCTTACGGCCCCTATCGTGACCTGGATTCTGATACTCCAACAGATTTTGAAGGTATAAAGAAGGTGTTAGAAGCAATTAGGAATGATAAAAATTATGAAAAAATAAGTCTTGGCCTGGGAGCACGATCTGTTAATTCAAAGTTTATAGAGGAAGATTGGGCGCGTGCCAGGGAATTGGGTATGCGGATAAGTATTCACGCCAGTTCCAATAAAGACCAAAAAGGACAGATAGCAAAATTGGCAAATATCGGTCTGCTGGGGAAAGATGTGAATATTATTCACGGCAACGCAATTACAGATGAAGAAATTACCGCCGTTGAAGAATCAGGTGCTTCTATTACCATGACGCCTTTCAGTGAAATGCGAATTGGTTATGGATTTCCTCAGGTTGAAAGGTTGATGAATAGTAAGGTTAATCTTGGAGTAGGGGTAGACACTACCGCACTTTCGGGAAATGCCGATTTATTTTCAACATTAAAGGTACTTATGAATATCGGGAATGCACAAGCGAAAAATGAATTTGCAATAGATTCAAAGGATGTGCTAAAAATGGCAACTATTGATGCCGCCAGAGTATTAGGCATTGAAAAGGAAACAGGTTCTGTTACTCCGGGCAAAAGTGCAGATCTTATTATGCTTCGGAAAGATGATCTGAATTTTTCTGCAAGTACGCAGCCTTATCATTTAATAGTTGAAGCAGCACAGCCCGCAAATGTGGAATTTGTTTCGGTAGGCGGAAGGATTCTAAAGAGAGATGGAAAGCTTTTGCACATAGATTCAGAAGAACTTGTAAGCAAAGCTAAAGCCGCGCTACAAAGAATGAAAAAGCAGGTATAAAAAAAAGAGATTGCCTTCTTGACAACCTCCTCTATTATTAATTATAAGATATTCCTAAATTTAAGGCTTATCAGTTTCTGAATCTGGATGATCTTTAGCCTTGTCGCGATCTGGCCTGGCGCCACGTTCATTAAACTGAAAGTTTTGCTCATCTGGATTCGGATTTTTATCAGCATCCGGAAGGCTATCGTTACTCGCCGGTATATCCAGGTCTTTTGCTGTAAAATCTACCGGCTCCTCCCTGTCCAGGGCTTTATCCTGATTTTTATTCATACTGCGGCCTTTTTCATTAAGTGCCTGCTTATCTTCGCTTGTAATATCAGGATTATAAGGTAAGTCTTCTTTCTTTTCTTTTGGTTCTCTTTTTAAATCGTCGTTCGCTTTACTCATAACTTTTCTGTTTTAATTAAATGTAAAGATTGTATCCATATTAGCCATTTATTAGCGGTTAAAATCTCGTTAAAGCTTGGAGCAGACTTTAGAAAAATTCGACAGGCTCAATCTGGCTTTTTGTTTTTAACTATTTAATTTTCCAAAATCACCTGAAATCCTTCAGCATATGCAGAAACAAAAAAAGGGTAAGATCCGAAGACCTTACCCTTTCAAAAGTTGGGGGTTCCTTTTTAGATTTCTCCTTCAGAATCCAACATTGCCAAAAATTTGTCAAGGTTTGGAAGAATTACGATTCTTGTCCTTCTGTTTTTGGCCATATTATCGGGAGTATCATTTTCAACTAAAGGAGCGTAACTACTACGTCCAGCTGCGATAAGTTTTTCCGGGGAAACTCCGTATTTATCCTGTAGGATACGTACAATAGAGGTAGCACGTCTTACACTAAGATCCCAGTTGTCCTGTAGGTAAGAGTTTTCTACCATGGTTCTGGAATCTGTATGACCTTCTACCATTACTTCCATAGTAGGTTCAGATTTAATGACATCAGCAAGTTTTTGAAGCAATTCGTTCGCGTTGTTACTTACACGGTAACTTCCGCTTCCAAATAGAAGTTTATCAGAAACATCAATCATTACCACGGTTTTATCTACGCTAATATTAATGTCTTCGTCATCCCCACCTTCAGAAATTGAATTCTTTAAATTGTAAGAAACAGCAAGGTTTATCGAGTCTTCAAGAGTTTCGGCTCCCTGAAGAGCTTCAGGATCCATTTTGGCAATGGTAGACCTCATTTGTCTTTTATTATTATTAGACATTGCAGTAAGGTCATTCATTTCCATCTTCTCGTCGTTAGACTCGCGAAGGGAATTGATTTTCGCATTATAATCGGCTACACGAGATTCAACGGCTGCATATTTTCCTTCTATTTCTTCTTTTTCAACTTGTGTTTTTTGTAGTTCACTTCTGGTATTATTCAGATCACTTTCCAAAGCCACATATTTCTTTTTGGAAACACATGAACTAAACATTGCGGCTGATAATACTGTTATTGCGATCGTTTTCTTCATAATAAAAATTTAGATTAGACTTTTTCTTTTAATCGATTGTAAGCGGAGTATTTTCCAGAATAGTGCCACAGTCGCACCAGAACTTCCCGAAAGAGAGGGAGGCAGAAGGGAAATTTGCGTAAAATCCTGCATTTATAGGCTCTAAAGCGTGTACTTAGATGAAAAATGTTGGTTATAAAGACATTTATAATAAAAAAACGTGCCTTCAAAAAATGCATTAAATTGTGGAAAGCCAGCGAAAACTGTGAATTTTCGCCACAGTTTTTTCCTATCGCATTTTTCCTTATTGATCCTATTGAAAGATTTTATTTGGTTTTGTTTAATATCCCTGCGGTAGGTTTTAACAAATTTTTATTGAACCTTAAGAAAATATAAACTTTCAAAACTTCTTAATCCGCAGTCTTTATGATAGCTTTGACGATTGTACCTACAGATGATTTGAAAAAAAGTAAAAGAATACTCCTCAAAACTCTAAGAATCCTGGCTAAGATCCTGGCAGGAATAGTTATTTTATTACTTCTCGTTATCCTTTTTGTGCGAAGTCCCTGGGGGCAAGGCATTATAAAGGACAAGTTTATTTCTTCAATAACAGATAAAACAAATACGGTTATAGAGCTGGATAAACTTTTTATCACTTTTTCGGGGGATATTAGCGTGCAGGGACTTTATGTTGAAGATAAGGAGGGAGACACATTGGTTTACTCCAGATCACTGGAAGCCGATATTCCGTTATGGCCAATAATAAATGGTAACGGAATAGCTGTTGATGAACTGGATTGGGATGGGATAAGAGCGAATATTACCAGAAAAGATTCTATAGAAGGTTTTAACTTCCAGTTTTTGGTAGATGCTATGATGCCGGCCGATACTACTACAACTGCGACCACAGCTCAGCAAGACACAACAGCTACTCAGGAATTTTCTATAGGAGATGTTAATCTTTCTAATTTTTATGTTACCTATAAAGATGATGTAACGGGGATGGATACCTGGCTTAAAATGAAAAGCCTGGAAGTGGAGATGCAGGAAACCGATCTTGAAAATATCCGTTTTGAGGTTGCTTCTGCAAGATTATCAGATACAGACTTTAACTACCTGCAAACAAAACCTTTTCCTGAATCACCCGAGCAGGAAGATGCGCCCTTACCATATCTTTCTGTGAATTTATTAACTATAGATAATGTAAATGGGGAATATGAATCCATTCCCGATGGTATTCTTGCCCGTTTTGATATTGCGGAATTAAATACATCGGCACCGGTCATGGATCTCGCAAATAATATTATAGAGGTCGATAATTTGGATTTAAACAACTCCATTGTTTATATGGAAATGTCCCCCACAGAAATTAAAACGACAGATTCTACGGAAGTTGCCACACCTGCTGCAGAGGAAGGTTTCCAATGGCCGGAATGGACGGTAGAGGTAGCTGAAATTAATCTGCAATCTAACGACATCACATATCTGGCAAATAACGCCCGGCCAAAAACCGGAGAATTCAATCCTGAAGCACTGGTGCTACAGGAATTGACGTTGGAAGTGCGTGATCTGTACTTAAAAAACAAAACTGCGGGAGCAGACTTTAATCAGCTGGAATTTCAAGAATCTTCAGGGATAGCCTTTAACGAACTTGAATTTAATTTGGATGTTTCTGAAAGTGCGCTGGAACTTTCAGGATTAAATTTTGCCGCAAATGGAAATATCCTGAAAGGAGAACTTTCCGCAGAATATAGCAGTCTCGATAATTTTCTAAATGCTCCGGAAAGTGCACAATTAAGTGCTGACCTGAGCAGGTTTGAAATTGCGTTGCAAGAGATTTTCCGCTTTCAGCCAGATCTAAGGAGCAATGAATATCTGGTAAATCTCAGTAGAAAAAAAATCACCGGAAATTTACGAATAGACGGGCCGGTCGCCTACCTGCAAATTCCTTCAGCAACAGTGAATTGGGGACAAAATACAAGAATTTCAGCAAGGGGAAGTATCCAAAACCCAACAGAACCGGATGAGATAAAATTTGATTTTCCGAGCATCGAATTGGTTTCAACAAAATCTGATCTTAACCAGATTATTGAAGAAGACAGCCTTGGAATTAGCCTGCCCGAGAGAGTGCGCCTAACCGGGAATTTAAGAGGTAGCCCGGAAAATATAAATGCTATAGCCCAATTAAATACTTCAGATGGTAATATAAATCTTAATGGCAGTTTTATAAACAGGGAGGAAATTGCTTTTGATGCAGACATGGAAATTGACAGTTTGCAGCTTGGCGACATTCTTCAGAATGAATCACTTGGAGCTCTTACACTTCAGTTAAAAGCTTCAGGGGAGGGCAGTAATCTTAACACAATGGATGCTACCCTGGAATCTACCATTACCAGTTTTAGTTATAATGATTATACAATAGAAGGTCTGGAAATTTCAGGAGAAGTTGAGGATGGAAGAGGGATGATTACTTCTTCTTATAACGATGATAATCTTAACGCTAATTTGAGAACACGACTCGTTCTGGATTCTGTAGCACCGGTTTATGATTTAAGCCTGAATGTAGAAGGAGCAGACCTTGCCGGACTTGGATTTTCTACGAGAGAGATAAGAACTGCCTTTAGGCTAAGGGCAATATATGAAGGAAGTGGAGATGCATTTCAGGTAACTTCCAGTATTAAAGACGGTGTGGCTGTTTATGATGATAAAAGTTACCTTCTGGGGGATTTTGGTGCAGGTGCATACGTTTCCCAGGACAGTACAGCGGCTGCCGTAGATAATAAGATGCTGAATTTGCAAATGGAATCCAATACCAGTCCTGCCGAATTTACAGATGCCATCATGAGACATTATCGCAGTTATCTTTCTGATAATGTGGAACCTGCTGATACCATTGAGAATCCAGCTAATTTAAAACTCCGTGGAATGATTGCTCCTGCACCCATTTTAAGGGAAGTATTTCTGGTAGACCTGGAAGAAATGGATACTATTAATTTAAGTGTTGATTTTAATGAGGAAGAACGCACTTTGCTTGCAAATGTAAGCTTACCTTATGTGAATTACGCTGGGGCAGAAGTTGATAGTCTGGCATTCGACCTGGATTCGAATCCGGCTAATTTCGATTTTACTTTGGGCTTTAATACCCTTAGCTATGGTCCGTTAGCCATTATGGAAACTAATCTTGTGGGTAGGGTGGAACAGGAAACTTTATTTCTTGATTTTCAGGCCTTTTATGAAGAAGAGCAATTGGTACATATACAATCTGAAACCACGAGTAGCAATGATACCCTTAGAATTCACTTAAATCCTGAAGATGTAGTACTAAATAAAAATCAATGGTCTATTCCGCAGGACAATGAAGCATTATTTGCAGATAATTCTATCGACTTCAATAATTTTGTTTTTAGTAGGAATGATCAGGAATTTTCAATTAGAACAGATTTGCCTAATGTTGAAACGGAGCATCTAGGTTTTACTTTTGAAAACTTTAACCTGGCAGCATTGCTTTCTTATTTAAATCCCGAAGAAACTTTGGCCACAGGAAGGATGAATGGTGACCTTATTTTGGAAGAACCAACGGGAAGTACCGGAATCCTTGCAGATATGGATATTAATGAGTTCAACCTGATGGAAGTGAATATGGGAACACTTAGTCTGGACGGTGAATCACTGGGGAATCAAAATTATGATTTTGGACTTGCCACAACTGGAGGAGAAGTGATTATGGATTTAACAGGCAATTATCAGGTAATAGATACCGTAGCCCAGATTGATATGGTTCTAAATCTTGAGGAAGTACAAATGTCTGCTCTTTCAGGTTTTTCTATGGGGGCTATTAGTAGCGGGGAAGGAACTATGTCTGGCGAGGTTCAGTTAAATGGGACTACTGCCAATCCTCAATATGAAGGGAACTTGGATTTTAATGAAGCAACTTTTACGGTAGCTATGCTGGATGCGCCGTTCACTATGCCTAATGAAAATCTTACTTTTGATAATCAAGGATTTTACTTTGAGAATTTTGTGATTGAAGATGCGCAGGATAATTCATTTGTGGTGGATGGTGAAGTTAATACCGAAAGCTTTTTAAACCCATCTTTTGATTTAACTTTTAATGCCGAAAACTTTCAGGTTTTAAATTCTACTGCAGAAGATAATGACCTGTTTTACGGGACTGCCAGTTTTGATGTTGATGCTACTTTAACAGGGGATCTTAATTTGCCAATTTTAGATATGGATCTCGATATAGGTCCCAATACGGATGTTACTTATGTAATTCCCGAAAATGAAGTCGATATACAGGAGCGAGGGGGCATTGTTATTTTTGTAAATCGTGAAAATCCTGATGCTATTCTTACTCAGACAGATGAAGAGGATGAAACCATAATTCTTTCCGGATTCGATATAAGTGCTTTAATTTCTATAGATGAAGATGCTGTTTTTAATATTATAATTAGTGAGGATACAGGAGACAACTTTAGAGTTACAGGAGAAGGAGATCTCAACTTTCATATGTATCCCAATGGGCGGACCACACTTGCTGGTCGTTATGAAATGAGCGGCGGCCATTATGAAATGAGCCTTTACAATTTGGTAAGCAGGAGATTTGAAATAGCTGAGGGTAGTAGCGTGAGCTGGTCCGGTGATCCTATGGATGCAAATATGGATATCAGGGCAATTTACAGAATAGAAACTTCAGCATCATCTTTAATGGCTGCACAAACTTCGGGAGCAGATGTTAGTACCCAAAACCGTTTCCGACAGGAACTTCCGTTTTTGGTTTATTTAAATGTTGATGGCGAATTAATGCAACCGGAAATTTCCTTTGGGCTTGATATGCCAGAAGAGGAGCAGGGGGCGGTAAGCGGACAGGTTTATGGGCGTGTTCAACAACTTAATAATCAGGAACAGGAACTCAATAAACAGGTTTTCTCACTTCTTGTATTAAATCGCTTTTACCCAGATTCCGGAACAGATGGAAGTGGCGGGGGAACAGCTACAATTGCCCGGGATAACCTCAACCAGGCTTTATCAGACCAACTGAATATGTTCTCTAACAAGCTTCTTGGGGATAGTGGGGTACAGCTTGATTTCGGGTTGGATAGTTATACAGATTACCAGGGTGCGAATCCGCAGAACCGTACGGAACTCGATATTGCTGCGCAAAAATCATTTATGAACGACCGATTGATTGTAAGGGTTGGAAGTGAAGTAGACATTGAAGGTTCAAGTAGTGATCCTGCTGAAACAAATCCTTTAATAGGTAATGTGAGCCTGCAATATTTAATTTCTGAAGATGGTACCTGGCGTTTAAAAGGATTTAGACTCAACCAGTTTGAAAATGTAATTGACGGGCAGGTAATTGTAAGCGGGTTGGCACTTATTTTTACAAAGGAATTTAATAAGTTTCAGGAGTTATGGGCAGCCATGCTAAATAATGAGGAAGAAGAGGAAGAAGACAATCAGAATCAGGAGGATGAAAATTAACAGAAGTCGCCACATGAGAAAATTCAGTTTTATTTACGTGATAGTGGTTTCAATCTTTGCATTACAGTCCTGTAGTGTAGAGAAATTTATACCTGAAGATGAATTTTTGTATGAAGGTGCAAATGTAGAGCTGGATACAAGTTCCAACGTAGATGACCTAAAGGAAATAAGAACTGAACTGGAAAATGTTATACGTCCGGAACCGAATAGCAAAATCCTCGGAATGCGGCCCGGGCTGTATTTTCACTACAAAGCGCAAAGGGAGAAGCCTGGTTTTATTAATAAATTTCTTAATGATAAAATAGGAGAGGAGCCGGTTTATCTTAGTGATGTGGAAACTGTTACAACTCAGGATTTATTAATTAACCGACTTGAAAACAGGGGTTTCTTCTACAGTAGTGTGAATAGTGCTGTCAACCGGGATGAGGAAGATAAGGTCGCCAGCGTTACATATAATGCAGACCTTCCTGCGCCTTACGAACTTGAAAATTATCAGCTCGACAACGATACTCTTTTAATTTATCAGGAAATTAAAAAGCTTTTACCAGAATCCCCTTTAGAACCAGGGATGAGGTTTGATTTGCCTTTACTAAAGCTGGAAAGAGAAAGAATAGAGGCCAGCCTGAAGGAGAAAGGATATTATAACTTTAATCCTGGATTTTTGCTTTTTGAAGCTGATACCAACCAGTACGATCAAAAACAGTTCGATCTTTTTCTGCGTTTAAAAAATGAAGTGCCCGAAAGAGGAATCATACCTTACAGGATTACTCAGGTAAATGTATATCCCAATTATGTGGTGGGAAATGATTCTTTAATGAGGGATACCGTAAGTTATGAAGGAAAAAATTTTATAAGGGAAGAAGAGTTTTTTAAACCGAAACGACTAGATCCTTATATACTAATTGATGAGGGACAAAATTATAGTCCGTCAATTTCCAGAAACACCAGTAGACGTCTTGGATCAATAGGGGCTTATAAGTTTGTAAATATCCGTTATGACGAAATCGACAGTTTAAGTACCGACAGCCTTGGTGTACTGGAAGCTAATATTTTCCTGTCCCCACTAAATAAAAGAGCTATAAGGGCAGAGCTTCAGGGAGTCACAAAATCCAATAATTTTGCAGGACCGAGCCTTGCCGTGACCTTCAGCAATCGTAATTTATGGAAAGGAGGGGAAACCTTAAATATTACAGCTAATTTAGGATATGAGGTTCAAATTGCAGGAGGGGATAATGCAGGTTTAAATAGTATTAATCTGGGTTTGGATGCAGATTTGATGGTGCCGCGACTTTTATTTCCTATTGATATAGAAGATAACTGGTTTGATTATTCCATACCCAAGACAAAAATTAATCTAGGTGGTAATTACCTTTCCAGGAGTCAGCTTTATACTCTTCTTTCTGCTTCTTCCTCTTTCGGATATTTATGGAATGCAAACAGATATGTAACGCACGAACTTAATCCGATTTCGGTTAGCTATTCGCAGTTAAGTAAGACTACAGAGGAATTTGAACAGATACTTGAAGACAACCCATTCCTTAGAAGTAGTTTTGAGCAGCGCTTTATTGCGGGTCTTACCTATTCATTTACTTATAATGGTATGGTAGATGAGAGCAATACGCATCAGTTTTTTGTTAATAGTACATTGGACATTGCCGGTAATACCATAAGCCTAATTAGTGGTGGAAGTTCGGGTGAGGGAGGAGAACCGAATAAATTCCTGGGAATGCCTTATGCCCAATACGCAAAGGCAGATGTAGATTTTAGATATCATTTTAATTTTGGAGGTGAACAAAAGATTGCAACCCGACTTTTTGCAGGACTGGGTAAAGCTTATGGGAATTCTGATGTTATGCCATTTCCAAAACTATATTTTTCCGGCGGACCATATAGCGTGAGAGCTTTCAGGATCCGTTCGTTGGGACCGGGAACTTACACATCTGAGAATGATATCACCTTTTTTGACCAGACAGGGAATTTAAGGTTGGAAGCAAATATTGAATATCGATTCCCTATTATTCAATTTTTAAAGGGAGCAGTTTTTGCTGATGCCGGAAATGTTTGGAATACTGAGGAAGACAATGCTTTGCCAGGTGGACATTTTGAATCAGATTTCACAAACGAACTGGGAATTGGTGTCGGTGCCGGGCTTAGGGTAGATATTCAGAATTTTGTAATTCGTTTTGATCTTGCTGCGCCTATGCACGATCCTTCCCTTCCTGAAGGGGATCGTTGGACGTATGATTTTGGCAGCCCTATTCTTAATTTCGCAATTGGTTATCCTTTTTAGCTTCAGCTTAATGTTGCTGTTTAGGTCCAAAACAGAGATCCCCTGCATCACCCAGGCCAGGAACAATATATCCTCTTTCGTCTAATTTTTCGTCTATCGTCGCGATCCAGAGATGGCTGTTTTCAGGAAATTCTTTGCTCACATATTTAATTCCTTCCTTTGCTCCAATAATAGAAACCAAATGAATTTCCTTTGGATTACCCATAGTTTCCAGTGCACTAAGAACATTTACAAAAGAACTTCCCGTAGCTAACATGGGGTCAGCCAGAATAAGGATTTTTCCCTCTAAAGAAGGGGATGCCAAATATTCAACAAGGATTTCAAACTCCTCATCGTCGTATGGGTGATGCCGGTATGCAGAAATAAATGAATTTTCTGCATCATCAAAATAGTTTAATAATCCGGTGTGCAGTGGCAATCCTGCTCGCAATATAGAGCAAATCACAATTTCCTCTTTTGGAAGGTCCATTGTAATTTCACCAAGTGGAGTGGTAATATTTTCCTGCCCATAACTTAGATTTTTGCTCAGTTCGTACCCCAAAATCTCCCCAAGTCTCTCAACATTTCTTCTGAAACGTAAGCGGTCTTTTTGAACGGAAATATCCCTGAGTTGTGCGACAAATTTGTTTGCTATAGATTCTTTTTCCAGGAGGTGATGTACAGTCATGATATATTTAATTTAAGCAGGTAAGAATGAGTACCAATGTACTATGTCAAAAAGTATTGGACAACTTCTTTAGAGGATTTATCACGACTTTTGAGAATAAAAGTTCATTTGCTTTTTCTGCTCTGCATTTTATTTTCCATTAATTAGTATCTTTAAAATCTATAAACCATTCAGAAAAATGAGATGCAGAAATATGGCAGAATTACTTCTCCGGGTACTGTAAAGTTTGAGCGGACTTTTCAGAATAAGATTCTGGAAGTATGGAATTACTTAACAGATTCTGATAAACGTGGTCTTTGGCTTGCCTCCGGAAATATGCAGTTGGAAGTAGGAGGGGAGGTTAAACTTGTTTTCCAACATAGAAATTTATCCATGCAGGAAGATTCTGTTCCAGAAAAATTTAAAGATAAATCTGATGGAGAAACTTTAAATGAGAAAGTAGTGCAACTCGATCCCCCGGAAGTATTAGGTTTTACTTGGAATGACGACTCACTTGTCACTTTCGAATTGAGTAGCAGAGAGAATAATACGCATCTTCTTCTAACCCACGAAAATCTTGGAAAGAATCAAGGTACATTAATAGCTGTCTGTAGTGGATGGCATGCCCACTTGAATATTCTATCAGATCGTCTGGAAGGTCTTGAGCCAAAAGGATTCTGGACAACTTATAATGAGATAGAAGCTGAATACGTTCAGCGGATTGCAGCTGATGATTAATTTTTAAAATTTTGTTCATTAAAGCAATATGTTTGGCTGTATTTTTGTTATGATGTGCGTAGGTCATTTGGCCATTATGTGAAAAGCCTGAAAATGAAATATTTATATACTTTATTCTTAATAGTAGGGATCACTGTTGGAGCCCATGCTCAAATTGAGATTCCAAGATCTACAAATACCGGCACCCTTTTACCCGCTGAACCAGAGAACAACAATTCTGGTACTTTTTCTTCATTTCGTCTAAATAAAGATGAGGATAAAGAGAATGATTTTTTAAAAGAGGAACCAAAGAAGCTGGATTTTAGGCAAACAAAAAATGAATTCCTAACAGCCGGTGACGCCGTTGAAGAAAAATGGAAAAAAGATAAAGAAGCTAAAGAAGAATACAGGGCAGATCAATATATGGGTGATTTTACAACTAAAGGCGCCTATGTAGAATTATATTGCCGTGATCATGAATCTGTAGATGGGGATCGTATAAGGGTTTGGGTTAATGGAGTTGTAGTGGAACCTAGTATTTTGCTTGATGGTGGTTATCGTCCTATTCTTGTGACCTTGGATAGCGGACTTAACAATATCGAATTTGAAGCTCTTAATCAGGGACACTCGGGACCAAATACTGCAGAATTGAGGGTATTTGATGCCGAGGGACAGCCAGTCACCCGAAACGTGTGGAACCTGCTAACCGGAGCAAAAGCCAGCATTATAGTTCTTAAACAATAGCACCAAAAAATTCCTTATTTTCCTTAGAATACTTAAGCATTCCTTTATTATCTACAGGATTTTTTGTTAGTGGGAGGTGCTAAAGTGAATGCCAAAAAATTCACATTTTCGCACTACAAATTCCTTAAATTTAAAAATTATTAAAAATTGTACTATAAGAATGTTAAATTAATGACTGTTTAACGTTTAATTATCCTTTATTCTATCCTTTCTATTTTTTGTTGCCTTAATTTAGAAGAAACCAACTAAAAATATATTTATGGATACAACACGTACAACGCGATCAAGAACAGGTTTTAATAATTTAAGGGATAAGGTTACCAGGAGTTCCTGGGGCGCAATTTTTGCCGGTGCATTAACTGCTTTGGCAATAAGTTTTCTTTTAAATTTACTGGGATTAGGGATTGGACTTACTTCCATAAATCCCATGACAGAATCTGATCCTCTTGCAGGACTTGGAACCGGAACAATAATCTGGTGGGGCTTATCCAATTTAGTAGCTTTGTTTGTTGGAGGTTTGGTAGCAGGACGAATGTCTGGTTTTCCTTCTTCAGCAGATGGTGGAATTCATGGATTTCTTGCCTGGGCACTTTATGCAATTGTGACTTTCTATTTTCTTACATCTACAGTAGGATCAATAATGAATGGAATGGGAAACATAGTCTCCGGATTATTTGGAGGTAATAATAACCAGTCCAAACAAATTACTGTGCAGGTACAGGAGGCCCAACAACAAAGTCAGGATCAGGCTAACTTTTCTGTTGAAAAGGCTAAGCAGCAGGTGCTACAGGTTTTAAATACTGCAGAAAGATATGATGTGGTTCCGGAAGGTGCATCTACAGATACCCGCCAGATGCTGGAGAATCCGCAGGTAGATCCTAAAGGTTTAATTAAATCTATGGAAATTGAAGAATTTTTTAACGACCTTAATTTCAATATGGATGACAACGGAAATCTAAATATTGAACTGGAGGGAGATGGGGAATATATTCAGAAGGAAGAATTAAAAACTTACCTGACTGAAAATACAGAACTAAGTGAATCAGAGATTGACGGAATGATCCAGAAGTGGGAAGAAAATATACAGCAAGCTATAGATAAAGCCGAGCAGGCTTATGCCGATGCTAAACAAAAGGCTATAGAGCTGAGTGATAAAATTACAGATGCGATTGGGAGATTTAGTATTATTGCTTTTGGAGTATTACTTCTGGGTGCATTAGCTGCTTTCTTTGGAGGTAGTTTAGGTTCTCCTGAGTTTACTGTTAATGAAGAGCACAGGATTAAAGAATCCGAAGACGATGATCATGTTCGTAGGGATAGAAGATAATCCTTAACAAATAAGTAAGACAGAAGCCGCAAATTAATTTTTGCGGCTTTTTTAATGAATAGCCGTAGCTTTGTTCAAGTATTAAATTTAATGTATGAAAAATATACTCTCCGTATTGTTTCTGGTAGTTCTAATTGCCGGTTGCTCCAGTATGAGGAATAACAAACAGGCAGATAGTTCCTTTACACAAGAACAGGTAGAAATGATAATGGCTGCAGATAGTTCCGAACCCATGCGGGTGTTTAAAATAACAAATCATAGCGATTCAATTTTATTGAGAACCAAAAGTAAAGATGTAAATGTAGATCCTTCAGACCCTGTCCTAAGAAGGTTCGTAAAGCGGCTTTATCAAACTGTTACAGATAGCATGTCTTTGGGAGCGGGAATTGCAGCTCCACAAGTTGGAATTCTGAAGAACATTATCTGGGTGCAGCGATTTGATAAGGAAAATTTTCCATTCGAACTTTTTCTCAACCCCAAAATTGTTCAGTATTCAGAATTAAAACAGGATTGTCTGGAAGGTTGTCTTTCCATTCCCGATCGTCGTGATACCACAAAGACGAGGTCTTATGCTGTTTTAGTAGAATATGATAAACTGGACAACACCCACCATGTAGAAATGGTAGAAGATTTTACAGCTGTAATTTTTCAGCATGAAATAGATCATTTAAACGGAATACTTTACCTGGATCATCTTAAAAAAGAAATAGAGGATGCTGCAAGCGGCAACCGCTAATTAAAGATTTCCCTGTAAAAGGTTATAAATATTGAATCCAAAGAGGATAATAATTGTCACCAGCGCAATTACTGTAGGAACAGGAATATTATTTACGTTTAATGGAATGTGGAAATAAGGCTTTTCCTTCTCTTTGTCGCGGTTTATATAGCGCAGTCGCAGCAAAGCAACGTTAACCATTCCAAAGACAATAAAAATAAATATGTTGCTTATACTGGCAACCACTTTCAGGTTTCCTATTAATCCAAATATTATGGCCACTATGGCAATTACTATAATAGCATAATTAGGTGTTTTTGTACCTATACCTTTTAGAGTGGTAAAACGTTTCATCCATTTTATTTCACTGTCCCGGGCAACATCATAAACGAGTCGGGACGTCCCCAAAATGTTACTTAAAATAGTTTTACTGGTGGCAAAAAGTGCTACAATTACCAATATTGTTGCGCCAATATTTCCCAGTTTAGTTTCTATTACTGCAGCAAGAGGCCCATTGGCATTTGCCAGTTCTTCCCAACCCATAACGCTTATGGAGCAAATTGCGATAAGAACATATATAAGCAGTACTGTAAGACCGCTAAGCATTACCGCCTTGGGCATATTTTTTTCCGGTTCCTTTGTTTCCTCAGCCATTTTCACCAAATCTTCAAAACCTATATAGCTAAAGAAAATAAGGGCACCTCCAGCCATTATCCCTGTCCAGCCTTCGTCATTCATTTTTATAAGGCTACGGGAACCGATATCAGGAATACATACCACTACAACTAGACCTAGACCCAGCAAAGTGACTATAGTAGCAAAAGAATTGTAATAGGAACTGTATTTAGAGCCAAGAATATTAAATAAAGCCATTAATGCAACAACTACGATTACAATTATCCAGGAGGGAACTTCTATCAGCCGACCAAGGTAATCGGCAAAGCTAATGGAGATAGCGGCGGCGGCTACTATTCCGGTGAAAACCATGAAAATTGACATATAGAGGGCGGTCTTATTTCCCAATCCCTGTTTAATATATTCAAAACTCCCGCCGGCATCCGGAAAGCGACTTACAAATTCTGAATAAGATAAGCCGGTAAGTAATGCCACAAAAGCAGCTATAACAAAACTAAGCCATAGCATATTCCCTCCAAGTGCAGCTGCCTGCCCAATTATTGCATAAATACCCGCTCCAACAATTCCACCAACACCAAACATTAGTACATCCCATAAACCGAGGGAACGTTTTAATTTCTCTTCTGCCATACCAAAAAATATCTGTTTTTATTAATATAAGTTTTTTCAAGGAACAGCAGTAAATATGGAAAAGCCCTTAGCAAAATAATAACAAACGAAATATGTTAATTAATTGATTCATAATAATTAACGTATTTATAGTAAAAGTAAAGACTGTATTTATCCTTAAAGATTTGTTAAAGGTTTCCTTGTTATCAGTTTAGCCATTTTAATAAGCCTACTATTGTTCAAAACAATTTTTCTGAAAACAATTCAAGTAAATTCCCTGCCAATAAATGATGTATTAAGAAATATATCTGAAGCCTTCGATGTTCCTCTGCAACAGAACTGCGAAGAGTATTATATTAAGGTTCCTTCAAATATGGGAAAAGGAACTATAAAGGGTATTAATTTTGGCAATGGACTGGGTTTTATAATCTACGACTGTACTTTTCAAAAGGATTTTGAAATTCATTTTGTAAAAACCCAAGTACATCCTTTAAAATTTATCTATGCTCTACAAGGTTCTGTAGGACATAGATTTGGTAATGAAAAGGTTGTTCACAACATTAAAAAATTTCAGAATGCGGTGGTAGCCAGCGAACGGAGTAATGGCCATATACTCAGTTTTTTGGCAGGGGAAAAAGCTGTAATTACTAGTATAGAAATTCAGCGAGATGAGTTTCAATCCAAAACCTCCTGTGAAGTAGAAAGTATGGAGGAGGAATTTAAAAAATTATTTACAGACGAAAAGGCTAGCCATCAGTTTTTATATGAAGGGATGTATAGTCTTCATATTTCTGAAATGTTTAAGGAAATTGAAAATTTTAAAGAGAAGGAATTTCTTAAAAAACTTTTTACTGAAGGTAAGATATATGAAATTATAGCCCTTCAAATGCTCCAGTATCAGGATGATTTAAAAGATGTTGGTAACCGTTCTTTATTGCGCCTGTATGAAGTAGAGCAAATAGAAAAGGCGGCAGAAATTATTAAACTAGATATCATCAACTTTCATAGTATAGAAGTGATTTCGAGAGAGGTGGGGCTCAATGCAAATAAACTGCAGCAGGGTTTTCATGATTTGTACTCCCATACTGTAAATGGCTATGTTAATAAGGTTCGCCTGGATCTTGCCCAAAATCTACTTATTAATACAGATTTAAGCCTTGCTGAAATTGTAGACCGAATCGGTCTTATCAATAAAAGTTATTTTTCTAAAATTTTTAAGGATAAGCACGGGATTTCACCATCAAATTACAGGAAGAAGAATAAGAATTTTCATAATAATTCCCAGTCAGAATAAGTTTTTAGAATTTTTACATCCGCCTTTCTAAAGCGATGACTATTTTGTAACTTCAGGTATAATTACCAACCTCAATTTGTTATGAAAAAAGTTCTAATTGCTATAGATTATAATCCCGTTTCTGAACAGGTGGCAAAAGCAGGTCACGATCTTTCAAAAAAATTAAATGCTGAAGTTTGCCTTATGCACGTGCTAACAGACGTAAGCTACTATGGCATGCAGTACCCTACTTTTATGGGTTATGACGGCTATAATCTTGCTACAGATATGAACCTGTCACAGGAGATGAGGAATTTCGCTGAAGAATTTCTAAAAACTGCCACAGATCATCTTCAGGATCCCACAGCAAGTTATCATTTAGCAGAAGGAGAAACCGACACCGCGTTACTACATTATGCCAAAGAATGGAATGCAGATTTAATCGTGATGGGCACCCATAGCCATTCCACCCTCGAGAAACTTCTTGTAGGAACCATTGCTTCCCGAGTCCTGGAGAAAACAGACATTCCTGTTTATATGGTTCCAATTAAAAAAGAATAATTAAAGGAAGAACCTTAATTTAGTGACCCCTAAAATGGCAATTTTCATACTTTAGTTACTTTAAACTTTACATGCAAAATCAAATCCTGCAACACATTGCACAGGTTATAAAACTTGATCCTTCAGAAGAAACTGAATTTCTAAGCGTACTTTCAGAAAGGAAACTATTAAAAAAAGAATTTTTATTAGAACCTGGACAGGAAGTCCTTTCAGAGTTTTATGTAGTTAGCGGTTGCCTGGAAGCATATTATCAGGATGAAAGTGGCAACAGGCACATTATTCAATTTGCAGTGGAAGACTGGTGGATAAGCGATTTTGAAGCCTTCTTTAGCGGAAGAAAGGCTGAACTTTTTGTTGTTGCTATCGAAAATTCACTTTTACTGGAAATATAGAAAAGCACGCTCGACACCCTGTACGAAAGAATTCCGAAATTTGAACGTTTTTTTCGTATTAAAACCACGAATGCCTTTGTCGCTTTGCGCAGCAGGATTTTGTCTGCGCTTCAAAAAAACAATAAGCAGCGTTATATTGAGTTCTGCGAACAATATCCAAAAATTGAACAACGGGTTCCCAACTCCCATATTGCCAACTACCTTGGAATTAAACCCGAAAGCCTTAGCAGGATTCGTAAGGAAATCCTTCAGGCTTAACAATGTTTAACAGCCATTACTAACATAAATCAAGGGGCCTCTGGAGGCCTTTTACTTAATTTTGCTTGCAGAAAATATGCTTCTGATGAAGAATACTTTTTCTTAATTCAGCGAAAATAAGATTCCGGATTTTTTTTCCGGATGTCATACCGGCTTCATGGGAATTAAATTGCTATGAAAACTTTACGATTCTGAAGTCGGTTTTGCTGAAAAATCTGAAGAAATTCCATGTTTTCGAATACTTAAAACAAATTTATGAGCAAGAAACAGGCATTATTACAAAATTATAATCTTAGCGGAATCGAGCTGGCCAACAGAGTGGTAATGGCACCTATGACGCGGAGCAGGGCAACTAACGCCGAAAATAAACCTGAAGAAGGTTTGCACGATATTTATTATAAGCAAAGGGCGGGAGCCGGATTGATAATCACCGAAGGGGCGCAAATCTCCAAAGAAGCTGTAGGCTATGTTAATACGCCGGGAATTCACAGTGAGGCCCAGGTAGAAGGCTGGAAAAAAGTGATCAAAAGTGTTCACGAAGCTGATGGTAAAATCTTTATTCAGCTTTGGCACGTGGGCAGGATGTCACATCCCGATTTCCACGATGGAAAAGCCCCGCTGGCCCCTTCAGCTATTAATCCCGAAGCTAAATCTTTCACTCCGGAAGGTTTTAAAGATACTGTCACTCCAAGGGAAATGACGTTAGAAGATATTCAACGAACAATTCAGGACTTTAAAAAAGCCGCGAAAAATGCTATGGATGCTGGTTTTGACGGTGTGGAAATTCATTCTTCCAATGGTTACTTATTGCACCAATTTTTCAATGGGACATCGAATCATCGTACAGATGAGTATGGCGGTACAAAAGAAAAGCGGGCACGAATCCTTTTTGATGTTATTGATGCCATTAAAGAAGTAATGCCGGAGAATAAAATCGGGTTAAGACTGAATCCTTCACTAAACGGAATATTTGGAATGACGATGGATGAAGAGACGATTCCTACTTTCGATTATATTATCGAAAAACTTAACGAATACGATCTTTCTTACCTGCATTTGTCAGAACCTTTTAACGATGTTTCTGATATTCCTTATGCAGAGACACAGATCGCTAAACGTTACCGTCCAATATACAACGGAACTATTATTATTAACGGTGGTTTTGATCAGGAAAAAGGAAATAAAGTGATAGAAGATGGCGATGCAGATCTTGTTGCTTATGGAAAACTTTATATTTCCAATCCAGATCTTGCAGAGCGTTTTGAACAAAATGTTCCGTTATCAGATTGGGATGAGGATACATTTTACGTTCCCGGAGAAAAAGGCTATTTAGATTATGAAACGAAAGCCTGGAAAGAAGAAGTAGAATAGACTTTTTAATATATTATTAGCAAAACGTCCTGTACCATATTGCATAAAAAAGTCCTTCTGAAATTCTTCAGAAGGACGATAATTGGCATTTTTGGCACAGGACTTTTTTAGTATTTAATAACGTTCTTGCCTATAGATTTGCCCGATTCCTGAAGTCGATGAGCTTCCCTGAAGGTTTCAGATTTTAATCCGTGAAAAGTTTTATTTAAAGTTGATTCCAAAACTTCTTCCTCCAGCAGGCTGGAGATCCGCTCCAGGATTTCATGCTGTTTGTACATATCATCAGTTTCAAACATAGGCCTGGTAAACATCAGCTCCCAGTGAAAAGCCACACTTTTGTTTTTAATTTTGTTTAAATCGACAGGATCTTTGGTTTCCACAATAGAGCAAATATGCCCTTGCGGTTTGATAAGAGCTGCCATAGCATCCCAATGGATATCTGTGTTTGAAAAATTCAGGATATAATCTACCTGCTCAAATCCTTTACTCTTCATCTCCTGTTCAAGATTTTTATGGTTTACCACCACATCTGCACCTCTTTCGCGACACCATGCTTCGGTTTCGTCGCGGGACGCTGTTGCGATTATTTTAAATTGAGTAAGTTTCTTCAGTAATTGGATTCCGATAGAGCCAACTCCGCCGGCACCTCCAATAACCAGGATAACTTTATTGTTACCACTGTTTTCGGTAATTGGAAGCCTTTCAAAAATACATTCCCAGGCGGTTAAGGAGGTTAGGGGCATGGCCGCAGCTTCTTCCCAGGAGAGATTCTGAGGTTTATGTCCCGCGATCCTTTCGTCTATAAGTTGATATTCTGCATTACAACCTTGCCTGCCAATAGCTCCGGCGTAGAAAATTTCGTCTCCTTTTTTAAAGTTTTTGACATTCTCACCAACTTCCTCTACAGTTCCAGAAGCATCCCAACCAATAATTTTCGGCTTTTCCATCTCTTTGTCTTTAGCAGCATTTTTCCTGACTTTAAAATCTACAGGATTTACAGAGACTGCTTCAATTTTGACCAGTAAATCATTTTCTCCAGGTGTTGGTTTTTCAGTTTCAAATTCAATAAAACTATTGGGATCCTCTACAGGAAGGCTTTTTTTATATCCTACGGCTTTCATCATAACTAATTTTTTATTCAGTTTAAAATACAAATTAGATTTGGGACATGCAATTCAATCTTTGTTTTGCTGAACCATACTTGCTTTAAGCGTTATGCTAACCAGACAACAATTAACGATAAAATTGTTAGGGCTCAATAAATTACATTTTTATTTAAGTACTATTTTAATATAATTAAAACGCTTATATTTGCACAAGTCAATGGATATACAATCATATTTCTTTCCTAAATTTCAAGATAAAAATGGTCTATATTTTTATTTTTCCCATATAATTACTAATTTATACTTATAAACTAAAAACAATTTAAATAGACGAATGGCAAAATCTCAACAAACATTTAATAAAATCGAAAAAGAAAAACAACGTGCAAAGAAGCGCGAGGAGAAGCGTAAGAAGAAAGAAGAGCGCAAATCAAGCTCCAAAGGAAGTTCTTTTGAGATTGCCTATGTTGACAAAAATGGAAATCTAACAGATACTCCACCAGATCCTGCAGACAAAGTAGAAATTGATGCTTCCGAAATTGAAATCGGGGTTCCAAAGAAAGTGGAAGGTGAAGAAGAGGATAAGCATGCGCCAAAAGAAGGAAAAGTTTCTTTCTTTGATCACTCCAAAGGTTTTGGATTTATCATAGACAGCAATTCTCAGGAGAAGCATTTTGTGCATGTTAGCGGATTGATCGATGAGATTGATGAAGATGATAAAGTGACTTTTGAACTTGAAAGAGGAATGAAGGGCATGAACGCGGTTAGGGTAAAGAAGATCTAATTACCCCCAGCTCAAATCAAAATCACAGGATTATTCCTGTAAAATATATACCTGAAAGCTCCATTTTGTGGAGCTTTCTTTTTCTTTATACCTTTTTGGGGAACTTCTCCGGAATAATATTCACAATAGTCAACTCAGATGGCAACACCAATTAAAAATCAGCAGGAAATACTCGGGAAGCTCGGAATTAAAGAACTTAATCCGATGCAAAAAGAGGCGTTGGTTTCGATAAAAACGAAGAAAGATACTATTCTTTTGTCCCCAACAGGAACGGGTAAAACCCTGGCTTTCCTGTTGCCGGTAATTGAAGAACTGGACGCAACGCTGGAAGAAGTACAGGTTTTAATCCTTGTGCCGTCCCGCGAACTGGCCATCCAGATAGAGCAGGTAACACGGGAAATGGGTTCGGGATTTAAAGCCAATGCTGTATATGGAGGCCGTGCCTTTTCCAAAGATAAAATTGAACTCAGCCATCCGCCGGCGATTCTTATTGGTACGCCCGGCAGAGTGGCAGATCATTTGCGACGGGAAACTTTTTCGGTGGACAATATTAAAATCCTGGTGCTCGATGAATTCGACAAATCCTTAGAAGTTGGATTTGAAGCCGAAATGAAGGAAATCATCAATTCCCTTCCGCAGCTCAAAAAGAGGATCCTGACGTCTGCAACTCAGAATATTAAAATTCCTTCTTTTGCAGGTTTAAAGGAGCCGGAAACCATTAATTATTTGAAGGAAGGCGTTGCCGGATTACATACAGAAGTAGTGGTTGCTCCAAAACGCGATAAGCTGGAAACGTTGCTAAAACTGCTGCAAAGCACCGGAAATGAACCCGGAATTATTTTCTGCAATTTTAAGGACAGTATTCAGGAAGTCAGTGATTTTCTGGAAAGGAATGGAATGCAGCACGCGTGTTTTTCCGGCGGAATGGAACAAAAGGATCGCGAAAGAGCGCTGATAAAATTCCGGAATGGGACATATCGTCTCATTATTGCCACAGATCTGGCTGCACGAGGAATCGACATTCCGGAAATAAAATTCATTATTCATTATGAACTTCCGCATAGAAAAGAGGAGTTCACCCATAGAAACGGAAGAACTGCCAGGATGCACGGCGAAGGTACAGCCTATGTGCTTCAGTATGAAAAAGAAAGTCTTCCGGAGTATATCGCGCCGGACAGTTACACCAAAAATTTGGAGAGTGATTCCCAGGCTTCAAAGCCAAAGCAAACAAAATGGACAACATTATTTATTTCCGGAGGGAGAAAAGATAAAATTTCCAAAGGTGATATCGCCGGACTATTTCTGAAACAGGGAAATCTCATCAAAGATGAATTAGGAGTAATTGAGCTCAAACAGGATTGCGCTTTTGTGTCTGTGCCGCCAGCAAAAGCCGAAAAACTCGTGCAAGAATTGAATAATACAAGGCTTAAAAAGAAAAAAGTAAGGATTTCCCGGGTTTAAAATTTTCCTCAAAAGTTATCATTAATATTGTAGCTGCTTTAGAAGCTATCTGTTTTATGAAAAATGTTCCTAATCCCACGCTGATCATACTGGCATTTTTTTCGGTATATGTAATTTGGGGATCTACTTATTTACTTAATAAAATTGCGGTAACCGAGCTGCCTCCTTTTATGCTGGCGTCCATAAGATTTGTCACAGCCGGCACCCTCATCTTCATTATCTGTAAAATTACGGGAAAGAGTCTGGCCATAAGCAGGAAGCAATTTTTCAATACAGTCATTGCCGGTTTCCTTTTCCTGGCTTTTGGAAACGGCGTGGTGGTCTGGGCGCTGAGACATGTAGATACAGGATTTGCTGCTTTGGAAATCTCGGCTCAACCTCTGGTGGTACTTTTATTAATGAGGATCATTGACGGGAAAAAGATTCCGGCGATGTCTATGGTGGGTGTGGTGCTTGGAATAATTGGAATCTACCTTTTGGTAAGTCAAAAGCAGGTGCTAAGCCAGGAAAATTCCGTTTTAGGCATGTCTATGATTGCTTTGGCATTAACAGGTTGGGCCTACGGAAGCTTGTTTGTTGGCAGGGCGAATTTACCATCCAATTACTTTGTCAATACCGGCTACCAGATGTTTAATGGCGGACTTTTACTTTTTATAGCAAGTATGGTTTTTGGGGAAGAATGGAGCGCTCCGGCAGCATGGAGCAGTCCCACGCAAATTTCGATGATTCTACTTATCTTATTTGGAAGCATTGTAGCCTTTACTTCTTTCAATTATTTACTGCGAACAGTTTCTCCGGAAAAAGTAGCTACATCAACATATGTAAACCCCATAATTGCGCTTATATTGGGATGGTATTTCTTAAATGAACAAATTACCACTCAGTCTGTAATCGCGGCGATGGTACTTTTAACCGGAGTTTACTTTATAAATACCCGCAAGAAATTCCTGCTCTATTCTCGGTTTGCAAATAAAATTGGAGGTAAACGATATGAAGAATTGAGACTCTGAATTATTCTTATGGCTGCAGATTCTAAAATAGCTTTGGGTGGCGGGTGCCATTGGTGTACAGAAGCCGTTTTTCAGTCTTTAAAAGGAGTGGAAAAGGTTGAACAGGGTTACGTAGCATCAACAGAATCGCATTCCGCGTTTTCTGAAGCGGTTATTGTTCATTATGACTCAAAAAAAATTCCTTTAGAGCGTTTAATTGAAATACATCTGCATACCCATAATAGTACTTCCAACCACAGTATGAGGTCTAAGTACCGGTCGGCCGTTTATTTTTACAATTCTGATCAAAAAGTTGAAGCCGAAAAAGCATTAATGACTCTGCAGGCAAGTTTTTCTGAAAAAATTGTCACTAAAGTGTATCCTTTTGGTGCTTTTGAGCCTTCCAGGGAGCAAATACAGAATTATTACCTCAAAAATCCGGAAAAACCCTTCTGCAAAGCCTATATCGAGCCCAAATTGAAGCTGCTTTTGCAGGAATTTTCAGAAGATTTACAAAAATAGCTTTAGAATTGAGGATTATTTAAGTAGAGTAGGGGATGCCTCCAAAATGGCAATTATCGACCTGTAGAAAATAGTTGCTTCCGAAGGAATTCTTTATCATTGGAATAATAGGAGTACGATAATTGGCTTTTTAGGCACTGCTCTTATTTTCGCTATTTTTGTGCTGAAAAGAATTCTAAATGGACGATTTAAAAAAGCAAATCCGGGCACTAAGCGAGATTTCGGGTGCGTTGGAACCTTCTGAAGATGAACGGAATAAAATATTAAAAGAAGTACAGCAATACGCCAATACTTTTTTAAATAATTTACCTACTACTAAAACTTATTCTTCGGAAAAGGCAAAAAAAGAGAATTTTTCTATTACTTCTGAAGTAAAACCGCTTAAGAAAATACTCGAAATTTATAATTCTAAAGTTGCCGCAAAAGGAATCCATCCCGCTTCGGCAGGACATTTGGGATATATTCCCGGCGGCGGAATTTACGCCTCGGCGCTGGCAGATTACCTTGTGGATATTACCAACGAATACGCCGGACTATCATTCGCATCTCCCGGCGCAGTGGCCATGGAGCACGAGCTTTTGGACTGGATGAAATCGCTCTTTGGATTTCCTGAATCTGCCGTTGGAAACCTGACTTCCGGTGGTTCTATTGCCAATATGATTGGCTTAACTTCCGCGCGTGACAAACACCAAATAAAAGGTGCGAAAATTGAAAAAAACGTGGTGTATCTTAGTCCGCAGCTACATCATAGTTGCCTTAAAGCGCTGCGAATTATTGGACTTGAAGATATTATCATCCGCCACCTTCAGCTGGATTCCAATTCAAAAATAATTCCGGAGGATTTTTCAGAAAAACTTCAGAAGGATAAAGAAAATGGTCTGGAACCTTTTCTGCTAATTGCTTCAGCAGGAACTACAGATACCGGTGCTGTAGACCCATTAAAAAAACTTGGCAAAATCGCGAAGCAAAATAACCTTTGGTATCATATTGACGCGGCTTACGGCGGATTTTTTATTCTTTCAGGACAACGGAAAATGCTATTCGACGGAATTGAAATGGCAGATTCCTTGGCTGTGGATCCTCATAAAAGTCTCTTTTTACCTTTTGGAATCGGTGCAGTGTTGGTAAAAGATAAAGAAGCGGTTTTCCATTCCCATCACTACAGTGCCAACTACATGCAGGACGCTCATGCGGATACTTCCAGGGTAGATCCCGCAGATGTTTCACCCGAACTTACCAAACATTTTCGTGCGCTACGATTATGGCTACCGCTACAGTTACACGGAATAGAGCCTTTTACAGCCTGCCTGGAAGAGAAATTACTGCTTACCCGCTACTTCAGAGAACGAATACAGGAATTAGGTTTTAAAATTGGACCCGAACCTGATCTTTCGGTAACTTATTTCTGGTGGCCGCAGGATCAAAATGAAAATTATTTTAATCAACAATTACTGAAGGAAATCCATAAAAATGGCACTGTTTTTCTGAGTTCTACATTAATTGACGGGAAATTCGTGATCAGGCTTGCCGTACTTTCTTTCCGTACAAAAATTGAAACGATCGATAGGGCAGTGGAGGTGTTGGTTTTAGCAGTTAGAAAGTTGTCTTAATTGTTTGAGGTTTGTTGTTTGTTAAAAAGGAAAAAAGAGTTAACTAACCCCTCGACTGCGCTCGGGGGGACAATCGTTTCCAACCCAATTTCCTTTTTTTCTACATTTTTCTGTCGCTGTAGAGGTATCAGTTCGATCGGAGTTGGAAATCGATTTCAGGGACAGCCTCTATATTTCCGATATTCCAAATTGAATTTTATTAAGAAAAAGAAGTATTGCAATAATTAGTATTATGGTAAAAATACTGATTCCAAAGACAGTATAGGTTTTTCGGGAATTTGCTTTAGTTTTTTTCATTTTGTATAAATTTATCAAGGTTATTTTTTATAAACTCAACTGTTCCTTAAAAAGGTAGGATTGTCTTCTGGAGATTTCAATTTCATCTCCGGAATTCATTTCGATTTTAAGTTTTCCGTTAAACCAGGAAACTACTTTTTTTACATGATTAATGTTGATTAGCTGTTGTCTGTTTGCCCTGAAAAATACATCAGCTGGCAATTTTTCTTCAATCTGTCCCAAGGATTTATAGATCAATGGTTTGTTGTTTTTAAAAAATACGCGGGTGTAGTTTCCTACTATTTCAAACATAAAAATATCCTGAATCTTTACCAGCCAGCAATTCTCTCCATCTTTAATAAATATCTGCTTATCGAGGCTTAAAACACCTTCAGTTTTAGAATCTGATGATGAGCTGTCACTGGTTTGTTCTATTACTTTTTCTATACATTTCGTAAACCTTTTTTGATTAATTGGTTTCAGTAAATAATCAAAAGCATTGTATTCAAAAGATTTAATGGCATATTCATCAAAAGCAGTGGTAAAAATAGTTACAGGAACATCATCTAACATTTCAAGTAATTCAAATCCGTCCTTTTCCGGCATATTAATGTCCAGGAACAGGAGGTCCGGGTTTTTATCAGTAATCAGCTTAAAACCTTCGTCTACATTTTCGGCTTCGCCTACAAGTTCAATTTCTTTATGAATCTTAAGGAGCTCTTTTAATTCATTACGCGCCAGGCGTGAATCTTCTACAATAACTGCTTTTAATGATCTCATGCTACCGGAATTTTAATAATGGCGACCACCTGATTTTCCATTTCTTTTAAACTGAAAGTCGCTGCTTCGCCATATAGTAATTCAAGACGTTGTTTAATATTTTTTATGCCCAGTTGGGTGCTGTCTTCGCTGGTTCTCAAAGTTCCTGTATTAGCGACTTTTATGAGTAAGTTTCTATCGTTTAATTCTGTTGAAAGATTTACCGTTCCTCCTTTTTTTAAATTCGAAATTCCGTGTTTAATGGCATTTTCGATGAGGATCTGGATAATCATTGGTGGAATTTGAGTATTTAGAGATGTTTTATCTATATCTTCTTTAAATTGAAGACGATCTTCAAACTGAATTTTAGATATTTCAATAAAATTTCTGACCATCTCTAACTCATCTTCCAGTGCAATGGAATCCACATGACTTTTAGTTAAGGAATAGCGCAAAGTTTCAGAAAGGCTTGTCAGCATATTTCTGGCTCTTTGTACATCTTCCAGCATTAATCCACGGATATTGTTTAAACTATTAAACATAAAGTGCGGATTTATCTGCCCTTTCAAAGTATTTAACTGTGATTCCCTTAGGTTAGATTCAAGTTGTAATCTCATTTCCCTGCTTTTGTTCAACTCCATTAAACCTTTTATCGCAACATAAAATACTGTCCAGATAATAAAGTAAATACAGTAATTTAAAATAAAAATAATTTTGTTGCTCATTTCCTGGGATGGATGGTCAAGAACATCAAGCCTATTATAAATAAGACTATAGGCGAATTTTATATATAGCTCATAAGTTAAATAGAAGAGGAGAGTTCCTGCAATGAGTAAACCGAGAATTTTGAAAAGATCCTTTACATTAAGGGCATCAAACTGAATAAATTTATTGATTGTTCTTTTAATCTGGTGGGTAAAGAAAATTGAAAGAAAAATTACTACCGAAAAATCGGTGATCACCTGCCACAATTTCAACTTTAATTCATTACCACTGGCCCAGTAACCAACCGCCATAACACTGGATAAAAACGACCAAACCAGTATTTGAAGTACCCAGTAGGATATTGTTTTTGAACTTAAACTTATTTTTTTCAATTAGCTGGTATTTTTTTCAGTCAGGCTTGTTTTGAAGTTCCAGTGCGTTCAATTCCTTTTTCGCTCTTTCGAACATATTTCTCCCCGAAATTGCAAATAAATAGGTTATTATCATAAAGCTTATCAAGATAAGCATGTTTATTTCTTTGCCATACAAATAAGCAGGAATGACTGTGAGATTCCAAATAAACAAAATGGTGGTTTCGTATTTTTCTCGTTTTATGAGATAAGCCCGGTAGCATTCTACCTGGTGGTAAAAATCTTCTTGATTTGGGTTAAATTTTTTAAGCAACAAATGAGTTATTGAATACCATAAAACCAATACTGCCCCTAGGATAAGAGGGAGGATATAGATGATATTTCCTCTCATTTTATAAATTAATAGCGAGGAGAAGATAATTAATATAAAAGAGGAAAATTTCGCTGCTTCAGATCCCTTCAGCAGGTATTTGAATTTTTCTACAGGATTAGCTTTTTCTTTCATGTTAATGATTTTATAGATTAATTGTTATTTGAATGGCGAACTCAACAACTTCCTTTAAAACTGCTGTAACTAATGTGATCATAACTGGATGTTTTTTGATTGATAAGTCAAAGATAAAAGAGGATTAACCATTTTTAACTGAAAATATGATGAGTGGTAAATTAGAGGTGCTGAGTGTGAAATGTTTAAGGTTGAAGGATTAAGGGGTAAAAATGGAAAGAGGGAAGAGTGAAAGGTTTAAAACCTAAGTTCTGTTGTGAGTTGTGCGTTGTCTGTTATCAGTTATAGAGATGAAAAAGCAGAATAGATAAAGGGTAAAATTTTGAACTGTAAATCGAAAAAAACGTATGTCCGTTCGAGCGGAGTCGAGAACTGGGAAACAGAAAACAGAGAACATGCTCGGTTAGGAATGATGAATAGACTAAAGTTTTGAAGAAGAGAATAGGACTCCGCACTCTAAAACATTATGTAAAACAGAACTCTTTAAATTCTAATCCGTCCTAAGGAAAAGCTAAGTTTTTGCTATGGTCTTATTTCCTGATTATCTTAAAGTTGAAACAAAAAAGAGAAAAATTATGCTACACAAAATAGATTTAGGAAGCGAAAATGTGGGCGGATTTATATGGGAAGGAGATTTCGATACATATTTTTACATTCTTTCAATTCTTCGGGTATATTAGATAATCAGTAATAAAATGTAGAGTTCTCGATAGAAAAAACCAAAATTATCAAAACATTTAATTGAACTATAATTTATATTATGTAAAATAGAATATTTTTCTACCCTCATGATTCCATTCAAATGTGTTTACTGCCCTCTTCTTATAAATCCTGTGCCCTGGCCAGATTTTATATCCGTTATAAAGGTCACGACTCTAAAATTTTAAAACCTCGGTACGACGAGTGAATCGAATTAAAAAGCTTTTCAAGCTGACACCAAGATTTGCAGTTTTCACATTCTATTCATTCTCTTCCTTCAGTGGTTTTGCTTCACCCCTGTAACTAATAGCATCTCGTTGAGAACTATTGAGCGAGGTTTCTGCATTTCCATTGGAATGAAGATTTATATAAAATTTTAAATTTTCAGTTCCTGCGGTAGCTTCAAACTGTATCCTGATATTCCTGTTCTGCTGATTTTCTATTATTTCAAGTTTTTCTGTAGGTCCATCATACTCTATTCCGCCGCCTTCACCGTATCCGCCACCGGACTGGCGTTCTCCGAAGTACGGAAGGAAAAGATCTACATTGTCTCCTTTAAAACGGATATAATTGGGATTTCCAATTAAGTTTATTCTTCCACCCCTTAGTGGAATTGCCCATTGGTTCTCAATCTCGAAACCGCTACCGTTTACCTGTTCTTTTAGCTCTTCATAACCTCTTAAGTCAGCATCCGTTGGTTGATTTCTACTACCGCCACAAGCCATTAATGTAACGCACAGGATAAGCAGCAGATATCGAAATTTGGCTATTTTCTTCATTTATATTTTTTCTAAAGTTCTTGTTGGGAGGCAAAAAATTTCTTTTACAAAAAGGTATTAAAATTTTTCCTTTTTTCCTTCGGCATAAGGTTGAAAATTGACATTTTTAATCCCGGTTTGGTATCTAATAATAAGTTCTCTGTTACTATAATTTTTAAGTGTATTAATTTAAAGTGAAACCTTCATTTTCTTAAGAATATAGGAAAAAGAATAGATTTCAACTAAGGAATTAGGTGAAATATAGTTAGTAACTGCTCTCGGGGAAGCATTGACTGAATTTTTCGAAGAAATTCAGACCCGATTTCCTTTCCGCTTTAACTATTTTTAAATCATATCTTTAAAATGGCAATTTTCGTACTTTAAGGCAGTCTCTTGTTTCTTCTAAAGCAATCATAAATCTTTCCAAAGAAACCCATAATTGGCTTGGTAGACTATCTGAAATTAATTTTCTTGTAGGTAAATAAAAATGAATATTTATGGAAACTAATTTTGAATATGTTGGTATCCCAAAGAGTGAAGCTCTGGAGGAATACACCCAAAATAAACTGGATAAACTGGAAGTAAAGTACGATTTTATTGTACGTGCTGAAGTCCATTTTAAAAAGCAGGAAAATGAAGATCCTAAAGGTTATATCTGTAATATTAAATTAAGTGTACCCGGGCCACAGATTTTCGCACAATCTAATGAAGAGTCTTATGAGGCAGCAGCGGCAGAATCTGTTCGTGATGTCGAAAAGCAGCTGAAAAAGCTGAAATCGAAGATGAGCACCAGATAGCATCAATTATATGTATAAAAAACCCTTCAGTTTAATTTCTGAAGGGTTTTTTCTTTTTAGTGCGGTCATTTATTTTATCTGTTGCCGCTCATTATCTGTAACCGTATTTTTATCTACAGCATGAACTTCTTCATTGGTTAGCTTCGATTTGAATTCATTTATAATACCTCCTTTTAAAAGGATTTCGATTTGCCGTTCACTCATCGTGTGTTTGGCTTCAAATTCCACAGGATCTTTGCTTTTATCAGCTTTTTGAATGCGGACTTTAATATTCTTCCGGTTCTTTACGCCTTCACGAAGATTTTTAAAGCTAATCATGTCGCCCTGTTCAATTTTTTCATAGTCGGCTATATCTATAAATTCCAGTGGTAAAATCCCGAAATTTACCAGGTTTTGCCATGCAATTCTGGCATAAGAATTTGCGATAACCGCTACCTGACCAAGATATTTTGGCGCCAGTGCCGCATGTTCCCGGCTGGAGCCCTGTGCGTAATTATCTTTAGCCACTACAATGTGACCTTTAAATTCTTCTTTGGCCTCCTGTGCCCTATCGTAGAAAGTCTTATCTATCACCGAATAGGAGAATTTACTAATTTCGGGGAGGTTACTTCTAAATGGCAAAACTTCGGCTCCCGCACGTAGAATTTCGTCTGTAGAGACGTTGTCCCCCATCTTAAGTAAAACCGGAACATCTGCACTGTCTGCGAGCGGCTCGATTTCCGGAAGGGTTTTGATATTCGGACCTTTTTTAAGTTCAACTTTCTCTCCATCTTCTGCCGGCGGTACTAGCATATCTGTATTAATGATTTCCTTTTCCGGTTGTTCATATTTCGGATACGTCATTCCGAACATTTCTTCCAGATCACGCGGATCTGTAATTTTTCCCGTCAAAGCTGAAGCTGCCGCGGTTTCGGGACTACATAAATGCACCTGGTCATCTTCGGTTCCCGATCTACTTGGGAAGTTTCGTGGCATTGTTCTTAAACTGATAGTACCGGAAGCCGGCGCCTGCCCCATTCCTATACAACCCATACATCCTGACTGGTGGAACCTTGCCCCTGCTGTGATTAGATTGGCAAAAGCTTTATTATCTATTAAATTCTGAATTACCTGACGTGATGTGGGATTTATATCAAAAGACACGTAATCCACAACGCTCTTATCTTTAACAATCGCACCTGCTATCCAAAAATCCCTGATTCCCGGGTTTGCTGATGATCCTATCACCACCTGCCCAATTTCTTTTCCTGCCACTTCACTTACCGGCACAACGTTTCCGGGGCTTGTTGGTAATGCAATTAACGGTATTAAGTCGTCCAATACAATTTCGTCATGTAAATCGTATTCGCAGCCTTCATCTGGCAACAATTCTCTCCAGTCTTCTTCGCGATGTTGTGAACGTAAAAATCGTTTGGTCTCCTGGTCACTGGGGAAAACTGTTGTAGTTGCACCCAGTTCGGCTCCCATATTTGCAATTACATGACGATCCATTGCACTTAAAGAGTCCAGGCCTTCGCCATAATATTCTATAACTTTTCCAACACCTCCTTTTACATCATACCTGCGCAACATTTCCAGAATTACATCTTTTGCGCTTACCCAATCTGGTAATTTTCCGGTGAGTTTCACTCCCATTACCTGTGGCATTTTAACAAAATAAGGTTGTCCTGCTATGGCCGCGGCCACATCAAGACCTCCGGTACCTATCGCAAGCATTCCCAAAGATCCGGCAGACGGAGTGTGACTATCAGATCCTACCATGGTTTTTCCAGGCTTCCCAAAACGTTCCATGTGTACCGGGTGGCTCACTCCGTTACCCGGACGGCTATACCACAATCCAAATTTTCGTGACGCCGAAAGTAAAAAAGCATGATCATCTGCATTTTTAAAATCTGTCTGTAACAGGTTATGATCTACATACTGAACAGCGACTTCGGTTTTTGCTTTTTTCAGGCCCATAGCTTCAAGCTCTAGTTGTACCAGTGTACCCGTAGCATCCTGAAGTAGTGCCTGGTCTATTTTGATCCCGATTTCTTTACCCGGGGTCATCTCCCCTTCCAGAAGATGCTCTTTGATTAATTTTTGAGTGACATTTAATTTCGACATAGTTGGATATTTTATCTTCAAATTATTAAAATAGAATTGGAAGTACATTCCATTTAACAATATCTTATATCTAAATGTAGAAGAAAAAAGTAATTTGTTCCGGAATTAGAAAGTTGAACCAAATTACCCAAAGAAAATATTTATGGACATCATAATTAAACGCGCCCTTGTAGGAGGAGCAGTTTCTACACTGGTAATGGGTATTGGAACATTTATTTTAGGTGAAATTTCAGGATACAGAGCAATGGATATGCTGTCCACCTCGCTCTCGGGAATAAATATGTTATGTAATACTGTAATCCTGGCCTCTTCAACAATCCTGGCATTAATGCTTACTTTACTTAGTATAAGTAGGTCTGCAGATTCCCGGTTAACCAAAAAGCATTATAGAAATGTACTACATATCGCTAAATATGATACAATTCTTATTGTGGTAGCCACCATAACCTTCCTGATGTTGAATTTACCAATTATAGAAAGTAATGAAGTGCCGGAAAACTGGTACGTAGCCATATATTATACAAGCCTGGGTATGGCCTCTGTGCTGGGCGGCGGATTAATTGCTATTGTTACAATGCTTTATGGAACTATAGCAAGTATAATCCTTATAGTAGGGTTAAAAATTACTGATCATCCTCTTGTGGACCACGAGGAAGCCGAAGATGCAAAAGAAGAGCAGGAAAAACAGGAAGAAGAGAATAAAAAAGAAGAGAAAAGAGAGAGTACAAAATAATAAGGGCCATTTGAAAATATATCTTGTCTACATCACTCACGACTCTGTTACTGAGAACAAAATGATGAGTGAGCCAGGTTATACTTTGAAATGACCCCTACCTTTTATAAACTGTTGTTGATTAACTCTTACCTAAATTACCCAAAATGTCTATCTGTTGCCCTTCCTCAATATTAAATCCTGGCTTTCCTTTTCTTGGAAAAAGATAAGTAAACGGCTCGTTAAAGGCATTCCAGCTTTCGGCAAGACCATAATCATTATTTTTACTTTTATTTTCTGGTCGTTTAAAAGTATTTAAATCTGAATCATAATTAGATCCTACAGCATCCTCTCCCGGAAATAACATTCCGTCGTTAATTTCAGAATGTACCAATATAGATTCTCCGCCATTCCCCGGCAGATCAACAATTTTAAGGGCGAAATCTTTTAAAACTGTTCCTTTGGCAGTAATATCTTTTGTTTTAAAATCATCTTTAATATTGTTTCTTGGATGCGCAAAGATTGGAGCACCACCTGCATCCTCAGATAATGTAGCAAGATCTGCATAGGCAGACTCTGCAACACTGTCACAGGTAAGCAAAATACCTTTTATTTTATAACCATCAGTTACTAATTTTTTAACGGCGTCTTTCGTAGATTCTTCAACTACATCAATCAGGATCATATCCTGTCTGTTTATATGTCTAATTGCATATCCCTGGTTAAAAACACCATCTTTTTCTTTTCCTTTAATTATAAATGTATCTGGAATAAGTTTAAGAAATTTTCCAGTTTCTCCTTGCTGAATAAATTCAGCAGACTGACTATTTAGTATCTCCATCTTATCAACAGTCTTCATACGCTTTTTGATTTTTTAATTAGTACTTTCAATATACAACATCCACAGAGGTTTTACAAAGAGAATTTGGAAGGGTTTAACTGGTTTTTAGGAGAGAATTAACGGCAAATGCGTAAGCAGAATAATCGCCATGATGGGAGAGGGAAAAAGGCATATTATAATTTTTTCCATTGAAGAAGAGATGCGGAATGTATTTCTCGTCTTTCGCTATTACCAGATCCTCCGAGGATAATTTTGTTTGACTGGAAATTGCAAAAATCAGTTCCCGGTTTAGGTTTTTATGTTCTGTAATTAATTTCGTTTTTACTTCGGGATTTTCTGCGGAAGCCACACAGTGTATCACTTTTTCTGAAATATGAGCGGTAATGCAATAATGCCAATTATCGACCTCTACAACTCCTGAAGATGCCGAACCTTCTGAAGTATTTAAACTACACCCGAAGGATTTCGGATTAAATTTTCTGGGCAGGGAAAATCTTCTTTGATGCGCTTTGTAAGCAGCTTCCTTCATCGTCCAAAGGAGCCAGAAACATTGCTCCGGATTTTTGGAATGCTGCAATATTTCCTGCTCAGTTTCAGAAAATATTTTGGAATGAAGCCGGGGTCTCTTCCAGTTGCTTTCTTTGGCTGCCAGCTTCAGATCCACAATGTCGTTTCCGATCATTTTTCGGCCAATTTCCGTTCAATTATTTCCTTTGCATCACCAACCGTTAGCATTCCGTCCATAGAATCATTATCAATTTCTATTTTGAATTCATCTTCCACATCCAGCACCACATCTACCAGGTTGGCAGAGTTAATTTTAAGATCATTAATAAAATCTGTCTTTTCATTAAAATCTTCCAGCCCCTCCTTACGCTGTACATAAGGAGTAACAATGGTTTTTAGTTTTTCTATTATTTCTTTATCTGTCATTATTACGGATCTTTATTTCTTATTGTTATTCTGTATTGTATAATGTCTATTGTAGACTGTAGGCTTGCAACTGAGAACCGACAACTCTAAACCTCATTTTTTGAATTTTCTCCTTCTTATTTCTTACCTCGTACTTGGAGCAAATTTCCTGAAAATCACCACCGCATTCACATCTCCAAAACCAAAACTTGCCTTCGCAAGAACTTCTGTTTTCTTCTGAATCGTTTGCTCCGGAATTTTCTCACTGTCTATCAGTTCTAGAATTTCAGGATTAAGATCTTCGCAGTTTATATTCCCAAAAATATAATCATTTTTCAGCTGAAGCACACTCGCCACACACTCGATGCTTCCCGAAGCACTTAAACAATGTCCCACCATTCCCTTTAGCGAATTGATCACAGGAAAATTTTCTTTTTCACGTTTTAGCGCTTTTGTCCAGTTCAGGATTTCTACGGAATCTTTGGAGGTTGCTGTTAAATGTCCGTTTATAGCATCAACTTCCTGTGGGTCGATATTTGCCATTTTTAGGGCACCACTTATACAGCGTTGCACCGCCTCGTTATTGGCCGCAGTCATACTTCCGCCTGCACGTTGTCCGCCGCTGTTTACTTCTCCGCCTAAAACTTCGGCATAAATGTTTGCACCTCTTTCCAAAGCAGATTCCAGATCTTCCAGAACAAGGGCTCCGGCGCCGCTGCCGGGTACAAAACCTGCCGCCGTTGCGCTCATCGGGCGCGAAGCTTCTTCCGGACGATCATTATATTTTCCCGGTAAGATCCTCATGGCGTCAAAACCGCCCCAGATATATGGGCCGTCATCGCTACAGCTTCCCACCAGCATCCGTTTTGCTTTTCCTGCCTGGATCCGTTCAAATCCCATCAGCAAAGCTTCGGTTCCTGTTGTACATGCCGAAGAATTTGTGGTTACCTGGTTTCCGCAGCCTAAAATGCCTCCTAAATAGGCACTTATCCCGCTGGCCATGGTCTGAATTACGCTGGTACTCCCCAATCGACGGGTTTTTCCGGCGTCGATAAGATGAATTGCTTCTCTGAATTTATCCACACCTAAAATTCCGGTTCCGAAAATAATTCCGGAATCCCAATCGGGAGTGTCTTCTTTAGAAATGCCAAGCCCTGCGTCTTTCCACGCATCTGTTCCCGAAATTACTCCGTAAACAATTCCGCTGCTGTTTAATCCGCGTAACTGTAACGGACTAAAATATTCCCTGATTTTTTCTTCTGAAATTTCCGGCTTCCCTCCTATCTGGCAACTGAAATTAAGTTCTTCTAGCTGTGGATGAAAAGTAATACCTGATTTGCCATTTCTAATCGCCGACTCAAAAGCCTCCACTCCCACTCCGTTTGGAGAGGCTACGCCCAGACCGGTTATGACTACTCTTCTTTTCAACCTCAATATATTATTTTGAATGATTAATTTTAAAATTTGAATTCCGAATTTTCACTACTCACTACTCACTACTCACTTTCATCATCCCCGCAATTGTTCCTTTGCAAACCAGTTCATCTTCAGCATTAAACATCTCCACATCACATTTAAGTTTATTAAACCGGAAATATTTCTTCTGTGAAGCCACTTTCACTGTTTCTCCTGGAAAAACCGGTTTAAAAAATTCAACTTCCGAAGAACTGAGTGCTATTTGATGATTTTTAGCTTCAGAATGTTCTTTGTTCAGAAGAAAAATTCCGAAGCAAACGAGTCCGATCTGCGCCATACATTCGGTTAAAATCACTCCGGGAGTTACGGGATTGTCTTTAAAATGACCTTTATAAAAAAAGGATTCCGGCGGAAAAGTGTAGTACCCAAAAAGGCAATTTTCGTCCACCTGTGTAATATTGTCTACAAACAAAAACGGATCTGAATATGGCAGCTGGGAAAGAATTTTTTTTACGTCCACAGAATTAAAGATAGAGGATTTTACATTAAATGTTCACCGCCATTTACAGGAATAATAGTGCCTGTAATCCAGCATGCTTCATCTTTGCTCAAAAGATAAACCACGTTGGCCACATCTTTGGGAACGGTAAGCCGCTTAAACGGATTGTGCTTTAGCGCATGATTTTTTAATGTTTCGTTACCGGGAATCATTTCAAAAGAACGCGTTACCGTAATCCCCGCCTGGATGCAATTTGCCCTTATGCCGTGCGGTGCAAATTCTAATGCCATGCCGCGGGTAAGCGATTCCAACGTTACCTTGGCAGCAGAAACGGCGGCATAATTCTTCCATGCCTTCTTGTTTCCCTCACTGGTAAACGAAATAATCCTCGCATCTTTAGCAAAAAGCCCGGCACGAAAAATGTCCTGGGTCCAGTCGTAAAGGCTTAAAGCCATTGCATCTATAGTGAGCTGAAAATCTATATTTTCCAGTCTCTCTTCCTTACCATCCATTGGCTTTAAATTTCCCTTAGCAATACTGTGAACCAGCGTTCTGATTTTACCTTCTGTACCAAGAATTTTAGAAATTTGGTTAACCAAATCAGCTCTTTTTTCTTTCTGAATAGCATCTACATTAAAGCTTTCCAGCTGTACGCCAGATTCCCTGATTTCATCAAAAGCTTCTTCAATATCCGGAATTTCAGAACGGCGGTCGCGGTGTACAATAATAATATTTATGCCGTGTTTGGCAAGTTTGCATGCGCTGGCATATCCCAGTCCGCTACTGCCACCCAGGATAAGCGCCCAATAATTAAGATCTTTAAATTCTGCTACCATTGTAATAAAATTCTTTGTGCTGAAAACCCCGGGCCGAAGCTGAGCATTATTCCCTGCTCACCTTTTGGAATATCTTTTTCCATAAAACGCTGCAGTACGTAAAGTACCGTTGCGCTGCTCATATTTCCATATAAACGTAAAACCTCGCGGGTATCATCAATATTCTTTCCTAAGGTACCAAAAAGATCAGAGACTGTTTGTACGATTTTCTTTCCCCCGGGATGAAAAATGAGATGGTCCACTTTTTCTATCGAGCTGTTATTTCTTTCGAGAAAAGGAAAAATAATGTCAGAAAAATGTTCTGAAATAGTTTCGGGAACCCTTTGGTCCAGAATCATTTGAAGTCCCTGATTGGTAAGATCAAAGCCCATCATTTGCGTGGCATCATAAAAATGATACATTTCTTCAGCAAGGATCTCAGGACCTTCTATGTTCTCTTCAGAAGACATTAGAACACAGGCTGCACCATCACCAAAAATCGCGGCACTAACCATGTTTGTCATACTGTAATCTTCAAGCTGAAAAGTAGCCGTAGGACTTTCTACAGCAATCACCGCAGCTCTTTTACCCGGATTGGCTTTTAAAAAATTGTGAGCGTAAATCATCCCAGAAATTCCGGCAGCACAGCCCATTTCTGTCACCGGAAGCCGCGTAATATCCTGTCTTAGATTAAGGTCATTTATTAAATAGGCATCCAGCGACGGAATCATAATCCCTGTACAACTTACGGTAATGATATAATCCAGCGAATCTGGCTGCCACTGCGCATTATCGAGGGATTTTTGCAGTACATTTTTTCCGAGTTTTTTTACTTCCCGCACATATATATTGTTCTTATCTTCAAAAGAAGTGGAAGTAAAAACTTCTTCGGGTGCCATAATAGAATACCGTTTGTCCACACCTGCCCCTTCAAAAATCTTAAGAATTTTTCTTCGGAATCTATCATCCTGTCCCTCAAGCCAGGTTTCTACTAATGGCAGTACATCTGAAGTTTCCCGTGAATACTCAGGAAGTTCTTTTTCTACCTTTACAATTTTTACACTCATAATCTTTTCTACTGTTCTTTTTCAATAATCCACCGGTACCGAAAGGCCCATTTCCAGTTTACTTCCTGCTTGTCTGAAGGAATATACGAAGCCAATTCTGCAATTTCCGTTTTTTTAAATCCTCGTAAAATAGAAATAAGTCCATCTTTACGGGCAATTTTATTATTTATAAATACGCTGCAAAAAGCCTGAAACAGCCTGTACGCTGCTTTACTCCTGTGAAGGTCGTTAATGACAATTCCAATGCGCACCTGCCGGTAAAAACAATTTAATAATTCTATAATATCCGGATTTTTAAAATGGTGCAGCGTTAAAGTACAAAGGATAATATCGTATTCCTGTCGCTTAAATTCCTCACTAAAAATGTTTAGCGTTTTAAACTGTAATTCCGGGAAAGCTTCAGACATTTTTTCTGCAATCTCTATGGCATGCGGATTAGCATCTATTCCTGTAAGTTTTAATTTTCGGTCGTTTTTTCTTCCCCATTTTGCGATTTCCCGAAGAATAGCACCATTTCCACAACCAACATCTACAACTTCAATTCCCTTTTCCTTTGGAACCTTCTGAAAAAGCTTTTTCACTCCCTGGATGGTAATATTATTTCCCCCGAGCCATTTATTAATATTATCAAGATCGCGCAATGTCTTTTTTAATTCTTTGCCGCTTAGCTCGAAATCATCCATGATCTCCTCTTCATCTGTCCTTCTGGAAGTATCTATTCTGTTCATGCTACAAACTTTCCGTGGGTTCTTTTAATAATATGAGGTAAGATAAATGGCATTTTACTAATCAGGTTTTGTGATACTTCAGTCACGCCTGGATTCAACAAAACTTTCTGTAGTATTCTACCTGTCAACAATCTGGTTTTAAATTCTTTATTCCACTTCATCTTATAGTTTTCTTCAACTTCAGATTTGCTAAGTAATTCTCTATTGCAGAACGCAAGAATAGCTTCAGAAGCCATTTTAGCACTGTGGATCGCCATGGCCATTCCATTTCCACAGAGGGGATGGATTAGCCCTGCAGCATCACCTAACATGAGGATATGATTTTCAATAAGCGCTTTCTGTTCAAAAGAAACCTGCGCGATTGTAATGTCCTTTTTAAATATTTGTTCGGCACTCTGAAAGAAAGAATTGAGGTGCGGATTTCGACAAAGAACTTCCTTCTTATAATCTTCCGGAGATTTATGGGTTTTAAAACTTTTGTAAGTAGCCAGGTAGCAAACATTAATAGCTCCGTTTTCAACCTTCGACAATCCGCAATATCCTCCTCTAAAGTTGTGCAGGGAAACCAGATTGTCGGGATAATCTTCATGCCGATAATGTGCCTTTACAGCCAGCCATTCGGATTTCTTCTGAATAAAATCACGGCTTAGATTTTTATCAAGGATAGATCGTTTTCCAAATGCACCAAGAACGAAATCTGCCGTAAATTCTTTTCCTTCTGAAGTTATTATAGTGAAGATATTTTCTGAATATTCCACATCTGTGACTATTTCAGGAATAACTTCCGTTCCTCTTTTTATAGCCGTTTCGTACAGATAATTATCCAGGGCGTACCTGCTTAGTCCAAGACCACCCATTTCTAATTCCGAAGAAACAGATTTCCCTGATGGAGTGCTGTAATTGAGCGAATTTATTTCTACAGGTGACAACGATGTTAACGAAATGCCGAGAGATTTGAAATAAGGAATAATTTCTTTGGATAAATATTCACCACAAACTTTATGACGCGGAAAATCATCTTTTTCAAAAAGAACTACTTTTAAGCCTTTGGATACCAGATGGATTGCTGCGCTTAAACCAGCTAATCCCCCGCCCACAATAGCAATTCTATTCATTCTCATTGTATGAAGATAATTAAAAAGAATAAAAAAATCCCGGCGATTAACCGGGATTATACATTGTTTAAGATACTTCTAATTAATTTTCTGAAGTTGCCTGCTGTGCTTCTTGTTTCAATTCTTCACTGGCAACAATGGCCACCTCTACCCTACGGTTTTTAGCACGACCTTCAGCCGTGGTATTATCGTATTTAGGCTGAGCTTCACCATACCAGTCTGTTGTTAGTCTGCCCTGGGAAATACCACCATTGGTCACAAGATAATTTGTAACTGCTTGAGCGCGGTTTTTAGAGAGTGTAAGGTTATAACTCTCTGCCCCCCTGTCATCTGTATGTCCTTCCACAAGAATATTCGTGTCTGGATATTCTTTCAAAATATTTGAAAGTTTATCCAGTGTCTGTTCTGATTCTCCACTAATATCAGACTTATCTGTTGCGAAATATACACCGCTGCTTTCATCAAAAGTAACGTTTATACCTTCACCTACACGCTCTACCTCGGCACCCGGAATTTCCCGTTCAATTTCCTGAGCCTGCTTATCCATTCGGCTACCTATATAACCACCAGCAGCACCACCAACTACACCGCCAATTATTGCTCCAAGAGCACTATTTCCATCTCCGGTGTTATTACCTATAACTCCCCCAATCGCAGCACCACTACCAGCTCCAATTACAGCTCCTTTTTGCTTATTACTGGCATTTCTTGTAGCATCACAGGCAATTAGCATGCTGGCTGCAAAAAATATTGCAGTAAACTTATTTATCATTCTTCTTCTCATAATTGTTTTTTTAAAGTTTAGTAAAATTCATTCTAATTACAAAAGGCTTACCTTCAAGAGTGACCGTTTGCTCCCAAACCATATCGGTTTCACTTAGATTTCTAAGATTAAGTCTGAATCCCTCTCCTCCTGTGGTAGATTTTGCATTTTCATCTGTTGGTTTTAGAAGAAAATCATAAACTCCCTCGGGAGTATTTTCCTCGTCTATAGACCAATTAAAATGTCTTTGGGCAGTGCTACAACCAGTACCCTGAAGGGTATAAGTACCTTGATTATTATTAGATACAAAATTCCAGGTACTATTTTCAAAACATGAGGCCGAGGCATCATTTAATAAAGTAACATTAAATGTACCGGTGTTTTGAGGATAAGTAACACTTGTAAGTGCCCAGTCGCCTTTAAATGTTTTCCGGGCTTCTTTAGCCACTTTACTGGGACCACAAGAGACAATAAGCATTGCAATTGTTACAATAGTTAGTATTTTTTTCATTGCTGATTTAAGTTTATTAAATTAAAAAACCAATGTAGATCTGGTTTGATCTACATTGGATACTGTAAATATGGTTTTTATCTTATCTTCTAAATAACCTGCTTAGCAGAGATATTACAAGAAGGACTACAAAAATCCAGAAAATAATCTGGGCAATATCAGCAGCTCCCTCGGCAATACCACCAAATCCAAAGATTGCAGCGATAATAGCGATAATTAAAAAGATGATAATTAAACGTATCATAATATTGGTTTTTATCGATTAGCTAAGTCTAAATTAAGTCAGCAGGTTACGGCGAACAAAAGATTATTAATACTTTAACAGAGGATATGTTAAGGAATATTAAATAAATGGAGTGTAAGATGTTAAATTATTAATATTCTATTAATTTACTATCATTTTTTATGAATCTCGAATGCTCTTCAGCATAGCCGCTGGACCTTTGAGCGAAGAATCGGGATAAAGATATTTCCAGCCTACAGGTAAACGATAGTCATCATTTTTTAAATTTAAACCTTTTGAACAACCTTGCCCTTATTTAATTCAATTTATTTATGAGGATTCGTGTAAAAAGATCGGAGTCAGAATTTTTTCATTTTTAAAGATCCAGTATTTTTTGAAGTCGGGAGATTAGTTTCAAAATGCTAATGAAAATTTAAAAACTACGGCTTCTCGCTTAATTTATTTAACTTTGGTTGACTTTTACTCAAAAAAATACCACACACCAATGGCTATGAATAATATTCCCAGTGTAGATCTGGCTGATTTCCTGTCTGATGATCCAAACAGAAAACAAAAATTTGTTGATGAAATTGGAAAGGCTTATGAAGAAATAGGTTTTGTTGCACTAAAGAATCACTTTTTAAGTGATAATCTTGTAGATGAATTATATAAGGAAGTGAAATCTTTTTTTGATCTTCCACTGGAAACCAAGAAGAAATATGAAATAGAAGGATTAGCAGGACAACGCGGCTATATATCCTTCGGAAAAGAACATGCAAAAGGGAAAAAGGAAGGCGATCTTAAGGAATTCTGGCATTTTGGGCAGGAACCTTCTGATGATGCTAAACTTACAGAAGAATATCCCGAAAATGTGCAGGTTGAGGAATTGGAAGATTTTAACCATGTAGGAATGGAAGCTTACCGGATGCTCGAGAAAACCGGCATTTATGTTTTAAGGGCTCTTTCCCTTCATATTGGGCTTAAAGAAACTTATTTTGATCACTGGGCTAGCAACGGAAACAGTATTTTAAGGCCTATCCACTACCCTCCTATTACCGAGGAACCAAAAGGAGCTGTTCGGGCTGGGGCTCATGGGGATATTAACCTCATTACCTTGTTAATGGGTGCATCTACCGGAGGACTGCAGGTTCTTAGAAAAGATGGAGAATGGATAGATGCTATTCCCCAGGAAGATGAACTGGTAATTAACGTTGGTGATATGCTGGAACGGCATACCAACAATAAACTTCGTTCTACCGTTCATCGCGTAGTAAATCCTCCTAAAGAGGAATGGGGCAATCCCCGTTACTCTATTCCCTTCTTTTTGCATCCACGAAGTGAAATGCCTTTAGATTGTCTTGAAGAATGTATAGATGAAAATCATCCAAAGCAATATGAGGATATTACTGCAGGTGAATTTTTACACCAGCGACTTGTAGAAATTGGATTGATCAAGAAATAAGTTATGGCCAAGAAAAAAATGGGACTTGAAGATCTGGGAGGATTCGTTTTTTCTACCAATGAAAATTTTGATGAAAACGAATTAACAGATAATGAGCATCAGGAAAATTTAAATCCTAAAGATCAGAAATTAGAAGCGCATTTTAGCAATAAAGGGCGTGGAGGAAAAACCGTGACTATTATTAAAGGCTTTGTTGGACCAGAAGAGGAATTGATTTCGCTAGGGAAAAACCTGAAGAAAAAATGCGGGGTTGGCGGTTCTACTAAAGATGGTGAAATTATTATTCAGGGAGATGATCGTGAGAAAATCATGGAGATTTTAAATAAAGAGGGATATAATGTGAAACGTGTTGGGGGATAAACTCCCGACACGTTTTTTTAAACAAAACGATGAGCAGTAAAACCATACATATTACAAACGGGGACGGCCTTGCCGGTAAAATGCTGGAACTTGATATTCCGGGAGAAGTGATTGTATGGCGGGAACTTCTTTGTGAAGGCCCTACTGTTCAGGATGTGGGAGGTAAGGAATTTGTAAAACTCAGGAAAAAATTTGTGAGCGGGACTTACGGTATTTCACCTGAAGATTATAAGAAAAAATTTGTTTCCCAGCTTGAAAAACTTCGAAAATTAAAGGATTATGAGGAAGTCATTCTTTGGTTTGAGTTCGATCTTTTTTGTCATATAAATATGATTGCTGTTATTAGTTTTTTCCTTCAACACAAGAAAGAAGTGCCTATGTACCTTGTCTGCAGTAAAAAACTGAAGGGCGAAAAAGGTCATAATCCACTTACTCAGCTCAATGCAAAGCAGTTGTACAACCATTATCAGAATAAAATTCCTCTTACTTCTGATGATCTTCAAACGGCAAATTTTATATGGGAATTATATTGCAGCAATAATCCGCTGCAATTAAAGGCTCAGATAAAAAAGCATAGCAACTTTGAATATTTATCCAGCTGCATCCGGGCACATATAGAGCGTTTTCCGAACAGCAAAACCGGAATAAATTCCCTGGAACGGAATATTCTTAACATCATCCAGCGAAATATGATTTCTTCAGAAAATCAGCTTCTGGGATATGCGCTGGAATATCAGGGCTATTATGGCTATAGTGATAACCAGATGCAGCGACTCCTTGCAAAAATCAGGGATTTTTATCTCGTCGAAAATGACCGCGTCATTTTATCCAAAAAAGGAGATGCAGTTATGGAAGGAACCAAAAATTTCTACAGAGAACTTAATAACAATGAATGCCTGGGTGGAGCGAAAATGTATGACTTCTTATACGAATCCGAATCCCACAGATTACTAAAACTTTGATATGGCTTTAGCAGCTTCAGAATTTATTCTAAATATAGACGGCAGTATATATCACCTTAATCTTTTACCAGAACACCTTGCAGATACTGTAATTGTGGTTGGAGATCCCGACAGAGTGGATAAAGTAACAGCACATTTTGATACTATTGAATATAAAGTAAAAAAGCGGGAGTTTCATACGCAAACCGGAACTTATAACGGCAAGCGAATTAGTGTGCTTTCTACCGGAATAGGAACAGATAACATCGATATAGTATTTAATGAACTGGATGCGTTGGTAAACATTGATTTTGAAAAAAGAACGCTTCGGAAAGAGCTAAGGAAACTTGATATTATCAGGATTGGAACTACCGGTTCTATTCAGCCAGATGTTCCCGTAGATTCTTTTGTGCTGAGTAAAGCCGGAATTGGATTCGATTCGCTGCTCCATTTTTATGACAGTGCACATATTCAGGATCAGGGATTTGCTGAAGCACTTGTAGAGCATCTGGATTGGTTTCCGAAGAAATCTGCGCCATACGTCGTGGGAAATGATGAAGAACTCGCAAAAATACTTGATTCTGAAGAAGTGCATAAAGGAATTACAGCTACCAACGTTGGATTTTACGGACCACAGGGAAGAATTCTAAGACTTGCACTTCAGGATCCTGAAATGAACCAGAAACTATCTGATTTTTCTTATAAAGGCCAGAGAATAACAAACCTGGAAATGGAAACTTCCGGAATTTATGGTTTGTCAAAATTGCTTGGTCATAGAGCTGTTTCAATGAATGCTGTTATTGCAAACCGGGCAACGGGAGAATTTAGCGAAAACCCAAAATTAGTAGTGGACCGGCTAATAAAATATTGCCTGGAGAAGCTTACGAAGTAATTTCTAAATTAACAGAAAATTATACCCATAGAGGTGCCTTCTTTGTATTTTTGAGATAAAACAGATATATGGAGGAACCTAGCAAAAGCCGTTTTAGACATCGTGACCTTAACTGGTTAAGTTTTAATGAAAGGGTTTTACAGGAAGCCGCCGATAAAATAAATCCGCTATACGAGCGTATCCGTTTTTTAGCAATTTTCTCTTCTAATCTAGACGAATATTTTAGGGTAAGGGTTTCTCAACTCAGGCAAATGAAAAAGGTGAAGAAAAGCCTTAGAAAACAGCTTGCCTTAAAGCCTACAAAACTTACCAAAGAAATTCTTGAAGAAGTAAAACAACAACAAGAGAAATTTGGGGATATTTATAATAAACAAATTATACCCGAACTTGCCCACCAGGGTATTCATTTAATTGAATCTTCCCATTTTAATGCCGCCCAAAAAAATTTTGTGGTAGATCATTTTCAAAAGGAAATTTCTGCACATATAAAGCACCATATTCTAAATCTTGATGAAGAAAATGAACTTTTTTTGGAAAATGCAACGCTATATTTTTTTGTAACTTTTCAAAATGAAGATAAAGTTGGTCTGGTAAATATACCTGTAGACGCTTGCGGCCGTTTTGTTGAAATTGAGGGTGATAAACAAAATTCTATTACTTTTCTGGACGAAATTGTGCGTTTTGAGCTGCACACTATTTTTCCCAATGAAGAAATTACCGGAATCTACGAGATTAAACTTTCCAGGGATGCTGAACTTTACATCGATGATCTTTATGATGGACCCCTGGCCGAGAAAATCTATGATTCCCTGAAGCAGCGAACCAGCGGACAACCTACAAGATTGTTATATGATTCAAAAATGCCGAAAGAAGTTCAGAAGAAGGTTAGAAAACTTCTTGGTCTTGGAAAAATAGATATGATGCCGGGCGGCAAATATCATAATTTTAAAGATTTCTTCTCCTTTCCAGATCCCACAGCCAATCCAGAACTTCATTTTAAGAAGCTCCCTCCTATTCCACACAAAGTACTCGAAAAATCTGAAAATTATTTCACTGCAATAGCCAAAAAAGACCAGTCGTTACATTTTCCCTACATGTCTTTTGATTATGTCGAGAATTTTCTGAAACAGGCGGTTCAGGATAAAGATGTAACTGATATCAAAATTTCCCTTTATCGTGTTGCAGATGAATCCAAACTCACTTCCTGTCTCTTGCAGGCGCTCGAAAACGGAAAAAAAGTCACTGTTTTTGTAGAAGCAAAGGCTCGTTTTGATGAAAAGAACAATATAATATGGGGAAGAAAATTCGAAGAAAAAGGAGCCAATGTAATTTACAGTTACCCAAAAATCAAAGTTCATTCCAAGATAATGCTCATCCAAAGAAGGGAGAATGATGAAATCGTAAATTATTCATATATCGGGACAGGCAATTTTAATAGTGAAACTTCAGAAATTTACTGCGATCATGCAATTTTTACTGCTAATCAAAAAATCGCAAAGGAGTTGCTGCGGCTATTTAAAGTTCTTGAAGGTGAACTTATAGTTCCCAGGGAAAAGAACCTATTAATTTCACCATTTTCAACCCGGCAGGAGTTTACAAAACTTATCTATAATGAAATTGAAAATGCAAGAGAAGGTAAAAAAGCCAGGATAACTGCTAAAATGAATAGTCTGGAAGATCTTGAAATCATTGAACTTCTCTATAAGGCAAGTAACGAAGGTGTAAAAATAAGATTACTAGTGAGAGGATTTACCTGCCTGATTCCCGGAATTAAAGGAATGAGCGAGAATATCTACATCACTAGCGTGGTAGATCGATATCTGGAACACGGCAGGATCTATGTTTTTGAAAATGGTGGGGACGAAAAAATTTATTACGGAAGTGCAGATCTTATGGGTCGTAATCTCGATAGACGCATAGAAGTTATTTCCCCGGTTTTGGATAAAGATATTGCACAGGAGTTTAAAGAATTACTGGATATACAATTGAAGGATAATGTAAAAGCCAGGATCCAGGATGCTTCCGAAGAAAATAAATATGTAGAGCGCGCTGAAGGGGAAAAGCCCATACGTTCACAGTACGAAATGTATAATTATTTAAAAGAAAAACATACTTCATGAAATCTATACGAATAGGCGGTGTGCCGGAACATTTTAATCTTCCGTGGCATCTGTGCATAGAGGAAAATGAGTTCAACAAAGAAGAGATAAACGTGATCTGGAAAGATTTCCCGGGTGGTACAGGTGCCATGAATAATGCGCTTCGTTCCGGAGAAATAGACGCAGCCGTTATTTTAACTGAAGGAATTACGAGGGATATCATTAATGGAAATGAAGCAAAAATAGTACAGACGTATATAGGTTCACCCCTTATTTGGGGAATACATGTAGCCGCAGATTCCCGTTACAGAAATTTAAAAGATCTGGAACATACTAAAGCTGCGATTAGCAGGGAAGGTTCCGGATCCCATTTGATGGCATATGTAAATGCCCAGAATAATGGCTGGAATTTCAATAATCTCGATTTTGAAATTGTTAAAGATCTTGATGGTGCTGTAGAAGCTTTAAAAGAAGATAAAGCACAATATTTTATGTGGGAACATTTTACCACAAAGCCGCTGGTAGATAACCATACCTTTAGATTAATTTCTGACTGCCCTACCCCATGGCCATGTTTTGTAATTGCTGTTAGAGATGAAGTCTTAAAATATGATTCCCAGCGAATCCATACGATGCTAAAGGTCTTAAACAGAAAAACTTCAGGTTTTAAAGATATTCCCGGAATTGATGAAATTTTAGCCCAACGTTATGATCAAAAGCTGGAAGATATCAGGAAATGGTTAAAGGTAACCACCTGGAGCAATAGTCAATTATCTGAGAAAGAACTTAATGAGGTTCAGTCGAAATTGTTACAGTTAAAATTAATTCCCAAACAAGTCGAAAGTTCAGAAATATTATATAGTTTGCAGCCGTTTTAACATCATCAATCAAAAACGCTACAAATGAAAAAATCTCTTTGCCTCCTGGCATTGCTATGCCTTAATTTTACTGCACATGCACAAACTTCTGAAGAAGAAGAAAACCTTCCTGTAGACAGACGTGACATCACAAACAATGAATTAAGCTTTAATGCATTTAATCTTGTTGCATTTGGAATTTTTGATCTGTCTTACGAGAGAGTGATCAACGAAAATTCTACCTGGTCTACCGAATTATTTCTGCACCTTAACAAAGATGATTATTATGACGAAGCTTATTACAAGGACGTTTCTGTAACCGGAAAATACAAGCACTTTTTTAGCTCAAGTTATGCACGTGGATTCTATGTGCACGGTTTTGGAATGTTATCCTCCGGGGAATACGAATCTACCTATTACTTCGACTCTGTTACAGGAGAATCCAGCTGGGATAGAGAAGATTATACCGATTTTGCCATTGGTTTTGGTTTAGGTGGAAAATTCATTTCTTCAGGAGGTTTTCTGCTTGATCTTAGCGGTGGAATCGGACGAAATATATTTACTAGTTCTTCCCCGGAAATAATTGGTCAGTTTATGGTTAATTTCGGCTACAGGTTTTAGGTAAAATAAAAATCGAAGTATAAATAAAGGATCGAAAATTGCCATTTTCGATCCTTTATTTTTCTACTAGTTCGTCATTTAAACGTGTCAGGTTTTCAAAACCTGACACGTTTTGCTTCACAAAACTTCCAAAGCTATTACAAAGGTGGACGATAATTGCCAAATTTCGGGTTAGACTTTTGACAATTATATTTAAAAAAAGTCACCAATCTATAGGCTCTTTTCCTTTGCTTTTCAGGTATTCATTGGCTTTACTGAAGTGTTTATTGCCAAACCAGTAACCTCTGTTGGCACTTAGTGGCGAAGGATGTCCGCTGGTGAGAATAAGGTGCTTAGAAGCATCAATTTTTTTCGCTTTTTTCTTGGCATAGCCGCCCCAAAGCAAAAAAACCACATTTTCCTTCTCTGCAGAAACAATTTCGATCACCCGGTCTGTAAATTCTTCCCAACCTTTGTTTTGATGAGAGCCTGCTTCATGGGCTCTTACTGTTAAAGTTGCATTGAGGAGCAAAACTCCCTGTTTAGCCCATCGCTCCAAATTGCCATTATCGAGTACAGGTTTTCCGAGATCTGTTTCAATCTCCCTGAAAATGTTTTTAAGCGATGGCGGAACCTGCACATCTTCTTTTACAGAAAAAGCGAGTCCGTGGGCTTGTCCTACTCCGTGGTAAGGATCCTGTCCCAGAATGACCACTTTTGTATCTTCAAAACCGGAATTTTCAAAAGCAGCAAAAATATTCTTGCCGGAAGGGAAACATTTATGTTTTGCGTATTCATCTTTTACAAAAGCAGCAAGATTCTGAAAATAAGATTTTTCGAACTCTTCATTTAACTTTTTTTTCCAACCCGGGGCTATTTCTACCTTCATTATAATTGAGTAAATTTGCAGTGCCTCAAAAGTAGGGAAAAATTACTATGATTAAAATCACATCAAAGAGTCTTCTTGATCTTGAATTTCCGGTTGTTCGCGAGCAAATCAGCGCACTTTGCATTACCGGAAAAGGGAAAGAAAAGGCCCTGGAAATAAAACCATATTCCACTTATAAAAAAACGTATTTCGGACTCAATCAGACGAACGAGTACGTAAAATCCAAAACTCAGGAAAGTCCGATTCCCAATCACGGATTCGATAATATCGAAAATGAAATAAAGCTTCTAAATATTGAAGATTCAATTCTTGAAGTGAGCGGCTTCAGGAAAATTGCTTCAATTTCTGAAACTGTAAATATGCAGTTGCGGTATTTCAGAAAATTCAGGGAAGTTTATCCTTCGTTGTATCAAACCACTTCAGAAGTAGAATATACCACTGAATTGATAGAGCGAATAGGTAGAGTAGTCGATAAATTTGGTGAGATAAAAGACGACGCCTCTCCCCTGTTGCAGGAAACCAGGCGGTCCATGAATTCGGTAAAAGGAAAGATCAATTCCAGTTTTACTTCTGCACTTACCACTTATAACGGCTATGGTTATCTTGATGAAATTAAGGAAAGTGTTGTTGAAAACGTGCGGGTTCTTGCGGTTAAAGCTATGTACCGACGAAAGGTAAAAGGCGGGATTATGGGAAATTCCAAAACCGGAAGTATCGTTTACATTCAGCCGGAATCAACTTTTCAATATACAAGGGAACTCAATAATCTTCAGTACGAAGAAAAGGAAGAGATTAACCGCATTTTAAAGGAACTTACAAATTTTGTGCGGCCATACCGGGAGCTGCTTATCGATTACCAGGAATTACTGAGTGAGATCGATGTAATTTCTGCCAAGGCAAAGTATGCGGACAAAATGAATGGTATTCTCCCTAGGATTTCTGAGGACCGGGAGATTCAGTTAAAAGATGCTTATCACCCATTGTTGCTTCTCTCTAATAAAAGGACCGGAAAGAAAACTTATCCGCAGACGATCGAGATGGCGAAGGATAACAGGATAATCGTCATTTCCGGTCCTAATGCCGGCGGAAAAAGTATCACGCTGAAAACAGTTGGTTTGCTTCAGTTAATGCTGCAGAGCGGAATTCTTGTTCCGGTACATGAATACAGCAGAATGTCTTTCTTCGATAAGATCCTAACGGATATTGGAGATAATCAGTCGATTGAAAATCATTTAAGTACGTACAGTTACCGACTGAAGAACATGAAAAAATTTCTTCGGAAGTGTGACGAAAATACGCTATTCCTTATCGACGAATTCGGTACCGGAAGTGATCCAGAACTTGGTGGTGCCCTGGCAGAAACTTTTCTCGAGGTTTTTTATGAAAAAGAATCCTTCGGAATTCTTACCACGCATTATGCAAACCTGAAGAAACTGGCGGGAGAATTACCAGATATGAGCAATGCCAATATGTTGTTTGATTCCCAGAGCCTGGAACCAATGTTTAAACTACGGGTGGGAGAAGCAGGAAGTTCTTTCACCTTTGAAGTTGCCCTGAAAAACGGAATCCCCTTCAGTTTAATTAATCGTTCTAAAAAGAAAGTTGAACGTGGGAAAATAAGGTTTGATCAAAGTATAGCTAAACTTCAGAAGGAAAGGTCTAATCTTCAGAAAACCACAGATTCTTTAAAGGATAAAGAAATAAAAGCCGCCAAGGAGAAGGACAAACTGGAAGAAACAAATTCCCGCGTTCAGCAGAAACTGGAGAGCTATCAGGAACTTTTTGATGCCAATCAGCGTCTTATTTATATTGGTCAAAAAATTAATGATATAAGTGAAAAATACTTTGTTGATAAGAAGAAAAAGGAACTTATTGGTGAGTTCCTGAAGCTTGTGGAAATTGAAAATTCCAAGCGCAAAAAAGAATCAGCGAAACAACGTAGAGCGAAGAAAGCTGAAGAAAAGAAAATTCAGCAGGAAGTAGCTAAAAAAATTGAACCGATAAGAAAGCAGAAAAAGGAAGAAAAAGAGAAACAGAAAGCTGTAGCCAAAAAAGAAGCCAATAAACCGAAAGCGACACTTAGAATTGGGGATCGCGTAAGGCTGGAAGACAGCAAATCTGTTGGTACTCTGGACAAAATCGAGAAAGGGAAAGCAATAGTGAATTATGGAATGTTTACGACTTCGGTTTCTATAGACCAACTGGAACTGGTGCAGGCCATGAAAAAGTAATGATCTGTAAAGGAAAGTTGTACCTTTAGAAAAAGGCTAAACATACGGACCCGGACCAAAAAGGTTCGACAGAAAATGAATTCAGATCGTTTTTAAAAATATATCAATGACTTCTTTACCAGAAAATAAAAAAATAGTTCTTTTTGACGGTGTTTGCAATCTTTGCGACGGTGCAGTAAAATTTATTATTGAACATGATAAAAAAGATGTTTTCCGGTTTGCGTCTTTACAGAGTGAATTCGGACAAAAACTTATAGCAGAAAGAGGTCTGGATCCGGAAGAGCTGGATTCGGTGGTGCTAATTGAGCCTGGAGTAGCTTATTACAGAAAATCGACGGCTGCACTGGAAATTTCCAGAGAACTTTCCGGAGGTTATTCTTTGCTAAAAAATTTTCTGCTTCTACCTGAAGGATTTCGTGATCTGATTTATGATTTTGTAGCCAATAACCGATACAAATGGTATGGTAAAAAAGAAAGCTGCATGATCCCCACTCCGGAATTAAAAGCTAAATTTCTGGATTATTGAAGATTCAAAAATTAATTTTAAACATTTATTTTTTGTCTTCTTCGGGATAATTATCATCCCAATTTTTTACGTTTGGCTCCCCCATTTTATCTACAGATTTTGCGACCATTAAAGAGACAGCTGCGTCACCGGTTACATTAACCATCGTCCTGCACATATCGAGAGGGCGGTCTACTGCAAAAATTAATGCAAGGCCTGCTTCAGGAATTCCTGCCTGGGCCAATACAATAACCAGCATCACCATCCCTGCACCGGGAACTGCTGCAGAGCCTATAGAGGCCAAAGTTGCCGTGGCAATTATTCCTAATTGTGCTCCTAAGGAGAGATCCATTCCAAAAGCCTGAGCGATAAAAACTGCGGCAACTGCCTGATAAAGACTTGTACCGTCCATATTAATAGTTGCACCTATTGGAAGAACAAAGCTGGTAACTTCTCTGTGCACCCCCATATGCTCCTCTACTCTTTCCATCGTTACCGGTAAAGTTGCCGCACTGGAACTGGTCGAAAAAGCTAAAAGCTGAGCGGGCGCAATTCCGTTAATAAAGAATGAAGGAGTGTTTTTTGTGAAGATCCAAACCAGCAGCACATAAACTCCAATCATTAAAGCTAGTCCTATTAAAACCGTTAAAGCATACATCGCCAGTGCCGCAAAGAGATCTGTACTTGGTGATTCGACTACAAGAGCTGCCAGTAAAGCAAAAACCCCGTAAGGAGCGGCAAGCATGATAAGATCAATCATTTTAAGAATAACCTCATTAAATCCATCGAAGAAATCCTTTACAGGTTTGGCTGTTTTTTCAGGAATTAGAATGAGTCCAATCGCAAAGAAAATTGCAAAGAAAATGACCTGTAACATATTAGCATTATCCCCGGCAGCAGCAAATATATTGCTGGGCACCAGGTCTTCCAGGGCCTGTAAAGGTCCGGCTTCTTTTTGTTTTTCGGCATTTAATTGTATACCCGAAGCATCGCCTTCATAACTGGTAAGCAAATCCTGACGGGTATCTTCAGTAATTGTATTTCCCGGCTGTATAAGGTTTACCATTCCCAAACCTATGGAAACAGCAATTACAGTGGTAAAAATATAGGTGACTATTGTCCTGGTACCCATTTTGGATAGCTTCGAAATATCTTTTAAATCTGATATTCCTTTAATAAGTGAAGCCAGGATAAGTGGAACTGCAATTAACTTAAGGGCGTTGATAAAAATGTTTCCGAAAGGTTTGATCCAGTCGCTTACAAATTCGGCTCCCCAGCTAAAATTGGTTAATATTAATGCAAAGACAACACCCGCAGCCATTCCCAATAATATCTGCCAATGCAGTGCAAGTTTCTTCATAATAATCTATTTCAGGAGAATTGAATTATAGTTTAGATGTTTTATTCTGAAGCATATAATCTGCAATAACCAATGCTGCCATTGCCTCTACAATAGGAACAGCCCTGGGAACCACACAGGGATCATGTCTACCTTTCCCCTGCATTTCCACAGATTCTCCCTGTGCATTAATCGTCTCCTGATTTTGCATTATCGTAGCGACAGGTTTAAAAGCTACATTAAAATAGATATCCATTCCATTGGAAATTCCTCCCTGTATACCGCCGCTAAGGTTTGTTCTTGTAGAACCGTCATTATTAAAAATATCGTTGTGCTGACTCCCTTTCATCTTTGTGCCTTCAAATCCGCTGCCATATTCAAATCCTTTTACAGCGTTTATGGAAAGCATGGCTTTTCCAAGTTCGGCATGTAATTTATCAAAGACAGGTTCACCCAAACCCTTAGGAACATTTTTAATAACGCATTGCACAGTTCCTCCCACTGTATCACCTTCAGCCCGTATTTCTTTAATGTATGCCTCCATCTTCTCGGCAGTTGCTGTATCGGGACATCTTACCGGATTGGTCTCAATTATATTAAAGTCAAGTTCTTTATGGCTCTTTTGAAGTTCAATTTCCCCGACAGAGGCTGTATAGGCAGTTATTTCAATTCCAGCCAAAATCTGTTTTGCAAGTGCACCTGCGACCACCCTACAAGCTGTTTCACGGGCAGAAGATCTCCCTCCGCCACGATAATCCCTTACTCCATATTTCTCATCATACGTATAATCTGCATGAGAAGGCCTGTAAGTATCTTTTATATGGGAATAATCTTTCGATTTCTGATTGGCATTTTTAATAATAAAACCAATTGGAGTTCCTGTGGTTTGTTCTTCAAAAATACCTGAAAGAAATTCTACCGTATCTGGTTCTTTTCTCTGTGTAACGATTGCCGACTGTCCCGGACGACGACGGTTCAGCTCATTTTGAATTTTTTCCAGATCTAATTTTAATCCCGCCGGACAGCCATCTATAACCCCTCCAATTGCCTGCCCGTGTGACTCACCAAAAGTGGTTAGTCTGAATAATTTTCCGAAGGAATTCCCCGCCATAGTTGTGATTTTGAACAAATGTAATTTTTTAACACCACTTTTGAAAGGCTAAATTCAATTAATCTACTGGTAATGTACAGAGTCGATCTTTAAAGTACGGGTAAGATTTTCTTAATTCTTGGCTAAAGCATTTCTAGCAATAATTACTGAATTTTATTTGTAATAAATTAAAAAAAATTTGGCACAAAAGAGAAAGCTGGATGTTGTTGTAATTTCTGATGTGCACCTTGGTACCTTTGGATGTCACGCAAAAGAACTCTGTGCTTATCTTGACAGCATTCAGCCTGAAAAATTAATTCTAAATGGAGATATTATAGATATCTGGCAATTCCGGAAAAGGTATTTTCCAAAAGCTCACATGGAAGTAGTTAAAAAGATTATCGATTTAAGTACCCGCGGCACTGAAGTTATCTACATCACTGGAAATCATGATGAAATGCTTCGAAAATTTAGCGACATCAAGTTAGGAGCATTTAGTATTGTAGACAAACTGGTGCTTGATTTGGATGGGAAAGTAGCCTGGTTCTTTCATGGTGATGTTTTTGATGTTTCCATTCAAAACGCCAAATGGATTGCAAAACTTGGAGGATGGGGTTATGATATACTTATTTTATTCAACAGGTTTCTTAACTGGTACCTGGTGAAAATTGGCAAAAAAAAGTACTCACTTTCCAGAAAGATAAAGGACAGCGTAAAAGCCGCAGTAAAGGCTGTACACGACTTCGAAAAAACCGCCGCCGACCTGGCCATTGAAAGTGGTTATAAATATGTTATTTGCGGACATATCCATCAGCCAAAGATTATCAGGAAGACCAATGATAATGGCACGTGTTTATATTTAAATTCCGGAGACTGGATTGAGAATTTAACTGCGCTGGAATACAACAACAAACGTTGGGAACTTTTTCAATATAAAAACTTGCAAGAGCAAAAAGAAATTGAAAGTAAAATTTTTCCTTTAACTGCCATAACCATATCTATTCCAGGTCAGGAAGATAGCAGAAAAAGGAAAAATTAAATACTAGAGTTTATTTTCTTCTTTTGCCTGCAAAACATGGTCGATTCTGGAAAGGAGCATTTCCATATCAAATGGCTTGGAAATAAAGTCCACAGCACCGGCTTCCTTACAAATTTCTGCCGCATTGTGCAGGGCAGACATCATGATTACCGGAACTTCGGAAACTTCCTCGTCTTTCTTTAAGTTTGAACAAACCTCTGTTCCATCCACACCGGATATTAATTTATCCAGAAGTACCAGTTCAATCTTATTTTTCACAATATTTTCTTTAGTCTCCAAAGGCTTCTGAGAAAGGGTAACTTCATGATCCTTAAATTCCAGGATATCCTTAATCATGTGACCTATTGATGCATCGTCATCTACTATTAAAATTTTCGCCATTTTTTTGGTTGTTTAGTGAGAACTATTTCAAAAATAAAATTTGAGCATCCTTCCGGCTGGTTTCAGGCCTTTTTAAGATTTCCGATGCTATAAAATATAACCTTATTAATGTATAAATCCTAAATTCAAAAGTAATTATTTCAAAAAGTCAGGCAAGGTAGTGCTAATTTTAAAATCATGTACAACCAAAGTTTAATTCTATAAAACTGCCTCTCTTAAAATACTCACAGGATGCCTGGCACTTCTTTGTGTGCCATCTTTTATTTGGTGCCTGCAACTTGTCCCATTGGCTGCAATTATTGTTTCTTTTGATGATTTTCTTACTGCCGGGAATAAGGTTTGCTCCCCAATATTCATACTTATCTCGTAATGCTCTTCTTCATATCCAAAAGAACCTGCCATTCCGCAACATCCCGAGGGAATAATGGTTACATTGTAATTAACCGGAAGATTTAAAACTGTAAAAGTATTTGAGGTGTTGGAAAGAGCCTTTTGGTGGCAATGGCCATGTATTTTAATCGTTTTTTCTTCTGAAGTAAAAGAATTGGCATTTATATTTCCCAAAGCAATTTCCTTTTTTATAAATTCTTCTATCAGCAGGCAATTAGTAGCTAATTTTTCAGCGGCGTTTTTATTATTCGCCAGCCGCAGATACTCATCCCTAAAGCTAAGTATTGCCGAAGGTTCTATTCCTATAAGGGGTGTTTCTTCAGAAATTATTTTTTTAAATATCTCAATGTTTTTGTTTGCCAAGACTTTAGCTTCATCAAGAAAGCCTTTAGACAAATGGCTGCGACCGCTTTCTTCGTGTTCCTTAATTTCAACCTGATATTTTAATCTACTCAACAATTCTAAAGCATCAATACCTATCTCTGCATCTAGATAATTGGTAAACTCATCGTTAAAAAGATAAACCGTTTTTAAAGGATTTTCCACCCGTAAACGTTCTTTATTTTGTCTATAGTAGTCTGAAACAGTTTGTCTCGAAAGATTTGGCAAACTCCGCTCTTTTGCAATACCAAAAGATTTTTTTGCTATTCCTGAAGTCAAAGTATTTTTGAAGAAGAAGTTTGTAATTCCAGGAATCCTGGATCCTAATTTATTCATCCTGCCATTGTTTACAAACATTTTGTTTCTTGTTGTAAAACCATTTGCTTTCTGGTACTGATACAAAAATTCAGCTTTTAATGCGGCAACATCTACGCTGGAAGGACACTCGCTTTTACACCCTTTACAGCTTATACAAAGATCAAAGACTTCTTTGAGCTCAGAATGATCAAATTTATTTTTCTTATCAGAATTAGTTAAGAATTCCCTCAGACCGTTGGCTCTGGCCCGGGTGGTATCTTTTTCGTTTTTTGTAGCGCGATAACTCGGGCACATTGTTCCTCCAGATTCTGAAGATTTTCTGCAATCCCCGCTTCCGTTACATTTTTCTGCCATCCTGAGAATTCCTTCAGATTCAGAGAAATCCATTAAAGTTTCTACTTCTGGCTCCTTTCTGTCTACTACGTAACGAAAGGACGTGTCCATGGGTGGTGCATCAATTATTTTTCCCGGATTAAAGATATTCTGTGGGTCAAAAACCGACTTTACATCTTTCAGGATCTGGTAATTTTTAGAACCAATCATGTACTCAATAAACTCAGCTCGCACCCTTCCATCCCCATGCTCGCCGCTCATGGATCCATTGTATTTTTTTACCAGTTTCGCCACATCTTCAGTAATGCTTCTAAAGAGTTTTACATCTTCAGATTTCTTAATGTTCAAAATTGGTCTTAAATGCAGTTCTCCTGCCCCGGCATGTGCATAATAAACAGCATCCTGTCCATACTTTTTCATTACCTGGCTAAACTCAAGGATGTAATCTGACAGGTAAGGCAGGGCCACTGCAGTATCTTCAATACAGGCTACAGCTTTGCTATCCCCCACAATATTGCCAAGCAATCCCAGTCCAGCTTTTCTTAATTCCAGCGCCAGTCCTATCTGCTCGTCCATTAGCACAGGAAAAGCATATCCCAAACCGGAGCTGTCCAGAGTTTCCATAAGCTCCTGAGTTTGTTTCTGAAGCTCTTCCTGGCTATTTGCTCTTAACTCCAGCATTAAAATTGCTTCAGGATCACCCTGAATAAAAAAACGGTTCTCTTTATATTTGAGGTTTTGTTTCGTACAATCGAGGATGGTTTTATCCATCATTTCACAGGTAAAGAGCGGATGCCTCATTGCCGGCACAACAGCTTGCAAACACGCTTCTATAGAGGTATAGTGGGCTGCAACCATGGATGATTTAGGCGGTGGTAACCGGTCCAGTTGCAAAGTAATTTCTGTGGTAAAAGCTAAAGTTCCTTCACTTCCCGAAAGTAAGTTGCAGAAGTCAAACTTTTTCTTTGATGCCTTGTCGAAAACTTCAGAATATACGAGATCATCTATTGCATATCCTGTATTGCGACGGTGCATTTCCTGTGGCGGAAATTTTTCTTTTATTTCCTTCTTATTTTCTTCCGAAGATAATTTTGCTTCTATTTCCCTGTAAATTTTACCTTCAAGATTTTCAAGCTGAAGTTTTTGCGCGTACTCCTCTTTTGAAAGAGCACCAAATTCCGCTTCACTCCCATCACTTAAAATTGTTTTTAAGGAAACAACTTTCTCTCTTGTTGTCCCAAATTTGATGGAGGTGGTGCCGCTTGAATTATTTCCTACCATCCCTCCTATCATACAGCGATTAGATGTAGAAGTGTTGGGGCCAAAAAACAATCCGTGCTCTTTTAATATTCGGTTTAGGTCATCCCTAATTACACCCGGCTGGAGTCGGACTGTCCTTTCTTCGGTATTTATTTCATAAATAGTGGTAAAATGCTTAGAAACATCTACAACAATGCCTGTTCCTACACATTGCCCTGCAAGCGATGTTCCTGCGGTCCTGGGGATAAGGGAGGTATGATTTTCTGTAGCAAATTTTATAAGCAGTTTTAAGTCTTCCTCATTTTTAGGATAACACACTGCCAGTGGGACTTCTCTGTACACAGATGCATCTGTAGCATATATCGAACGCCACAAATCATCATGATACAATTGTCCTTCTAAATTTTTAGATAAATCAATTAACTTTTCTTTCATAATAAAAGAAGCTAAAATACGTTTTTTCATGAAAATGACTTAACAGAGCATTAAAGAAAATTAACAATAGATTGGGGAATGTAGGTGTTTTCGCTTTATCCTAACGATTACATTTGCTTCTTTAAATAGAAAAACACAGGATAATATGAAAAAGTTCATCTTACTGGCAGCACTTACAATGGGTGCAGCATTTACAGGAGTTAAAGCTCAGGAAATTGCAGACAATGCCATAGGTCTTCGTCTTGGTGGAGGAAGTGGTTATGGAGCTGAAGTTTCTTATCAAAAAGCAGCAGGTGCTAACAATCGTTTGGAATTTGATCTTGGCTGGAGGAATGACAACAGCTTTGATGCTTTTAAACTTGTAGGATTATATCAATGGGTATGGAACCTTGATGGAGGTTTTAACTGGTATGCAGGTGCGGGTGCAGGTGTAGGAAGTGTTAACGATAAGAGAGATGGCGATTATAACGACGGTGCTTTTCTTTTAGTAGCCGGAAACCTTGGTATCGAATATAATTTTGACATACCACTACTCCTTTCCCTGGATTTACGTCCTGAAATAGGTTTTAACGATTATGATGTGGTAGATGGATTTTCACCAGACATTGCACTGGGTATAAGATACCAGTTCTAAATAATACATCTGTTGATGATAATAAAAAAGTGGGAATTAAATTTCCCACTTTTTTTATGCCTTATTATTTTAGCTACTTATGAAAACGCAAAACTTTTTTATGGAATTATTCTTTCTTCAGGAAGATATTTTAGCTTTTTCTAAGAGGTTTTGATAAAGAGCCTCATACTGGGGAACTACTTTTTGGATATCAAATTTCTGTGATTCCTTGCGTGCATTTGCTTTAAACTGATCTAACTTTTTTTCATCTGAAAGCAGGGAAATAGCATTTTCTGACATTTTTTCTATATCTCCCACATCATTAAGAAAACCAGTTACTCCGTCTATATTAACTTCAGGTAAGCCGCCGGTATTTGTGGAAATCACAGGTACGCTGTTAACCATAGCTTCTAAAGCAGCAAGTCCAAAACTTTCTTTTTCTGAAGGAAGCAGGAACAAATCTGAAAAGCAAAGGATTTTATCTATCTCATGGCTTTCTCCTAGAAACATCACTTTGTCCAGAATGCCCAGTTCTTTCACCAAGTCTTCTGCCATTTCTTTTTCCGGGCCTTCGCCGACCATCATTAGTCTGGATTTTACCTTCTTCTGAATTTCAAAGAAAATTTTAATTACATCATCTATTCGCTTCACTTTTCTGAAGTTACTAATGTGGGTAACGATTTTTTCATCTTCCAAAGCCATCATTTCACGCTGACAATCGGTAAAAGATTTTCGCTTATATTTTGTAACATCTATAAAGTTGGGAACGACTTCTATTTCTTTTGAAATCTCAAAAGATTTCAGCGTATCTTCTTTAAGACTCTGGGAAACAGAAGTGACTACATCGCTATTATTAATACTAAATTTTACAGCAGGTTTGTAAAAAGGATGCTTTCCTACCAAGGTAATATCTGTTCCATGAAGGGTGGTGACCATGGGAATAAAGATCCCTTCCTCTTCCAGCATTTTCTTGGCCATATAACCGGCATAAGCATGCGGAATAGCATAATGTACATGCAAAAGTTCAATCTCGTGAAGTTTAACCATATTCACGAGCTTACTACTTAGTGCCAGCTCATAAGGCTGATAATGAAATAAAGGATATTCCGGTACATGTACCTCATGAAATCTCACATTGCTGGATAGCTGATCCAGCCTGACGGGTTGTTTGTAGGTAATAAAGTGAATTTCATGCCCTCTCCTGGAAAGTGCAAGTCCCAACTCTGTGGCAACAACGCCACTCCCACCAAAAGTAGGATAACAAACAATAGCAATTTTCATTAATTTTCTTTCATAAAGGGCTCCTTAAAAGCCAGTTTTCGCAATAGATATTACTTAACTAATAATCTATAGCTTCGTATATCACTTCCTGTATTTTCGACCTGATGTCCGCTCTTATAAGTTTCCGGTTATTGGAATCTGGATAGGTTCGATTGGACAAAAATACATATATAATTTCTTCCTCGGGGTCTGCCCATGCTAAAGTTCCTGTAAAACCGCTATGTCCAAAACTGGTCAAGGATACACAACCACAGGTGGGGCCGGCACTTCCAAGTTGTGGTTTGTCGAAGCCTACACCCCTTCTTACATCCTGTTCGCAATAATAGCAGGTATTAAATTTAGAGATAGTTTCAGGTTCAAAGAATTTTTCCCCACCATAACTACCGCCATTCATATACATTTGCATGATTTTAGCAACATCATTTGCATTGCTGAATAAACCGGCATGACCACCAATTCCCCCCTGCATGGCTGCTCCCTGATCATGGACGTAACCATGTATTTTCTGAGCTCTCCACAATTTATCATCTTCTGTAGGCGCTATCTGGTCCAGACCAAAACGTGTTACAGGAAGATAACCCGTAAAATTGGCTCCCAAAGGCCTGTAAAATTTCTCCTGGGTAAGACTGTTTAATGTAGTGCCATAATAAGCTTCAAGATAATATTTAAGAATGTAGAAAGGCAAATCGCTGTATTTATACTCTTTCCTCTTTTCCAGATCACTGTCCCTTATCACACTTAAAATCGTATCCTGTGCATCGTTACGTATATACAAATCTTTAGCGACATGAGTATTAAATGCTTCGGAAGGAACTTTACTATAGAATACATCTGAAGGTTTTCGAGTAGTCTTATCGAGCGTGGAGATATAAAACGGAATCCACACCTTTAGCCGGGCGTAATGCATAAGCATATCCTGCAACCTTATATCTTCCTTATTGGAATTCTGAAAAACGGTTAGCATTTCTCCCAGTGTTGTGTCAAAGTTGACAATTCCTTTTTCTTCCTGTTCCATAACCAGTGGTAAAGTCGCCAATATTTTTGTAAGGGAAGCGAGGTCGTAAACCGTAGTGTCAGTTACGGGAAGTTCTTCATCATACGTCTGATATCCAAAATTGCGGTTGTAGATAACCTTACCTTTACGTGCTATAAGAATTTGTGCACCGGGAGTCATTTTTTTTTCAATAGCTTCAGAGATAATAGAATCAATCTTTCTTAGTTTATATGAATTAACCCCTACAGTTTCGGGGATACCATAACTAAGCCGGTTAAACTCTTTGCTTCTAAGGCCAGAACCTTCAGGAAATTCGTTGCCAATGCTTACCGGTAGTTTACCACTTGCTTTTATAGCTCCAAACAGTACTTGTGCAACTTTTTGTTGTGCAATCTCATTATTCTGATAACCCACAACCACTCCTTCCAAATCTGTGAAAGTTGGGATATTCAGCAAAGAATATGGACTGGTAAAAACATTTAAAACAGTAGTGTTATTTCTGGCAATTTCATAAATCCACCGCAATTCATTTTGAGAAAACTTGTAAGAGGTCCAGGGATTATGATCTGGTTTATGAAAGCCAACAATAACGCGATCGTAATCCTTTAATCTATCCAGCAAACTCTCTAGAGTAATACCAGTCACCCAATCTACTTTTGTATATTTCCTTAGCTGGGTTAGAAAAGCGCTACCGTCCCCATCTCCAAAATTTACATACGCAAACTTTTTGTCTGCCAGTTTTTTAAAAGGCAAAAGTCCTGTGTTGTTTTTTAATACAGTAATAGAACTTTCTGTTAGTTTTTCAAAAAGCGCATCATCACGAACGCTGTGTAATTCTGAAATGAGATAGGTGGTATTTACAGGAGTATAATTATTAAGCCCTACCTTATATTTTGCAAATAATATTTTCTTTACTGAATGGCTTAAACGCTGCTCACTTATGGCTCCATTATTATAAGCTTCAGCAATTTTCTGTATCCCTTTTGGCACGTCTTCAGAAATTAGCAAAACGTCATTTCCAGCAAGAAAGGCGGCAAGATCTATATCTCCCGGATTGCTGAAATTAGAAGCCCCTTTCATGTTTAGGGCATCAGTAAAAATGAGTCCGTTAAAACCAAGTTCCTTCTTTAGAAGATCGGTAACCACAGTTTTACTTAAGGAAGAAGGTGTTCCTGTTTGCTCTTCTAACGAAGGCACATTTAAATGCGCCACCATCACGCTGGAAAGCCCTGCTTCTATTAGCTTTCTATAAGGATATAACTCAATATTCTCTATCCTTTTCCTGGAAAATGAAATGGTAGGTAAGGTCTTATGGGAATCGGAATCTGTGTCTCCGTGACCGGGAAAATGTTTGGCACTGGAAAGAATTCCTTCACGGTGCATTCCTCTAATAAAGGCGAGGGATTTTTGGGTAACGTTCTCTTTTTCCTCGCCAAAAGACCTGTTGCCGATAATTGGGTTTTCGGCATTGGTATTAATATCTACAACCGGCGCAAAATTAATATGTACACCCAGGCGCTTGGAGTGCCTGGAAATAGCAGCACCTGCTTCTTCAATTAATAGAGTATCTCTAATCGCTCCCAGGGCCATATTCCATGGCAGCGAAAAAGTGGAATCGAGCCGCATGGCCAGCCCCCATTCTGCATCCATTCCTATCATTAAAGGAATTTTTGAGGCTTCCTGAAATTCATTGGTGAGTTTAGCCTGTCTTAAAGGCCCACCTTTAGAAAAAATAATCCCACCAATATGATGTTCTTCCACGAGCTTTTTGATCTCATCTGTTTTCGATTCCGGTGCATTGGAAAAAACATCCACCATAAAAAGCTGTCCAATCTTTTCCTCCAGGGTCATCGCATTATAAACGCTGTCCACCCACTCTTTTTGAGCAGGAAAGTCGTCACTAATCAGCGGATTCCTTTGTTGAGAAAATAGATTAGTAGTGAGAAAGAAGAAAAGTGTAATTAGTACTGAAAACTTTGGGGCTACCTTCAACTTCATTAATTCAAAAAGCGGTTATGCCAGCTCTCAGATGCTGGAACTTCCCAATCTGAAAGATATTCGGCTTTAGTATTTACAAGATTATTAAAAACAATGGTTTTTGGAGAAACAGCTTTCTCTTTAGCCATTTTTCTGAAATCTATAAGGTTTTTATAGGCTACAAAATCCCCCTGTTTATAGGAAACATTCATTTTGTCCAGAAGATCAACATCATATTCTTTTTCCAATTGCTGAATGAAATGAACTGAAGCATCTATGGAACATCCTGAAGCTGAATTAATTTCCTGGTCCAGAGCAATTATAATAAAGCGCTTGTACTTAATCTCGAAACCAGCTTTTAACTCGGCTCCATGTGCAGTCCATCTCTGAACAAAAAGCTCAAGTTTTTCAGTGATTTCCTGAAGTTCTTCTTCTGTAAAAGATCTGTTGGATTGATAAATCCACACGCGGGAACTTTCGGGTAAAGTATTAAAGGGTACTAACATTTTTTATCTTAAATAAAGTTATACAAAACTACTTTATATTGCTGTGCCTTCAAATATAGTACCGCAATTTAACTTTTGAAATATCATCAGACTTCTTTTGGGTGAGGGTCGAAATTTGACAATTTTCGCAATGCATTAAAATTAAGAACCTTATCAGGATCTTCAGCTTAAAAAACAGACCGTAGTACATACTATCTGATGAGTAATATGTGCTTTTCTACCTCTATAACTTCAGTTTAGCCACTAAAAAGCTCTGATACTATTTTTTTTGAACACCAGAAAGGAATTCTGGTATTGTAGATAAGGTCAAGCCTAAAAAATGACAATTTTCGACCTTGTAGTTATACTAAAAACCGGATTATTATAAAGTATAATAACGGAGAGATGCTTAGAATTGAAATTTTAAGGAACAATATCCTAAACCTTCAGCTGAATAAAATCAGTAGTCAATTTTGGCTATTTACAGATCCTGGGCATCTGCAATCATTTCGGCAATATCCATTACAGCGATACTGTCTTCCTTGTCTTTACTCTTAACACCATCTGTCATCATCGTATTGCAAAAAGGGCATCCCGCTGCGATAACTTCAGGTTTTACTTCCATCGCTTGCTCTGTTCGCTCAATATTTACATCTTTGGTTCCCGGCTCCGGCTCTTTAAACATTTGTGCGCCACCCGCACCGCAACAAAGTCCGTTACGTTTGCACATACGCATTTCCACAAGCTCCACTTCAAGTTTCCTTAGAAGATCGCGGGGAGCTTCGTATTCTCCGTTCCCGCGGCCAAGGTAACATGGATCGTGAAAAGTTATCCTCTTTCCCTTAAATTTCCCACCTTCAACCTTGAGCCGGCCTTCGTTTAGCAGGGATTTAAGGAATTGCGTGTGGTGCATTACTTCGTAATTTCCACCAAGGGCAGGATATTCATTTTTTATGGTATTAAAACAATGCGGACAAGCGGTTACCACTTTCTCTATTTCATAACCGTTGAGCACTTCTATATTAGTAACGGCCTGCATTTGGAAAAGAAATTCATTTCCTGCACGTTTAGCAGGATCGCCGGTACAACTTTCTTCTGTACCCAAAACTGCAAAACCCACACCTGCTTTAGTTAAAAGCTTTACAAAAGCTTTCGTTATTTTTTTTGCACGATCATCAAAGCTACCCGAACAGCCGACCCAAAATAAAACTTCAGGTTTTTTACCTTCTGCCATGTATTCGGCCATTGTTGGAACTTTTAATGTTTCTGCCATTGCTTTTATCTTAAATTATTTATGAGTAAGATTCAGTTTAATTGTTCTCTTTTGCCCAATTAAGTCTATCCATTTGGTTATATGGCCATGGAGCACCATTATTTTCAATATTCGTCAAAGAAACCGCCAGTTCATTTGGGGCCGCACTCTGTTCCATTACAAGGTATCTTCTCATGTCCATTATAATGGAAAGCGGATCTATTCCCACAGGACAAGCTTCTACACAGGCATTACAGGTTGTACATGCCCATAATTCTTCTCTTAAAATATAGTCATCCAGCAATTGCTTGCCATCCTCCTGAAAACTGCCATTTTTGTTGATGTTCTCTCCTACCTCTTCTAACCTGTCACGAGTATCCATCATGATTTTTCTTGGAGAAAGTTTTTTTCCGGTTTTATTCGCCGGACATTCTGAAGTACATCTTCCACACTCCGTACAAGTATAAGCGTTTAAAAGTTGGACCCTGTTTAGATCCATGACATCTGAAGCTCCAAATTTTTCAGGTTCTGCAGTACCATCGCCTTCGGCCGGTGCGGCAAAAGGATCAGCATCCGGATCCATCATTAATTTCACTTCATCTGTAACCGATTGTAAATTGTCAAATTCTCCTTTAGGTTGTAATTTGGAAAAATAGACATTCGGGAATGCCAGTAGGATATGAAGGTGCTTTGAATAGTATAGATAGTTCAGGAAAAATAATATTCCGAGAATATGTAACCACCAGGCAGCACGCTCAATTATAACTAACGTGGAAGAGCTCATTCCATCAAATATCGGAAGTAAAAACTGGCTTATAGGAAAACTCCCCATTAGGCCGGCTTCATTATAATAAGGTTCCACCTCATTTATTTGCAGCTGGTGATCTGCAGCATTCATGGTTAGAAATAAAGCCATTAGAATCATCTCAAAATAGAGAATATAATTAGCGTCATTTTTTGGCCAGCCTTTTAATTCACGGCCAAGAAACCTGTAAATATTAGAAATATTTCTTCTTGTCCAGAAAATTATCACTCCTAACAGTACAAGAAATGCCAGGATTTCAAAAGCTGCAATTAAAATTCCATATAAATCCCCCATGGCAAATAAAACCCTGTGGGTACCGAAAATACCATCAATAATGATTTCCAGAACTTCGATGTTAATTATAATAAATCCTAAGTAGACAATAACATGCAGAATTCCAGAAACAGGCCGGCGAACCATTTTACTTTGTCCAAAAGCTATCCGGGCCATCTTTGCAAAACGTTCGCCAGGATTGTCTTTACGATCTATTTTTCTACCGAGGTTAATATTCCGGTATATGAGTAGTATGTTTTTTACAAAAAAGGCAATACCTGCCACAAGGGCAATAGTAAACAAGATTTGGGGAATAAAATCCATTTGGTTTTAGATTATCTTAGAGAATCCTCGGGTTCTGTATATCCTTTAGATCTTTTTCCAAATATAGAGAAATGAACGTAACGTTTAGGGTTAAGTTTTACATCCTGAAGAAGCTCCTCCAATTGTTCCGTAGCACGCTCCAGATTATTATAAACATCATCATTGTTTAGCAGTTTCCCTGCTGTTCCTTCTTCACTATTGATTTTATTAGAAACTTCTTCAAAATTGGCTATAATATCTTCTATGTCTCGGGACATTTGAGCTACATCAATTTGAGAAATAGAATCTGAAAATTTGTTGAAATTTCCGGACATTTCATCCAGGTTTGTAAAAGTCCTGTCCAGTTTACCGGAATTACCTTCTACAATACCTTCAAGAGTTTCAGCTGTTCCCCTAATAGATCTCGCTGTTTCACCTATATCCCTAAAAGTAGTTCTAATATTGTTTCTGGTGGTATCGTTAAGGATGACATTGAGAGCTGTAAGTAAAGAGTCTGCACTTACAATGGTATTCTCCACTTTGGTTTGAAGTGGGGTTAGCCTGTCGTTTACCAGTTCCATTAAACCTTCTTCGCTATCTCCCTGAAGCGTATCACCAGATTTTGCCAGGTTCCCCTTTTCATAATTTGGAACAATAGCAAGAGATTTCCCTCCTATAATATTACCTCCATAAATCTGGGCTACACTATTTTCTGAAAAAGGAAATTTATTATCGACAGTAAATGATACTACCAGTAAACCAGTTTCGTTCAGGAAATCTATTTTTGTTACCTGTCCCACTTTGAGACCATTAATTGTCACGGCAGAAGAAGGAGATAAACCTTCAACATCATCATACACAGCATGAAAGATTCTGCTAGAATCAAGAAGATTTTTTCCTTTCAGGAAACTATAACCAAAAATAAGAACAAGTATTGCAATAACAGCCAATATGCCGGTCTTCACCTCTTTAGAATACTTCAAAAGCTAATTTTTTAGAATACGAACAAATTTAGAAATAAAATGGAAGAGTAGCTCTAATTAACCTTAGATTTTAACGCCTCATTAACTGTAATCTTCCTGCCTTCTTTAAAAGCAACTATATAACTGGAAGTGTATCCACTTTTTATAGCATTCTGGTGTGTTTCCTGAATTTTAAGATAGTCTGAGGTTTCTCCCAGATAATATTTGTAGAGTTTCCCTTCTTTTTCTCGGGAAACGTTTTCAAGACCTCTAAAATTATAAGGTTTTGTCTCTACTTTTTTAGAGCCGGCAGCAAGTTGAACTTTAAAAGTTATCCCATCATATATAGTTGAAGCCACAGGAGTGGCTTCTATATTGCCACGGGTCTCTGAAATACTTTCCAAAGAAGACAGGTTTATATTCTGGCTATAATTGATTATTGCTTGTGAAATTGCAGCTGCCATTTTATTCTGCCCATTTCCGCTGTTAAGAAAAGCACCTTCCTGATTATTTGTAAGAAAACCTGTTTCTATAAGTACACTTGGCATAACCGCCTCACGGAGAACAAGAAAAACATCCTGCTTCACGCCACGGTTTTTTCTACTAAGTTCGTTAGTAAACTTTTTCTGAATAAAATCTGCCAGAAGAATACTCTGATTTAGGTATTCTTCCTGCATTAATGCTAAACCAATAAAAGATTCAGGGGAATTTGGATCAAAACCATTGTAAGTAACCTCATAATCATCTTCAAGATAGATTACAGAGTTTTCCCTTTTGGCGATCTCGAGGTTGTCATTACTTCTCCTTAAACCCAAAACAAAAGTTTCGGTCCCGCTGGCCTGTGAACTATGGGCGTTGCAATGAACAGAGACAAAAAGATCTGCCTTGGCTTCATTAGCAATTTGAGTTCTCTCTTTAAGCGGAATAAATATATCGGTTTTACGGGTGTAAATAACCTCTACTCCCTCACTTTCCAGTTGCTTACCAACTTTAAGAATAATACTTAAGGCAATATCTTTTTCTTTATAACCGTTACCCATATTGCCGGGATCTTTTCCTCCATGGCCGGCATCAAGAACGACAACAAAGCGATCTCTTTCCGGCACCTCATTGGCATAGAATTGATTTACGGAAAATGTTACAAAAAGGAATAATATGAAAAATTTAATCTGGCTCATCTTCATAAATAAAGTAACGCTAAAATTGGGGTGAATATTTTATTGCTATTTTTCACTTGCTCACAAAACTCAGGTGGAAAAATATATGTAATTTTGAATTCGCAAAAAGCAAGCCACTCTTTACAAAAATAGTACTTAAAGCATTGCAAACAAATATACCTTATATACTTTTTTGCTGTATTTTCATACTGTTATCCCCTTCATTAACAACGGCTCAGGAAATAGATACAACCAGCGGAATCAGAATAGAAGCTGAACGGGATACACTCGTCTCTGTAGGTGAAGGTATTCCATTAGCACAAACAATAAAACTGCAGGATAGTATAATTGCAGACTCTATTCCGCAGCCACAGGGCAACAACCTTCTTTCTGATCGTGTTGATTATAAAGCTACAGACTACATAAGACTGAGCCAAAAAGAAAACCGAATGTACCTTTATAACAATGCACAGGTTACATACGGCGATATAATTTTAAATGCAGGGTTAATTGTTATTGATAATAACAAAAATGAGGTTTATGCTTTTGGTATTCCAGATTCACTGGGTGATTATACTCAAAAACCAGTATTTCAACAAGCGCAGAAAACCGTTGAGCCAGATTCTATCCGGTTTAATTTTGATACAGAAAGGGCTCTAATCTATAATTCCAGAACACAGGAAGCCAATTTTAATGTAAGAGGGGAAGTCACCAAGAGAGAGAATGATTCCGTTTATTTTATGCAAAATGTCCGTTTCACAACTTCTGAAGATGTGGATAATCCCGATTATTACTTTTACGCCCGACGCATAAAATTCGTACCCGACAAGAAAATTGTATCAGGACTGGTAAATATGTACATAGCAGACGTGCCTACGCCTCTGGGATTGCCTTTTGGATACTTTCCTATGACTGAAGAGGAAACTTCCGGGTTTATAATACCGTCTTTTGGGGATAGTAATAATCGTGGATACTTTCTACAAAATGGTGGTTACTATTTCGCAATTAGTGATTATGTAGATCTTTTGGCTATTGGCGATTATTATACTAATGGCAGCTATGCAATGAATTTGGAATCTAATTATAACCAGCGTTACAAGTTTCGGGGAAATTTTAGTTTCAGATATGAAAAGCTACTGGAAAGTGAACGGGGATTTCCTGATTTTGCTGAAGGTTCTAATTACAATATTCGCTGGTCTCACAGTCAGGATGCTAAATCCAATCCTTCTTCAAGATTTAGTGCTTCAGTAAACCTTGGGAGTAGTGATTATTACCGTGAATCTGTAAATCAACAGAATACGGGTAACTTCTTAAACAATACCTTAAACTCTTCTGTTTCCTATTCTAAAACTTTTGAAGGGGAGCCTCAGGTAAATTTGAGCCTCGCAGCCAGGCATTCTCAAAATACAAATACCGGAATTGTTAATTTAACACTTCCCACCCTTAATGCAAGTATGACCAGGATTTATCCTTTTGAACCAAAAGTTGGAGCAAAAAAAGGTATTATAGAAAATATAAATTTTCAATATAATTTAAGGGCAGAAAACAGGATTAGCACTTATGATTCCATTTTTTTTACACCGAAGATGTTTGATGAAGCTATCTATGGTGCACAACACCAGATTCCTATCAACACAAATTTTAAATTATTTAATTACCTGAGCGTAAGTACCGGAGCCAGTTTTGAAGAGAACTGGGTTTTTGAAACTTATGAGCGTTCTTATGATGAAGAAACCAATGACGTTGTAAGGGACACAATAAACGGGTTTGATAGATTCAGCACCTATAATTTTAACGCAAACGTAGGTACAACCCTTTATGGACTGGTGAACTTTGGGAGCGATAAAAAAATCCAGGCAATCCGGCACGTGATGCGTCCCAATATAAGCTATAATATTAATCCTGCTTTTGATCAATATTACGACCAGTTTGAAGAAATTAATCCTGCAGATCCAGATCAAATAAATCTAATTGATTATTCCCGGTTTGACGGTACTTTGTATGGGGCTCCGGGAAGAAATTTTTCAAGTTCTATAGGCTTGAGCCTTAGTAATTCCCTGGAAGCAAAAGTAAGGGACAAAGATAGTACAGCTACAGAGCCAAAGAAAGTAACGCTTTTAAATAATTTTAGTATTGGCACCTCTTATAACCTGGCAGGGGATTCTTTACGCCTATCCCCTATTGCTTTAAGGGGAGGAATTCCGATCATTGAAAATAAGCTAACTGTAAACTTGGCCGCTCAAATGGATATTTATGCATTGGATAATAATAATCGTAAAATAGACCGGCTTAACATTAATAATGGAGGAAGCCTTTTCCGGTTTACCAATGCGAACGTTAGTTTTGGTTATGCTTTTTCCAGTAAGGATTTTTCTAAAGATACCGAGAATAAAGACGAATCTGAAAATGAAACATACAGAAACGGTGGCAGACCCGATGATCTATTTGGGAAAGGAACCAATCTTGACGGAAGCTTTTATGAAGACGACGAGGACCCTTTTGAGGATGGAGAAGAAAGGGAAGTTAATAGTGAATGGTATAAATATGAAATCCCGTGGGATTTACGGTTAAATTACACGATGACCTATAGTAATAATGCCAGACAGAATGAAATCACATCCCATTCTCTAATGTTCTCCGGAAATGTTGAGCTTTCTCCTAAATGGTCTATTGGAGCTTCATCGGGTTTTGATATTAGGGAGAGAGGATTTACTTTTACTCAATTGCGTTTTGCAAGGGACCTGGAAAGCTGGAGGCTCAATTTCAGCTGGGTTCCATTTAGCCAGAGAAAATCCTGGAATTTCTTTATAGGCATTAAATCTTCTATTTTGAGTGATATTAAATACGAAAAACGAAGGGACAGGGATAGAAGGTTGTAATTGTAATTCCGAATAGTGAGTAGTATAAAATAATCAATATATATTATGATGAAAAAAATTATCAAAACTGAAAACGCACCGGCACCGATAGGACCTTACAATCAGGCGGTTTTAAGTGGAAATATGCTGTTTATCTCCGGACAAATTGCTATAAACCCAAAAACCGGAAATCTTGAAATTGATGATCTTGCGGAAGAAACAAAGCTGGTGATGGAAAATTTAAAAGCTATTCTTACTGAAGCAGGGCTTACTTTTAATGATGTCATTAAAACGTCAATTTTCATAAGTGATATGAATAACTTCGCTAAAATAAACGAAGTCTACGGAACCTATTTTGATGCTGAAACCGCACCAGCCAGGGAAACCGTAGAGGTTGCCAACCTTCCGAAGTTTGTAAATGTGGAAATAAGCGCAATAGCAGTAAAGAACTAACAACAAGTTCTTAATTATATTTTTTTAGGATCAATTAAAATGGATTTAATCCAGATGAAATCCATTTTGAGTTAGAGAAGAGCTTCAGTGAACTCTTTTGATACAAGGATTTAAATACAAATCTTTATTTACCATTCTCCCAAAATTGAAGCTCTAGCTCTAGATGCCCTGGATAAGCAAACGGGCGGTGGCGGGATTAGTTGCCAGTGGCACATCGTGTACATCGCATAATCTCATTAACATAAAAATATCAGGTTCATGTGGATGTTTATCTAATGGATCCCTGAAGAAAATCACCATATCTATTAAGCCCTCTGCAATACGGGCGGCTATTTGTGCATCGCCGCCAAGCGGTCCAGACAGCAATTTTTCTACTTTAAAACCTGCGATTTCAGTTTTCGCTCCCGTGGTTCCCGTAGCGATCAAGTTTATCTCTTTGGACTGAAGTGTTTCTCGGTGATTATTCAGAAACTGAACCATTTCAGCTTTTTTCCCATTATGGGCAATAATTGCAATTGTTTTCATAAATCAGGTAGATAAAATATCAGAAATCCTTAGTAAATCTTTATTAACAGTATGTTCGGTTTTTAAAGCTTCAGAAATGCTGGTATAGGTAATATCGTTATTCACTATACCCACCATCACATCACGTTTGCCATCCATAAGTAATTCCACAGCTTTTACACATAGCCTGCTTGCCAAAACCCTGTCAAAACATGTTGGCTTCCCTCCTCTCTGGATATGTCCCAGGACGGTTACTTTTGCGTCATAGTATGGCAGGTTTTCTTTTACGTATTCTGCCAGTTCAAAGACATTCTTTCCAATTTTGTCACCTTCAGAAACCACAACAATACTTGAAGTTTTGCCAGACCTTCTGCTGCGCTCAAGAGAATCCAGTAAACGTTCCAGGCCCAAATCCTCTTCAGGAATAAGAATTTCTTCAGCACCAGCACCAATACCACTGTTTAAAGCAATAAATCCGGCATCTCTGCCCATTACTTCAACAAAAAAGAGACGGTTGTGAGAACTTGCTGTGTCCCTTATTTTATCAATTGCTTCCACAACTGTATTTAGAGCAGTATCATAACCTATTGTAAAATTAGTTCCCGAAATGTCATTATCAATAGTACCTGGAACCCCAATACACGGAATATCATGTTCTTTACTTAAAGCAACACCTCCACGAAATGTACCATCTCCTCCTATTAACACCAATGCGTCCACTTCTGCTTCCTTCAGCTTTTCTGCAGCTTTGGCCCGCCCTTCTTGAGTTTTAAATTCTTTGGAGCGTGCAGATTGAAGAATAGTCCCACCATAGGGCAAAATATTACGTACACTTCGCGCATTTAGAGCAATATAATCCCCTTCAATCATCCCTTGATAACCGCGGTAAAAGCCTACACATTCGGTGTGGTAATATGCGCATGCGCGCACAACAGCTCTTATTGCGGCATTCATTCCAGGAGCATCTCCCCCGGAGGTTAATACTCCTATCTTCTTAATTTTTTTGGCCATAGAAAATTGTACTTAATATATGGTGTTCTCGGTATTTGACGTAAAACTAGTTACAAATACCTTGAATGCAAAATTAATTTCACCGGAAGAGAAATTTTCTTATATCTGGTAACATAAGTAAAAAAATTGCGTCATTTTTCAAAAGTATTTATACTTTCTATGGCCCTCGCGTCACAAAAGTAAAGCTGCAAATTATAGACTTTAAGTAAGATTATACCTGCATGCTTGTTCTGTATGTAAGAATAGTAATTACACAAAATATTGTAAATGTGTTAGTTATATTATCATTTAAGATATTCGAAATCCAGCAATTTACCTTTCTTTATTCCCAGAAATTAACCATTCTATTTTTATGACATCTTTCTTAACTACAGGAATGAACTTCTTTATTTAAATAGTCTGTAAATTTTGCAATCCTATTTATCTCGCTAAAAAAGAATTATTAAATAGAAATTTAAAATTTTACGGTCAGTTATATTTGGGGAGATATAAAGACCACACAAGGGGATAACTATTTTTAGATATCCCCTTTTTTAAATTAATTATTCTCAAATTTTATTTGCATAGATTAATATTAGAATTCCTCTCCTTATTAACATCATGTTAACTTATTGTAAATGTGATTGTTAAATTAAAAAGCTGAGAAAAAATTTATTATATTTAAATATCCTTAAAGATTGCAACCTTAACCTTTAGCCTTATGATTTACAAACCAACCACGGGGTTCCTTTATCTACCTCAAAGCCCAAAGCCTATATTTAAAGGCGCCAGCGAAATTCAGTTCGATTATTATTTCACTGCCAGATACTTTGATGAAAGTATCATTCTGGATGTGACAACAAAAATTTTTTCTGAATATGATCACGTTTTTACGCGAATCTCATCCCATAGCATTAAGAGAGGAGAAGTGAAAACTTGTATAAAGGAATGTCTATTAACACATTTTTTAAGAATGGGAGTATCCAGAAAAAGGGCCAATTTTATTCTTAAAGATTTTAATCTAAGTTTTAGAAAATTTCAAGTAAATAAAGAACAAGAAAAGAGCCTGGCTCATTAATTTCGGCATTTTCAGTTCAAATTTGAAGGAGTTGTTGTAAAATTTTTGAGCGGGTCTTTTTAGGTATTTAATTTTGTCCGCCCTCGGGAAAACTTATATAGTCCGGGGCCAATGAATTGCGTGTTTCCTCCTCCTCTTCTTCCTCTTTCAGCGCTTCTGTTCTGGCCAGCTCAGCATCAGCAATTTTCCGGATTAACTCCTTGAAAGTATCAAAGTCTACCGAATATGATAATCCCACTCCCTGGGTAAATCCTATTTCCTCACCTATAAACTGGATATTATTTTCTCTGTTAAATACTTTTGCTCTAAGGCTGCCGTCCTCATTAAGTAAAAAATCTATTTCCACATCCCCGATAATATAGGATTCTGTCATTCCTCCTATAGGCACCCCTACCTGTCCATTTATAAGGACCCTCTCACTAATTTGGGTAGAAAGTGTAAGGCCAAACCGATCTACTGTTTGTTGATCTGGAGTACGATCCCCCTGTACATAATTCACACCCACCTGAAATTTTCCGTCTTCGTCTGCAAAGATATCATTAACAAGACCAGAAGCCCGTTCTGCAAGCGTTCCTGTTATAGCATTCTGACGCAGTCCGAATTCACTGTAAAACGCATTTTGGGTCACTAAGAACAAAGCTTGTAACTCTTTACTTGCACGATCATCTATCCTATATTCCAGTTCTGAACGTACAACAGAACTGGCATTAGGAAATCCGATATCGAAAGTGATATCTGGTTGTACCAATTGTCCCTGAAGGTTTATAATTACTTCTACCGGTATTTTCCTGTTTACTGAAGGGTTTTCCAGAAGAACTGAAGGATTTGCATCCACCTCGTAAACAGCACTTACATCCAGCTCTGCCTGGACGGGATTTCCATTCCAGTTTATACTTCCACCAGATTGTACCCTGAAAACTTTTTGAACCAGCCCCGCATATTTAAAATTATATACACCTTCATAAGCTATAAAATCCCCCCACATATTAAATTTTCCATTGGTGTTGATCTCCAGCAACAGGTTTCCGGCACCACGGCCCCGCAAGGTACTTCCGCTGGTTTGATCTACCACCACTTCCACTTCAGCATCGTTAGTAACATCCAGATCAAAAACCATTTCAATACCTTTTACTTCAGGTAAAATAACCTCTCTTCCGGCTTGTTTTGCAGCCTTTTCTTCGGGGCTAAGAAAATGGATATAAGAATTGTCCCCAACAGATTCGGTATCGCTTAAAGGAATTTTGAAAACTGTACCACGTTCTGTGGTTGCATTTACATTTATGGATAATTCATCTGTAGGACCTTCAATAGACGCTTCACCACTTATAAAAGCTGTTCCGTAATAAAGTGCATCTTCTTCAGCATCTGTATCGAGTACGAGTAACCTATCTGTAGTAACACCAAGATTTAAAAACCATTCCGAAAAATTACGGTGGGAAATATTTCCGTCGAGGACACCACGTGTATCAAATTTTGTATCGGTAATACCAATATTGTCAAAGTTAAATTGTTGTTGGGTAAGGTTCACTACAGACTGTTGATCAAAATCCAAATCAATGTTTAGGTATGGCACACTAAGTCCTGCATTATCAAGAAGAAGCTGACCAGAAAATTCCGGATTTTTATAGTTTCCAACTACCCTTGCATTACCACTAATCTTTCCTCGTATATTACTTATAGCCACTCCTCCCAACGGACTAAAAGCAGCCATGTTTAAATCTTCAAGATCAACATCAAGGTCTATGGTAGGTTGATTACCACTTACATCTATGTTTCCCACGGCATTCAGGGATTCAAAATCTCTATTCCTCAAATTGGCATTAATTGCATAATTTGTGAGGTTCTCGTTTCCTTCCACATCAATTATTAGATTGCCTAACATATTGTTATTAATGTTGAGGGAATCAATTCTTAGGGAAGTATTTGGATAATATGCGCCATTTTCCTGTAATAAATCCAAACTACCATTTAACCTTCCTGCCAAATCAAGGCTATCGATAATAGGCGTTATCTTATCAATATCGACATTTTCAAATTCCATAGAGAAATTTTTGTAGGTGCTATCCCGCATTACCCCGCTAAGACTAATTTCCTCATCGGCATGGTTCATCACCAGGGAATCTATAGCAATATTTTTGAAATTATTTTCAAAAACTATCTTATTGCTTTTATTCCTTTCTTCGTTTATATACCACACATTATCTTTAAATTTAAGATCCGAACGCTGAATCCCCACTACAGATTTGTTATCCTCATTGATCGTGTGATACAAATTGATGTTAAAAACATCGGTATTATTTTTACCACCCCCAAATTCAGATCTAATAAACAAGGTGTCCCGCTGCGTTACATTAATAAAGCTGAATTCAGAAAAATCATAAAAACTGGTTGAAACGCTATCGGCTTCAAAATAGGTATTGTAAATAGGGTTTGTGTTATCCACCCGAAGATTTATATCTTCCAGAAGGTTGTTAAAAGCCACAATTTCCGGAGAGCGAAAGTTCAATTTAAATTCAGATTCGTCAGACTCTACCCTTCCACGAATGTAAGTTTCCGGGGCTACACTAATTTCAGGATAAAAAATTTCCACGATCTGGTTAGAAATATCAAAATCAAATTCCATGTATTGATTTGTGGTAATCGTTCTTGGCTGGTAATTGGTATAAATACTTCCAAGTGAATTCTGAAAAAGTGCTCCCACTTCCCGCAACTGAAAAACCCCTTCTACCTGACCATTAATAACATCTGGCGAATTAATGGCTATAGTACGTTCGTTTCCTTCAAATGAAGATACAATGCTGAAATCTTCAAAATAATAAAGGTTATTTTGATTCTGATAAGACGTGTTGAGCAGCAGAATACTTCCGAAGGCATTATCTACTGTAGTACCTTTCATATTCATAATCACATCTCCCTTAAAAACAGAAATACTGTCGCGGGAAACGAAATTTAGCGCATTTAAATCGGCATAATTTACAGCAGCTTCAAAATCATAGACATTAATCTCCTGGGATAGATCTGCAAGTCCGTTAAATTCCATTTTCAGGTTAGGATCATTGGAAACAAGATTTCCATTAAAAACTGGATTCCGAAGGTTTCCTATTACTCTTATGTCCTTATAAGTATAATTATTATAATTTATTTTAGAAATTGCACCACGTAACTGAGCATTAATACTTTCAGCATCAAAACCAGTTCCATCCACATCCAGATCAAAACTTGTTTTTCCTAAAGTGGGATTATTGACCAGCCGACCTACATTAAAGTCGCGAAAGATTAAATTTCCTTTATAAGTGGCGGCGCTGGTATTGTCGAAATTTCTAAGTACAAAATCGGCGTTGGCAGATCCCAATTGGGTAGTAATTACCAGATCTGCATCTAATGAATTGCTTCTTAACAAAGCATTTCCCCTCATCCTTACATTTCCGAAATCCCTAAGATTTTCCGGCAATTTGCCCTGAAGTGCCTGCGGAAGCAAATTCACAAGATCATAATAATTGGAGGTAAACTGACTAAAGTCACCGCTAATCTGAAATTCATCAGTTTCCTGCGGGAAAATTCCCTGCACCACAAAATCTCCATCTACAGCACTTCTATCCATTCCTGTAAGCTGAAGATTAGTGAGAGTAAAATCATTAAGCGTACCATCTAAACTTGTATTAAAAGAGAGTACCTGATCTGTCCCAAAACCATCGTAGAAAACTTTTAGATCATTACTGGAAATCATAGATTCAGTAAAATCTGCAGTGACCTGCACCTCGTTCACAAAATTGGAAAATTGCTCTGAAGTATATTGAAAATCTAGATTCCCAAGAATTCTGGATTCAGAGGTTTCCAAGACCAGGTCCTGCAACTGCATTTGGCTGGAGCTGTAGTAAAAGGAGGTCATCAAATTACGAATACTTAAGCCGCGACCTTCTTCAGCTGTTATTCCGGTAATATCAACAGCAATAATATCTCCATCAATATTTAAATCTTCAGCAAAAATAGTCAGGTCGTCAAAAACCAAAATGTCGGGATTATCCAGGTTTTCGTCCCTGTAGCTAAAGTGACTATCTAAAATTTGAACATCATCTACATTTAATTCAAAAGTAGAAGGTTTTCCTGTAGGTTCTTTTTTCAGCTTGGAAATCAGCAGCGACAGGTTATCACTTTCCTCACCTTCGTACCGCTTCATATTTAGCCTCAGGTCTCTCACTACGGTATTTCCTAAAGTAGGATTATTAGTCATGAGATTTCTGAGACTAAGAATAGAAGTTCTAATTTCCCCGGCAGTAAATAATGTATCGAGATGATGATCTTCAACAAAAATCCCGTTAATTTTTACGTTTCCAAAATAGGTTAGGCTTACCCTGTCTATGCTGGCGTTGATATTGTTGCTTTCTTTAAGAGAATCTGTGATGCTTTTGGCTACAGAAGTTTGTACGGCAGGGATGGAAAATACAATCAATAAAAGGATAAAAAACAAAAGCAATCCTACTACAATCCTTTTTAATATTTTCCAGAATTTTTTGATATGCTTTTATGTTTTAACTTTGTACGAAATTAACAACTTCTATGCCTATTTTCCTCCGATGACAGAACAAGATATTTATATACTCGCCATAGAATCTTCTTGCGACGATACCGCTGCTGCCGTACTGTGTAACGGCAAAATCCTTTCTAATATTGTCGCTACGCAGGAGGTTCACCAGCAATATGGCGGCGTTGTGCCAGAACTTGCTTCCAGGGCGCACCAACAAAATATTGTTCCGGTTATCCACCAGGCCATTAAAAAGGCAAATATCGACAAAAAAGCGCTATCTGCAATCGCATTTACGCGCGGGCCTGGATTAATGGGTTCCCTGCTGGTAGGAACGTCTTTTGCCAAATCTTTAGCCATGGGACTTAAGATTCCATTAATAGAAATCAACCATATGCAGGCGCACATCCTGGCGCATTTTATCGAAGAGGAAGGTTTTAAAAAACCCGAATTTCCATTTCTGGCGCTTACTATTAGCGGTGGCCACACTCAAATTGTAAAAGTTTCAGATTATTTCGATATGGAAGTAATTGGAACTACTACAGACGATGCCGTGGGCGAAGCCTTCGATAAAAGCGCAAAAATTATGGGTCTGCCTTATCCCGGCGGCCCTTTAATTGATAAATATGCCAAAGAAGGAAATCCGAAAGCTTTTAAATTTCCTAAACCCAAAGTTCCCGGACTAGATTTTAGCTTTAGCGGATTTAAAACTGCGGTATTGTATTTTATTCAGAAGCAAACAAAGGAGAATCCCGGTTTTGTAGAAGAAAACCTGAAGGATATCTGCGCTTCCATCCAAAGCACGATAATTGCCATTTTAATGGATAAGCTTAAACTGGCGGTGAAAGAGACCGGAATAAAGCAAATTGCTATTGGTGGCGGAGTTTCAGCCAACAGCGGAATACGAAATGCACTTAAGGAAGCCGAAAATAAATATGGGTGGACTACTTTTATTCCGAAGTTTGAATATACTACAGATAATGCTGCAATGATCGCCATTGCAGGGCATTATAAGTTTTTAAAGAAAGACTTTTCAGATTTTTCCATCACCGCACAAGCGCGCTATAAATTTTAATCTATGCAGTTATTCTATCATCCCGAACTTGAGGAAAACGATACCCAGGTAATTTTTCCGAAGGATGAAAGTAAGCATATCGCCAAAGTTCTTCGGAAAAAAGAAGGTGATGTGCTGGAAGTGACCAACGGAAAGGGCTTTTTATTTTCCGTAGAGCTTATCCAAACCGGAAATCAGGCGTTGGCCAAAGTTCTTAAAGTGAAAACTGAAGAATCTGCGCCCTATTACCTGCATATGGCAGTCGCTCCAACAAAAATGAATGACAGGTTCGAGTGGTTTCTCGAAAAAGCGACAGAAATTGGAGTGCACGAAATTACACCCATTATTTGCGACCACAGCGAACGTAAAGTTGTTAAACTGAATCGCTTTGAGCGGGTATTACAGAGCGCGATGAAGCAATCCCTGCATTTTAGAATTCCGAAATTAAATGAACCGCAAAGTTTTTCTGAATTTTTAGCTACTCATGCTGAAGGAGATCGGTTTATTGCACATTGTGAGGATGATAAACAGCGATTTTTGCTAAAAAACAGCATAAAACCTAAGTCAAAGTCTATTATGCTTATTGGTCCTGAAGGGGATTTTTCTTCAGAAGAAATTCAGAAAGCGTTGGAGCAAAACTGGCAGCCGGTAAGCCTTGGGGACAGCCGTTTAAGAACCGAAACTGCCGCAATTGTTGCCTGTCACACCTTTGCGCTGGCAAACCAGGAATAATTTTTCTTGAGAAGTAAATTTTTTAGTTTTACTTAATTGTTGAATACATGTCGAAAATTGCCAAATTAACCACACCTTTAAATGCCAATTATCGGCATTATATTAGCGGAAACCTGTTGAAGAAGATGAAAAAGATATATATGCTGATAATTGCCATTTTTTGCAGTGCGCCTTTAGTCGCGCAAAAAATCGCAGTTTTAAAATACAACGGCGGCGGCGACTGGTATGCAAATCCCACGGCCCTGCCCAATCTTATAAAATTCAGCAACAGCAATATCAACACCGCAATAAATCCTAAGCCTGAAACGGTGACTCCGGGTGCCACAGACATATTTCAGTATCCTTATATCCATATGACCGGCCACGGAAATGTTTTTTTTAGCGATGATGAGGCTGAAAATCTAAGAAATTACCTCCTAAGTGGCGGATTCCTTCATATTGATGATAATTACGGGATGAATGAATACGTAAGAAAAGAACTGAAGAAGGTTTTTCCTGAAAAAGCCTTAACCGAACTTTCTGCCAATCATCCTATTTTTAGTACCTCCTTTAATTTTCCAAATGGTTTGCCAAAAATTCATGAACACGACAATGAGCCACCGCAGGCTTTCGGACTTTTTGAAAATGAGCGGCTAATTTGTCTATTTACATTTGAAAGTGACCTTGGAGACGGTTGGGAAAATCCGGAAATCCACAATGATCCTGAAGAAGTGCGGATAAAAGCATTACGAATGGGAGCGAATATTTTAAAATACGCTTTTGAAAATTGAAAACACAACTTTCACACCAGCAGTCCAGGTTTAAAAAAGAAGAGTCACCTGTAATTCTTATACTTGATAATGTATCGGGAGAGGCCAATATTGGCAGTATTTTCCGGCTGGCCGATGCCTTTGGAATAGAAAAAATTGTCTTCTGTGGCACATTTCCAAACCTTAGTAGTAACCGGTTAAAAAGAACAGCCAGAAATACACATGAATACGTAAAATTTAAAGTTTTTGAGCAGACAAAAGAGGCGGTGCAAAATTATGAAAACCATGGCTACACTCCGTTTGCTTTGGAAATTACAGCTCAAAGCACTGCTATAGAAACTGTTGACTTTAAAGGATCATCAAAAATCTCGTTAATTGTTGGGAATGAAGCCAACGGAATCCAGGAAGAAATTCTTTCCCTTTGCAAAAATGTTTTCCATATAGAAATGTTTGGAAACAACAGCAGCATGAATGTGGCACAGGCAACAGCAATTGCCCTGTACGAAATAAGAAAAAGCATAGGTCTTTAAATTAGAAATAATATATTTACGCTGTGAACTCAAAGGAACTTTCTTACGGAATTTTGCGTGCGGCCGGTATCATGCTGGGAATCATTCTGCTACTGTATTTTTTATATGAAATTCAGTCGGTATTGGTATACATAGCTATAGCAGGGGTAATTTCCCTTATTGGTCGACCCGTAGTTATTTTTCTAAAACATAAGTTAAAAATACCCAACCAGATGGCCGTGGTTCTCGTGCTGCTAATGGTGCTTTCTTTTTTTATAGGGGTAGTTTTTGTCTTTGTTCCAATTGTTATAGAACAGAGTCAGCACCTTGGGCAGATAGACATGGAAGCCTTCCGGAGTGATTTAAACGATCTTAACACTCAAATTAATTCGTACCTGGGGATTGAAGAAATCAATATTATAGAAGGTCTGAAGGAAAGTGAATTTGTGAGAAATTTTGATATTACCGCAATTCCGAAGTTTCTCAATAATGTCTTCGGAATTCTTGGTGCAGCGCTTATTGCTATCTTCTCAATCATTTTTATATCCTTTTTTCTGTTAAAGGACAGCAAGTTAATGATTAATAGTATTCTTGTGTTTGCAAATCAGGGAGATGAAGGTAAGTTTCAGAGGGTTTTTAATAAGATTAAAATTTTGTTATCACGATATTTCGTAGGACTTACCATGCAGGTGAGTGTCTTATTTATTTTATATACAATCCTGTTAAGCGTATTTGAGATTAGAAACCCAATTGCCATTGCATTTATATGCGCTACTTTAAACCTGGTGCCGTATTTGGGACCATTAATGGCTGGGATTTTAATGGCCCTTTTTGTAATTTCCAGTTATTTGGGAGCCGATTTTACAGTCATCATTCTACCGCGCCTTATTTACGTAATGATGGGTTACGGAATTTGCCAATTGATCGATAATTTTATTTCCCAACCTCTTATTTTTGGGGCAAGTGTACGCTCGCATCCTCTGGAAATTTTCCTTATTATTCTAATTTCCGGACTACTTTTTGGCATTACGGGAATGGTTGTAGCCGTTCCTTTTTATACAGCTATTAAAGTAATTGCAAAGGAATCTTTAAGTGAATACAAGATTGTAAAGAGACTTACCCGCGACCTATAAATTTCAGTTTTGAACAAAAATTTACTACGTAAGGATGTTCAGGATTTTATACAGGAGAACCTTAAAACAGATCTTTCAAAGTTAATCCTGAAAGGGAGCCCGTTTCCAGAGATTACGGTTCAGGAGCTTGCTGTACAGATAAAAGGTGTAAATACTGCTAAAAAAAAGCTACCTACCTGGTATAAAACCCACGGAATTATTTTTCCTCCAAAACTGAATCTAGAGCAGACATCTTCAGAAATAACGGCCAATTATAAAGCTGAAATAATTAACGGGGAACGTCTTATCGATATTACCGGCGGATTTGGAGTAGATACTTACTGCTTCTCAAAAACCTTCAGAGAAGTCATTTATTGTGAAATGAATCCCGAATTAGCTGAAGTAGCAACGCACAATTTCAAAGAGCTGAATGCAGAGAATATCCAGGTATATGCCGGAGACGGAATTCAAATTTTAGAAAAAAACACCTCCCAATATGACTGGATCTTTATAGATCCCGCTAGAAGGGATAATCATGGCGGCAAAGTGTTCCGGCTTCAGGATTGTCTTCCTAATGTCCCCGAACATCTTAAATTGCTTTTTTCTCGTACAGACAATATTCTTATCAAGACATCTCCCCTACTCGATTTAAAAGCCGGACTGGAAGAACTTCAAAATGTATTAGGAATCCATATCGTTTCAGTTGAAAATGAAGTAAAGGAATTACTGTGGGTATTGACTAAAAATGGTAATACTGAAGTCCAAATAAAAACAATAAATTTTCAGAAAAAAGGAGATCAGATTTTTGAAGGATTTTTTGAAAATGAAGTGGTAGATATAAAATATACCCTGCCAAAAAAATTTCTTTATGAGCCGAATCCGGCCATCATGAAAAGTGGATTATTTGCTACACTTGGACAACAAACTCAAACTGCCAAACTGCATCCTAATTCCCATTTATTTACATCGGAAGAAGAAAAAGAATTCCCGGGTAGAACGTTTAAAATAATTGATATAAAGCAATTTACCAAACGTGAGTTAAAGAAAGAATTTAAGGGTGCAAAGGCTAATATCACCACCAGGAATTTCACAGAAACTGTTTCAGAAATTAGAAAAAAGCTTCAGATTAAAGATGGCGGTAAAGATTATTTGTTTTTTACCACCAACCTGGAGAATGAAAAAATCGTTATAAAGTGTAGGAAACTGTAGCAGCTCTTTAAATGAATTCAGAAGAAAAGAAGCCTTCTTAATTTCCATATTTTCGACTATTAAATGATGCTGCTAATTCTTTATAATATGCTTTTGTTCAGAATAAGAAAAAAACAAATAGAATACCACCCACAGGACGAGTGCCGTTAATCCTGCCAGAGCAAAACTTCCCACGACGTACTGCCAGAGACTCTGAAAAATTTCAGCAGAAGAATCGAAGTTTTCAAGACTAAGTTTCCAGTCGAAACCATTTCCCGACACCAGAGAGCCCATTTGATAACTTCCATAAATAATAAATGGAATAAGTGGCGGGATGCTGATATTGGAAAATAAAAATGCAATTACTTTATTCACTCTAAAAATGGCACCTAACGTAAATACCAGAAGCGTATGAAGGCCCCAAAACGGTGAGATACCAATAAAAACGCCCAAAGCAATGGCTGCTGCCTTCTTGTGCGCAGGCTCCTGATTTTTAATGATGTCTTCTTTCCAGAATCTTTTAAAACCTTTTTTCTTGAAGTCCTGGTATTTGTTGCGCGGGTGAATATAAAAGAAACTCACCAGCACGAACCACATATAAAGCAAAGTGATTCGAGTAATGTCCCAAAATGGCCGGAAATGAGTTACCCGGTTTTCTTCGTAAAAAACTTTAATCGGAATATTTTTCACCTCTACCCTTCTCCAGGCTGTTTTAACAATAATTTCAATCTCAAATTCGAATTTGCGCGTGTAAAGCGGGATGTTATTTACAACTTTAAGAGGATACAATCTATACCCACTCTGCGTGTCACTTAGCTGTGTTCCTGTAACCACGAGAAACCAAAAATTTGAAAATTTATTTCCTGTGGAACTTTTTCCCGGAATGCCATCACGGCCCATGTTCCTGTCACCAACAAGAAGCAACTCCGGATCTCCCTGTTGTCTGCTTTCCAGTTCGCTTAGAAATACATCCAGATCATCGGGATAATGCTGGCCGTCGCTGTCTATGGTTATAGCATACTCGTAGCCAAGATCCTCAGCAAATTTGAATCCGTGTTTAAGTGCAACGCCTTTCCCTTTGTTCTCTTCAAAATGAAGTATTTCAAGATTAGAAAAGCTCTTCAGTATTTCTTTAGTGGCATCTGTAGAACCATCGTTGACCAATACAATATTATCGGTATACAAGAGCAGATCCTGAAGAACGCTGGCCAAAGACCCCGCATTATTATAAGTGGGAACTAGCACACAACAGTTAAACTTGTTGAACCTGGACTGATATATTGGTGATTTACTCAAATTATAAACTTTACAAAAAATGCAAAAATATTATTTAAAACCAGAAGTAAATATAACTTTTATAGAAAGTTAGATCGAATTATAAGTAGCGTTAATTTTTAATGCAGCACAACCATTATTTCTGGCTATTCCCTTTAGATTAACAACATCTCCGCTCACTTCAATTTTGGATTCCAGTACCAGAACATTATCAATATTTGGATCTACAACAGCCGAAAATTTCACATTGCTTGCATTCGAAAACTGTAATGTTCTCCCGGTCTGCCGCTCCAACTCTTCCTTAAACATCTGCATTAGAATAACCCCGGGAGTCACAGGCCGATCTGGAAAATGGCCTTTGTAGAGCTCATGATCTTTCCTGATTTTAATTTCAGTAACAAAATGTCCGTTTTCTTCTCTTGTATTTATTACCGAGTAAAATTCTTTTAAAAGCATTGCTTGTTGTTAATGTTTAAATAGTCATCAATTAAATTCACTGAGTGCGGTAGAGATCAAGACCTGTCTTATACAAAAGAACTACAGATCGAAAATTGCCATTTTAGAACTACCCTTTTTCTTCATCTGAATAAAAAAACAAAAATCCTTAAATTTAAATTACAGTAACGGTTCGCATATCAGAAGTGGCTACTAATTTACCATTTTCATCCTCAGTCCTCGCCGTTACCATAGTAACATTCTTAATTTCATGTTGAATATTGACATAAGTAGTAAGTTTTGAGCCTGCTTTGGGCAAAAAATGAACTTCAACAGACTTGATAGAGCCTATAAAACCGGTTTCCGGCTTTTTTAGTCCTGCAAGAAAACCCCTGTAGCCTCTGTGCAGTGACATACTCTGGGCCATATGTTCGATAATGCCCGGCTCAGAAAAAAAGCCATTTTTGACCAAAATATTATTATCGGGGATTACAAACCCCATCTTTCCGGTAAGATGACTGTATTCATACAAGCTATCGACCATTACAAATGGTGGTTTTTGGGGAATAAGCTGTATAATTCTTACAGCATCAAGTATCGGTTCTTCCAGTACGTTTTCTGTCATAGTATTTACTACAGATTATAATGCGATATAGAAATGCGTGTCATCCAGGTTTGATTTTGTTTCGGTTTTCAATATAATATTTTAAAAATCCATTGCAGCTCTTTCTTCTTACAAATTAATGAGCTTTTATAATTTTTAGGATGATACAAGTAGTCCAGAAGAACTATTTTAATTTATTAGAGGAAAATCTTAAGGAGCATTTACGGAAATACAGGAATGGTTGATTATAGTAAGTAAAAGTAAAAAATAAATTAAAATTTTAATTGATATAATTTTCTGAAGGCAAAGCACTTAAAAATGCGTTGGTCTTTTTAGCTTCACTTCCTTCGGAAAAAAGGTTTAAAAGGTTTGGAAGGTAAGTATGTAAAAGCTACATTTGCATCCGCAAAAACGATTGCGAAGTTCATTATTTAACGGAGAGGTGGCAGAGTGGTAATGCAGCAGCCTGCTAAGCTGTCATCCTTCGGGATGCCCGGGTTCGAATCCCGGTCTCTCCGCTAAGTTATTTTTAGTGAAATATTTTCACCTTCGGGGTGTAGCGTAGCCCGGTTATCGCGCCTGCTTTGGGAGCAGGAGGCCGCAGGTTCGAATCCTGCCACCCCGACAATTACGGTGTCAATAGACACTAAAATATAGCTAATCTTATGAAAATCAATGATTTTCATTTTTCTTGAAATCATAAGATTGGCTTTAATATCAATTCAAAGGTTACCTATTCGGTTACCTAAATTGTTACCAGAATTTTCACTACATTGGTAATTCAATAGACTTGACTTTCGCAGCGATTTGACTTTCGTAAACAAATCGATTATTAACTTAAAGCGAGAGTTTATGCAGACTTCCAAGACTTTTACCATTCATTTTTGGCTGAGTATGGCCAAAGCAAAAGATGATTTTGCACCTATTTATGCCCGTATTACGGTCGATGGAAAACGTGCCGAAATCAGTTTAAAACGATCTACATCGGTTACCTATTGGGATACCCGTTCCAAGAGGTCAACGCTAAGGACTTCCGATGGAAAGTCATTAAACGTTTACCTTGACCAGGTGTACTCTGATTTATTGGAATGCCACAAACAGCTTCTGGGCGAAACCAAATACGTTACCGCCCAGGCCATCAAAGCCCGATATCTTGGGGAAGATGAACAGCACAAAACGCTGCTTCAACTGGTTTTCTATCACAATAAGAATATGGTTTCGGTACTCAAACCCGGCACCTTGAAAAATTACTTCACTACGGAACGCTATATCAAACGGTATCTGAAGCACAAACTAAAGACCAATGACGTTTTCCTGAAACAACTGTCCTATAAATTCATCATTGATTTTGAACAGTTCCTACGTAACGGAAAATCCATAAACCGTTCACAGCCCCTAAAGAACAATGGGGTTATGAAACACTTGGAACGCTTGAAAAAGATGATGAACCTTGCCCTTCGGTTGGAATGGATCGAAAAAGACCCTTTTGTAAGGTTCTCGCTGAAGTTCACAAAACACCAACGGGCATTTCTGTCCCAGTCGGAACTTGAAGTTTTGGAATCTGGTCAGCTTTCAAAAGTGATGCACCAGAAAACGAGGGATGTATTTGTTTTTGCCTGTTATACGGGACTGTCCTATATCGATGTAAAATTACTTTGCGATGACCATATTGTACGAGGCATCGATGGAGATTACTGGATATTTACAAAAAGGGAAAAGAACGATGAAGCCGTAAAAATACCACTGTTGGATAAAGCCCTTGACATACTGAAAAAATATGACCAAGATCCTAAAAGCAAGCAAGAAAAGCTGCTTCCGGTATTTTCCAATCAGAAAATCAACAAATATTTGAAGGAAATAGCGATAATTCTAAAAATCAATAAAAAGCTTACGTTCCACGCGGCCAGACATACGTTTGCCACTACAGTTACGCTTTCAAATGGCGTACCCATTGAGACCGTTTCAAAATTGCTAGGTCATACCAAGCTTTCCACAACGCAAATCTATGCCCGGGTTATCGAGCAAAAGGTATCATCGGATATGCGTTCGTTACGCACTAAATTAAACACCAAGGACACGGCCGAAACAAGGGTGCATTATCAATAATTCGGTTTGGAAAACAGCTTTTAGGTTCTAATCCAGTCGGCACTCTTATTTTTTCTCGTCAAATCCTTTGCAGATTTTGGTTTTTTATTGAGCCATAAATTTCTGCGTTAAGTCATTTTTTGTTTCGGTCAGCTGAGGCAACCAAAACCAAACCGTGGGCAAATGTAGCCACATCCCACCGCTTGGTCAAGGCCAGGCCCTTCGGGATGCCGAACATTTTTCTGCGAAAAATAACCGCTCATACCTTGCCCCTTCCTACCTGTGGCTGTTAATGCCCTGTTTTGGTATTGCTCGTTGCCTTACAAGCTACCAAAACGATTTAAAATAATGTTTAATTTAAAAATTTTAATTATGGCAACAACAGTAAAACAAAACGGAACTGCAAAAAAGGAAAATGCATCCGTTAAAAAAGAAGTACAGAAAAAACTGACCGATGAAGCTATCGGAAAAACCGCTTCTACAGAAAAAGCGGTAGCATCCAAAAAAGCTACCATCAGTTTGGATGATCGAATCCAAAATTTTGAAAAACTGAGAGGATTGGCCACCCAACGGGAACGGTTATCCCAAACCTTGAACGAGTTGACGAAATTCAACTACAACCAAGGGGATTCAGCTTCATTTTATATCCGGGATTCCCACAATTTGGAGTTTAAAACGACCAATACGAACCTTATCAAATTGGTCACAACACACTTACAGTCCACTTTGGAGGAACGAAAATCCGAGATTGAGGAACAAATTGTAGAGTTTGAACTCTAAGGTAACTTTAAATCTTTTAAACAGGAAGCCTACTCGCAAGAGTAGGTTTTCTTTTTTCCTTAAAAAAGGGAGGTAAAGTATTCAATCAATATGTGCGCAAAGGTAAACTCGTAAAATACTCCCATCAAAAGACTACGGCATAACCGGGCTCGTTCCTCACTCCTTTTATTCCGTTTCCTTTTGAGCCGAGATTTTATCTTCCGTTTGGCTCTAGCTTAATATTAATTGTTTAACTAAAATCAAATGTTATGTATTTATCAAATTTACAGCAGGATGAAATCTTCGTTCCATCAGAAATGAAGTCCTTGAAAAGTCTGACCCAGATGGAATCCCGAAGGGGGCTTGAAAATGTCATTGTATCAAATGGCAAGATTGTCAACGTGGTATCGAACAGCTATGGCCACGTACCGAACGAATTGTACTTCAAAAAAGCCGAGGAAATGTTGACCGGTGCCGGACTGAATTATCAGAAGCGCACGATCAATAGGGATGACCGGTCTTTCATAACCGACTTTATCATCGATGACAACAGCCAATTCTCGGTCAAGAATGAAAAAGACCTGATACTGCCAATGCTACGGTTCAAAAACTCCTATGATGGTAGCGAAAAAACGTCTGGGCATTTTGGATTTTACCGTCAGGTATGCTCCAATGGACTGCACGTTTCACAATCAGAAATTGAGTTTTCAATCAAGCACAGTAAGAACAATACCGACCTGATAATGCCACGGTTGAGCAATCTGTTCGATAAGTTCTTGGACAATGAGTTTTACACCATTACCAAGAAATTCGACAGGATGAGGGAATTTAAGATCATCGACACCAAAGAATTTGTGGAGGATATCTTGCACAGAACTAAATTGTTTCGGTATGAATGTAGTGACAAGAACAATGATCCTTCAAAGAAATCCCGGGAAGTCCTTGAAATTCTGGATAATGAAGCCCTACTACTCAATGAACAACCCAATTTATGGATAGGCTATAATGCCTTTAACCAAATGCTTCACAATAAATTGAAGAAAAGCTTTTCACAACAGGAACGCTTGGACAAAAAACTGTTCAATGCTGTCTATGAAATGGCTTGATGTCATTAAAGGTTCATCCGGTACCTTAAACTGGATTTTTTCTATTTTCAGCAAAAGAAATTAATTGAAAAGTTGGCTTTGCAATCCCACTCAGCCCATTTCCCTGCATTTCGCAGAAAAAGCTCCATTCCGGGAAAAGCGCTTCATTACAAAGATCTTAGACACAACTCCAAAGCTTCCGATTCCCATTGCACTAATCCTGCTGAAATACGCAGGAACGCTCCATTCCCATCTACACCTTTGAAGTTAAGTCCGCTTGAAATCCTACTTTAAGAGGATAATCCGTTTTTATAATCCGGTCAGCACATTGCCGCTCCATTTCGCGAAAAGCTGCATTCCGGGCAAAGAGCTTTCCTGCAAAGGTCTTGGACACAACTCTAAAGATTCCGATTTCCATTACGTTAACCCTGCCTGAAAAACGGCAGGAACACTTCATTCCCAATCTACATCTTTAAAGCTAAGTCCGCCTGATAGGAATTCCATTTTATCATTTAGTCCCGCTTCCTATGTTTTTGTACTTCACAAAAGGCATTTAGACCTACTCCCGAACCG
>NZ_JAVRHM010000011.1:0-160294 GCF_031846525.1 Autumnicola patrickiae
GTATGTAAATTCTGAACACTTTTATTCAGGAGATCAATTCCCTTTGTCACAGTTAGGGAATCAATGTTCATAGGCGGAAATAGTACCAGGCTCGAACCCTGTATGTTAATTAACAGCCCATGTTTAAGACAGCTTTCCTGTATTTTTGATGCGAATTCTTCATCTTTTACATCTATACCTATAGTAAGACCTTTTATGCGTAATTCTATTTCTTTACCAAAATCTATTTTTGAAAGCTCCTCTTCAAAAATTTCGCTTTTGTCACTAATATTTTTAAAAATTTTGTCTTTATTCTTTAATATATAATGCATGGTTTTAATCGCCACATCTGTACTCGTTGGATGCCAGCCGTAAGAGGAGTACAATCCTACTTTTCCTTCTACTTTTTCAGCCACTTCAGGAGTGGTTATTACTGCTCCAATTCCTTCATGGCCTGCAGAAAGTGCTTTTGCCATTATCATAATATCGGGTTTAATATCATAATATTCAGTAGCAAAAAGTTTTCCGGTGCGTCCAAAACCGGTAACCGCTTCATCCATAATAAGTAGCGTTCCATGTGTTTTACAGATTTCGGCTAATTTACTCATGAACTTTTCCTTCGGAATTATCACTCCCAGATTAGAAACTATGGGTTCCATTATAAAAGCCGCTACTTCATTGTTCTTTAGCTGATCTTCAACTTTATTGAGAGCTTCTTCATTTAATGGCGTCTCAATCTTCTCACATTCCGAGAGGAGATTTGGAAATTTTTTCCTGTTAGAGGAGGAAGCAACGCTAAGGGCACCAATTGTATTTCCGTGATAACTGCCTTCCAGGGAAAGAAATTTTTTCCTTCCGGTGTACATCATCGCAATAAGAAGGGAAGCATCAACAGCTTCAGAACCTCCGGTTACACGAAAACTTTTACTCAGTTCACCCGGGGTGATATTTGCCAAAATTTCGGCAAGTTCTGTCCAGGGTTTATAGTAAAAATTAGGATACACATAGCTCGGCCGGTCATTCTTTCTTAAAACATTTTCTATTTCTTCCTTGTCCCATCCAAGGTTACCTACTCCGGCACCTCCAAGGAAATCGACATATTCTTTTCCTTCGGCATCGTAAATAAAGCTCCCTTTTACCTTTGTCACCTCAAGCTCCATCACTGGTTTGCCTCTTCCAAAGAATTTTTTATCCCTCTTTCTTACATCTTCATGCACATTCATAATAGATCCTTTTTTAGTTATTGATTTAAAAAAGATAAGAATTATTCTTCGGGATTTCTGTTAGAGGAAAGTAAATACGCTCATAAAAAAAGCCCCTGTTTGGGGCTCATTTCTATAAATTCTTAAGACTATGCTTTTTGCTCCAGCCACTCTCTCGCATTTACAAAAGCTTCTATCCATGGCGTAACTTCATCTTTTCGGCCTTTAGGATAATATGCCCAGTTCCACTGAAAAGTAGAACGTTCCAGGTGTGGCATCATAACCAGGTGCCTTCCGGTATCGTCTGTAAGCATGGCGGTATTGTGGTGCGAACCATTAGGATTGGAAGGATACGTATCAAAAGCATATTCCCCAACGATGTTGTAACGTTCTTTTGAATAAGGAAAACTAAATTTTCCTTCGCCGTGAGCAGCCCAGATCCCCAGTTTGCTTCCGGAAAGCGATTCTAGCATCACCGATTTGTTTTCCCTTATTTCTACTGAAGTAAAGGTACATTCAAATTTTCCGGAGTCATTATGAAGCATTTTTGGTTTTTCTTTATGATCTGGATTTATAAGCCCCAGTTCAATAAAGAGCTGGCAGCCATTACAAACCCCAATAGAAAGGGTGTCATCTCTTTTAAAGAAATTATCCAAAGCAGTTTTTGCCTTTTCATTATAAAGAAAAGCTCCTGCCCAGCCTTTGGCACTTCCCAGTACATCAGAATTTGAGAAGCCGCCTACCGCAGCAATAAATTTAATGTCTTCCAAAGTTTCCCGGCCGCTAATAAGATCAGTCATATGAACGTCTTTCACATCGAATCCGGCGAGGTACATTGCTCTGGCCATCTCCCGTTCAGAATTTGATCCTTTTTCCCGGATAATTGCCGCTTTTATTCTTCCTCCCCCGGCCCCTCCGAAGGAGGGAAGCTTTCCGGTAAAATCTGCCGGAAATTTGAATTCCAGCGGCTGATTTTTGTAGTTATTAAACCGTTCTGTAGCTTTATCCTTTCCGCTTTGTTTCTGATCCAGTAAAAATGAAGTTCTGTACCAGACATCCCTTAATTCTGAAATATTGAAATTCAGGTTTTCTGTTCCGTTCTTGATTTTAAGCTCGTTTCCTTCAGTTGCACGACCAATCTTAAAGAACTCGATATTATTTTCAGCTAAAACTTTTTCAGCTAAATCCTCTTTTGACTGGAAAACAATTCCGCAGTTTTCATTAAACAGAAGTTTTACCGTATCCTTCTCATTTAAAGCTGAAAGATCAAGCTCTGCCCCTAAATTCACATCGGCAAAACACATTTCTAATAATGTCGTAATCAACCCGCCCGAAGCTACATCATGACCGGCAACGATCATTTCCTTCTTGATAAGCGCCTGGATATTATAGAAAATATCGGCGAATTTCTGGTCATCTTTTATGGTTGGTACTTCATTGCCCACTTTGTTCAGGATTTGGGCAAAAGAGGAGCCTCCAAGTTTAAAAGAATCCTGGGATAAGTTAATATAGTAAATGTCGCCTGCATCTTTTTCGAGCACAGGTTCCACAACTTTAGTCACATCGTCACAATGCCCGGCAGCCGAAATAATCACGGTTCCCGGAGAAAGCACTTCGCTGTCTTTGTACTTTTGCTTCATCGAAAGCGAATCTTTTCCCGTAGGCACATTTATTCCCAAAGCAATCGCAAAATCTGAAACTCCCTGTACCGCCTCGTATAAACGAGCATCCTCACCTTCATTATTACAAGGCCACATCCAGTTTGCCGAAAGGGAAACAGATTTTAATCCTTTTTCCAGCGGCGCCCAAATGATGTTTGAAAGCGCTTCGCCAATAGAATTTTTGGAACCCGCAACAGGATCTACTAAAGCCGAAACAGGGGAGTGGCCAATAGAAGTTGCCACACCTTCCTTCCCGTTATAATCCAACGCCATCACTCCGCAATTATTAAGCGGAAGTTGCAAAGGACCAGCAGTTTGCTGCTTCGCCACACGTCCTGTAACACAACGATCCACTTTATTCGTTAGCCAGTCTTTACAGGCAACAGCCTCCAATTGAAGCACTTCCTGTAGATAACCTTTTATTTTTTCTGAAGAATATTCTAATCCTTCATAATTTCGTTCTACCGTTTTATCGGTCATTATAGTTTTTGGCGAGCTGCCAAACATATCTGCCAGCGCCAGATCCATAGGCTTTTCTCCGGAAGTTTTTCCTTCAAAAGTAAAGCGGTGGTCTCCGCTCACATCCCCAACTTCATACATTGGCGAACGTTCGCGATCGGCTATTTTCTTCAGCATTTCCAGTTTACTTTCGCCAATCACCAAGCCCATACGTTCCTGGGATTCGTTGCCAATAATTTCTTTTGCTGAAAGAGTTGGATCCCCTACAGGAAGTTTTTCTAAATCAATTTTTCCGCCGGTTTCTTCTACCAGTTCACTAAGGCAGTTTAAATGTCCGCCCGCACCGTGATCATGGATGGAAACGATTGGATTTTCTTCGCTTTCCACCATTCCGCGGATTGCGTTGGCCGCACGTTTTTGCATTTCGGGGTTTGCACGTTGCACGGCGTTAAGTTCGATTCCGCTGGCAAATTCTCCGGTATCTGCGGAAGATACCGCAGCACCGCCCATTCCAATCCGGTAATTTTCACCACCAAGTATTACTATTTTATCTCCTTTCTTCGGTATATCTTTTTGTGCCTGGTCTGCTTTGCCATAACCAACACCACCGGCCATCATAATCACCTTATCGTAACCCAATTGCCGCTCATGCTCACTATGTTCAAAGGTGAGTACAGAACCGGAAATTAAAGGTTGCCCAAATTTATTCCCGAAATCTGAAGCTCCGTTGGAAGCTTTTATCAGAATATCCATCGGAGTCTGGTACAGCCATTCCCGCTCTTTCATCCCTTTTTCCCAACTGCGGTTTTCTTCCAATCTTGAATAGGAAGTCATATAAACCGCGGTTCCGGCAAGAGGCAAAGAACCTTTTCCACCGGCAAGCCGGTCTCTTATTTCGCCGCCGCTTCCTGTTGCCGCACCATTAAATGGTTCTACGGTAGTCGGGAAATTGTGTGTTTCAGCTTTAATGGAAATAACCGAATCAAAATCTTTGACCTGGTAATAGTCAGGAACGTCAGCCGACTTAGGTGCCCATTGTTCAATTCTCGGTCCTTTTACAAAAGCAACATTATCCTTATATGCGGAAACTATTTCATTCGGATTTTCTTCGGAAGTTTTTCTGATAAGTTTGAAGAGGGAAGAAGGTTTTTCTTTTCCATCAATCACAAAAGTTCCGTTGAAGATTTTATGCCGGCAATGTTCAGAATTAACCTGCGAGAAACCAAAGACTTCAGAATCTGTCAGTTTTCGTCCCAACTTATCAGCTAAACCCTGAAGGTAAGCTACTTCTTCAATATTTAATGCAAGTCCTTCTTTCTGGTTATATGCTTCGATATCATCCACCTCAATTATTGGTTCGGGATTTATATGGATATCAAAAATATCCTGGTCCAGTCCGTTGTATTTTTGCGAAAGCATAGGATCAAAATCGGAGAAATTTTCATCTACCTTCAGGAATTCTTCAATCCTTACAATACCTTCAATTCCCATATTTTGGGTAATTTCCACGGCATTTGTACTCCACGGAGTGATCATTGCGGCACGCGGACCAACAAAAAAATCTGCCAGAGCAGATTTGTTATATTTTTTTGCGTCGCCAAATAGCCAGTTTAATTTTGAAATATCTTGTGCAGAAAGGTTGTTGTGCGTTTCTACTGCAAAAACCTTAGTAGTTTGGGTTCCGAAGAAAAGGATCATTCCTGGTTGTTTAATGATGTTTAAGAAAGGACAAATTTAGGCTTTTCAACTGAATTTTAATTGTTGGGAATTAGGAAATTTTTGATGTAGAGCGACAAGTTGAAAATGGCAATTATCGACCTCTAAAGAGAATAAAGAAGCAAGAGGCAAGACCGCTTCGCTGTCAGACAAAAGAGGCCTCAAATTTGGTAATTTTCAACATCTACGTTTTTACCACGAACGCACGAATAAATTTTTAATGCTCCCGCAGATTACGCTGGTTATTAAAGAAATATGGTGATAGTTTCAAAATGGCAATTATGGACCTGTAGTAATAATGTAGGGGAAGAATTCCTGCGAGGTTTTTAAAACCTCGTAGGTCTAATAAATTCAGAATATATAGGAAAATTTCGGGCAAAAATCATACCTACAAGGTCAAAAAAAGACCTTGCAGGATAGCTCCAATATTGCAATTTTCGACTTTAATTCACCAATGTTTCTCTGAAATTATTCGTGAATTAGTGGTTCTTTTCTTCAGAATTAGAAGACAAGAGACACTTCAAAAATGGCAATTTTCGGCCTATAGTAATAAACGGGAGAGGCAGGATTCCTGCGAGGTTTTAAAAACCTCGTAGGTATAATTAATTTCGAGCCATTATGGGAAAATTTCAACATACCTACAAGGTCAAAAAAGACCTTGCAGGATAGCAAAAGCATACGGGGTGCATTCCAGGGTATAAAAAAGATGGTGCTTGAAAATGACAATTATCGACCTGTTTTGAAGTATGAAGTAAGAAGAAAAGGGACGAAGTCTTTTCTATCTTCTCCTTTTTAAAGACGGTGCTTTAAAATGGCAATTTTCGGTCTGTAATAAAGAACGGGAGGGGCAGGATTCCTGCGAGGTTTTTAAAACCTCGTAGGTATAATTAATTTCGAGCCATTATGGGAAAATTTCAGGAGAAAACATACCTACAAGGTCAAAAAAGACCTTGCAGGATAGCAAAAGCATACGGGGTGCATTCCAGAGTATAAAAAAGATGGTGCTTGAAAATGGCAATTATCGGCCTTCAGTCTCACTACGAATCCACGAATTCTTTCTGATGCTCCCGTAGATTGCGCTGATTTTCGCAGAAAATATTCTTGGGCTTCAGGGAATTCTTATCGCGCAGACCTGCAAGGTTTTTGATTCCTTGTAGGACTGATAAATTTCAGACTATTGCGGAAAACTTCAGGAGAAAATTACACCTACAAGGTCAAAAAAAGACCTTGCAGGATAATAAATGCGTTCCTGCTGCGCTTTATAGTAAAAGAAGAGGAGGAGGCTCTAAAATGCCAATTATCGACCTTCAGTGTCACCACGAATTCACGAATGATTACTTCAAATATTCGTGAGTTAGTGGCTATTTTAACAACTCGAACTGGAGAAAAGGAGCCAAATTTAACTCGTCTTTTCCAGCAAAGCCATATAAAATCCGTCGTAGCCGGTTTCTGAAGAAAGTAGTTTCTGGTCTTTTATCAACCTGAAGTTTTTTCCTTCTTCCCTGGCGAGGAATTTCTCTACTTGCTCCTGATTTTCAGAAGGAAGTACAGAGCAGGTCGCGTAGACCATTTTTCCTCCGGATTTTACGATTTTGGAATAACTGTCGAGGATTTCAGATTGTGTGGCTTTGATCCTGTCGATAAACTCCGGTTGCAGTTTCCATTTTGCATCAGGATTTCTGCTAAGGACTCCGAGTCCGCTACAAGGAGCGTCGATTAAAACACGATCTGCACTATTGTAAAGCTTCTTAATTACCTTGGTAGTGTCAATTTCGCGGGTTTCGATATTGTGAGCTCCGGCACGTTTGGCGCGGCGTTTTAATTCCTTCAGTTTATTTCCGTAGATATCCAGCGCAATAATTTGCCCTTTATTTTCCATTAAAGCAGCAAGGTGAAGGGATTTTCCCCCGGCACCGGCGCAAGTGTCCACAACCCGCATTCCCGGCTCCACTTCAAGGAAATGGGCCACTTGCTGGGAAGAAGCATCCTGCACTTCAAAGAAACCATCCTGAAATGCTTTTGTTCTGAAAACATTGGCTCTTTCATTGAGTTCCAGGGCTTCAGGATATGCTTTTAAAGTGTGGGTTTCAATATTTTCTTTCAAAAATTCTTCCTTTAAATTCTCTTTGGAAGTTTTCAGCGAATTTGCGCGCACCACAACCGGAGCGGTATTATTCAGGGCATGGATTTCTTTTGTCCATAATTCTTCGCCAAGTTCTTTTACACCCAGTTCATCCAGCCAATCCGGTATGGATTCTCTGTATTTTCTAATCTGGCTAAGGCTGTCAAATTTTCCTTTAATTCTTCGGGTTGGTGTATCTTCAATTTGTTTCCAGTCCGGCAATTCAACTCCGCGAAGGGTGGCCCAAACTGCGAACAATCGGAATAGATTTTCACGGGAAAAAGGTTCTTTTACTTCGGCAATTTCAGCATAAAGACGTTTCCACCTTACGATATCATAAGTGGTTTCAGCAATAAAACTTCTATCCCTGGAACCCCATCTTTTGTCTCTCTTCAAGGCATTTGCAATTACTTTGTCTGCATATTTTCCTTCATTAAAAATATCTGATAAAGCATCGATAGTGGCAAAAACCAAATTTCTGTGTAAGCGCATAAAACTAATTTTTAAGGCTGCAAAGGTACGGTTTTTTGCTTCGGAAAAATTTATCTTTGAAGCAATGCCGAAAATGGCAATTTTCAGCTACTGAATAAAATATCCTGAATATGAAAAAACTACTTTGCCTCTTTATATTATTCATCTTTTCCTGCAAATCTGAAAATGAATCCGAAACTACTTCCGAAGAAAATGAAAGAAGAAGCTTTATTTCTGATGTTGAGGTGCAGCCAATTTTGGAAGACGATTCCCTGAATGTCAGGGCGATTAAAGTTATTGGTAATAATCTGGCGTTTGCAGGAAATAATGGAGTTTACGGACTGTATAATTCTTCAGAAGGAAGCTGGAAAACGAATGTGCAGGAGTATAACGGTACAACTCCCGAATTTAGAGCTGTGGCGAGTACAGCGAACGATTTTTTTATGCTGAGTGTGGGAAATCCGGCACTTCTTTATAAAACTGGGGAAAACGGGGAAATGGAATTGGTATATAAGGAAGAAGGCGAAAAGGTTTTTTACGATGCGCTGGCCTTTTGGAATGACCGGGAAGGAATTGCCATGGGAGATCCTTCCGATAATTGACTTTCTATAATCATAACTCGTGACGGGGGACAAACCTGGAAAAAGCTGGATTGTGATATTTTGCCCAAAACTGAAGAGGGAGAGGCGGCATTTGCAGCAAGTAATTCCAATATTGCAATACAGGGAGACAACACCTGGATCCTTAGCGGCGGGATGAAGTCAAGAGTGTTTTATTCTCCCGACAAAGGTAAAAGCTGGGAAGTTTTTGATACTCCGCTTGTGCAGGGAAAAGCTACAACAGGAGGTTATAGCATGGACTTTTATGATGAAAATGTCGGGATAATAATAGGAGGTGATTATACTGCTCCTGAAGGAAATACGGGAAATAAAGCGGTAACTACAGATGGTGGAAAAACATGGGAATTGGTTGGAGAAGGGGAGGAGCCGGGATATAAAAGCGGAGTGCGGTATTTGCCAAATTCCGGTGGTGAGGAAATTGTTGCTGTAGGATTTAACGGGATTTCTTACAGTAAGGATGGAGGCGAGAGCTGGAAAAAACTTTCAGATGAAGGTTTCTATACCTTAAGATTTGTAAACGATTCTACCGCTTATGCAGCGGGAAAGGGAAAGATTGCGCTGCTGAAATTCAATTAAAGTCGGAAATGTTTGAGGTATAAAAAAATATTCCGGACGAAATTAATCATCCGGAATACCTACTAACTACTAACTAACCAACCAAAAACTAATATTTTTTATTATTTATTATTTTCTCTTTCACGATGTTTCCTCGCTCTATATTCCCTAATCAACTTTTTGTGAAATTCATCTTCGAGTCGATGTAGTTTTATAATATCCTTAGCAGAGAAAATTTTCTTTAAGTCCTCGAAATACTGTTTTTTTATTACATATTCCTGCCGTTCTATGTCCAAATATTCAGAAAGCATTTTTTCGGCTTCCTGTCCATTAATACAGTCGGAGTCTATTAATTTATTTTTTTCTTCTTCATGTAGTTTCCATCTCCTGGATTCATATTCATTATAAACCGGCCAGAATTTTTGAGCTGTTTTATTGCTCATCTTCATTTCCTGAGTTATAAAAGCTGTTTTCAAAGCTTTTATACGCTCCTTATCTTCCTGGGCATTACTTTGCCAGAACCAGGAAAACATAAATAAAACAAATAAAAACTTTTTCATAATAGGTTTATTCAAGAATATAAGCTGGATCTTCAACATTTTCATTAAGATACTCGTAAACGGCATCAGGATTTACATTATCAAAGTTCGTTTCTACTACATAATTTCCTTCATACAAAAAATTGGTAATTTCTGATGGTGACATATCTGTATAACCAGCATCTATATATTTTTCTATTGCAGAAAGCTCTACATTATCCCAGGTTGATTCGGGTGAAGAATCAAGAAAAATGGTGCTGAAAATCGCAATAACAATTGCGGCCACTGCTGAGGCATAATATAAATTTCTCTTGCTAAATAGAGGGATTACTTTGGTTTCCTTCTCTTCTTTTAAAGGTAATTCTACTTCAAAATTCTCAAAATAATCTTCCGGAACTTTAAATCCGCTATTACTTACTTTTTTTAAATATGAATCATCTACAATTTTAACAGAATTTACACCATTCATTACACGATCGGTGAGATCTGCAAAATAGTTATCGGGAACTTTAAATCCCGAATCCAGGTTATATGGTAGCTTATTCTTTTTCATTTGGTTGTTTGACTACATTTTTGTCAAAAGGTTTAATGTGTTTTTAAATATTCTTCAATTTTTCTAACGGCAATGTGATAGCTGGCTTTTAAAGCGCCTTCGCTGGTTTCGAGAATTTCGGAAATTTCCCTGTACTTCAAATCCTGAAAATATTTCATATTAAAAACCTGTTGCTGTTTAGCGGGCAGGCTATTAATTGCATTTTGTAGTTTAAGCTGAATTTCGGTTCCTTCAAAATAGACATCACTTTCAAGATTGCCTATTATCTGATCCTGCAGTTCTTGTGATGAAATATGGTTTTTTCGTGCTTGTTTGTTTAAAAAGGTAATAGCTTCGTTAGTAGCTATTCTATACATCCAGGAAAACAGCTGACTTTCTCCCTTAAAGTTACCAATATTTTTGAATATTTTAATAAAGGTGTTCTGCAGAATATCATCGGTATCGTCGTGATTCTTGACAATATTCCGGATATGCCAGTATAATCGTTCTTTATAATGAGATACGAGTTCACTAAAAGCTTCCTGTGCGGTAGCTTTATCCTTCAGGCGTTCTATGAATTCCCTTTCAGATGGTTCCAATCTGCTTCAAATTTGCTGAAATTTAGATACTGAAGATTATTATTTGACGTAAAGGTATTGAAAAAGTTATACCCGGAAACCATGGTTGATTTGAAATTTTTTGTAGGAAAAATAAACCAGAAATAAGTGGATATATCGTTAAAAGACATTTTTTTCTGTTTAAAGACATATTTTTCTTGGTTTTGTGAAATTATGTTTTATCTTTACTTCAGTGAATTAAAAGAAAGTCTTTTTTTGCCCCAAATAAATCAGACTTAAACAAAGTTATTTTCATTTGCCCCAAGATGGAAATAACCTTTAAAAATGGACGAACCTACTTCGTCCATTTTTCATTTAAATACATTTGGAAAAAAATGGAATTTCACATATATGGGATTTTTTATGATGTACTGGATCAAATTTAATACTCCCCTATACGAATGCTAAACTTTAAATCTGTGGGGGAATTCTTAGATTTTAAGACAGGCCTGTAAAAGGCAATTTTCTATCTATTTCGCTTATATGGAATTGCTACTTCCAGTGCGAAGATGGATAAGGTTCACAAAAATCAATATCCTACTCCTGGTTCAAATTTTATAAAAATTGCGGCCAGATTTAAAAATTCAATAAGTCAGGATAAGACGATGCCTTTATATTGGCAAATATCGACTGCCAGTATAAAGTATTTAGTCAAAAGACTGCATTTCTACGAGCTTGTGGTAATTACCACGTTTTGCCAAAAGTTCTTCGTGACGGCCCTGCTCTACAATTTGTCCTTTTTGCATCACCACAATCCTGTCTGCATTCTGGATAGTAGATAAACGGTGGGCTATAACAATGGAGGTACGATTCTTCATCATGTTCTCGAGCGCCTTTTGTACGAGTTTTTCACTCTCTGTATCAAGTGCCGAAGTAGCCTCATCAAGAATCATTATCGGCGGATTTTTAAGTACAGCACGGGCAATGGATAAACGTTGTTTTTGCCCTCCACTTAATTTGTTACCGCTGTCGCCAATATTTGTCTCAAGTTGAAGTGGTAAATCTTTTACAAATTCCCATGCGTTTGCCACTTTAAGCGCATCGATAATTTCCTCATCTGTAGCATTTTCTTTTCCAAGGGAGATATTATTTTTTATAGTGTCATTAAACAGGATGGAATCCTGGGTTACGAGTCCCATTAATGCTCTTAAAGAGGATTTGGTAATTTCCCGGATATCTTTACCATCAATAAAAATAGCACCTTCATTTACATCATAAAATCGGGTAATAAGATTGGCAATGGTAGATTTTCCACTACCGGATTGTCCCACTAAAGCTACCGTTTCACCAATTTTAACTTCCAAAGAAAAATCTTTCAGTACTTTTTCTCTTTCGTATTGAAAAGAAATATTTTTTATAAGGATATCAGAATCAAAAGATGTCTTTTCTACAGCGCCAGGTTTATCTTTTAGATTTGATTCAGTTTCAATAATTTCCATAATACGTTCAGCACTGGCATTTCCTTTCTGGATGCTATAGGTAGCTTTGGAAATTGCTTTTGCAGGAGTTAAAATATTGTAGGTGAGTACAAGAAATCCAATAAATACTGATGCTTCCATTGAACCTTCTATGAGCACCATATTTCCTCCAAACCAAAGTATCACGGTAATAACAACTACTCCCAGAAACTCACTTAAGGGGGAAGCCAGATCCTGCCTGTGCAACAAGGAGTTTAAAATCTTATTTAACCTGTTTGTACTATCGGTAAATTTCTTCCTAAACCTATTTTCAGCATTAAAGCCTTTAATGATTTTAAGACTGGAAAGTGTCTCCTCTACCATGGATAGAAAATTTGCATTTTCCTGTTGCGCGCTCGTAGATTTTGCCTTAAGTTTTTTACCTATAGAAGAGATTAAAAGCCCAGACAGAGGTAGAAACACGAATACAAAGAGTGTTAATTTAGGACTTATTGCAATCATTGCAGTAAGGGTGAAAAGGAGTGTAAGAGGTTCTTTAACAAACATTTCCAGCATGCTTAAAAAAGAAGATTGGATTTCCTGTACATCACTGGTAATACGTGATATAAAATCCCCTTTTCGCTTTTCGGAAAAAAAGGAAATTGGAAGTTCTACAATTTTGGAATAAATTTTATTCCTGATATCCCGCAGCATCCCATTCCTGAGATTTGCAATGAAATACATGGCGAGATAGTTAAAAAAGTTCTTGAGCAGGAATAGCACAATTACAGCTACACAAATAGAGATTAAGGCTGAAATTTGTCCGTGTTCTTCAACCCTCTGGTTTAAAAAATAATTGGCATAATCTCCAACAAAATCCTTTAATCCGCTAAAACTACGATCCCATTCCGGTTCTGATAAAACAGGTTCTTCTTCCTGAAAAAGCACCTGAAGCATAGGAATAAAAGCCAGGAAAGAAAGGGTGCTGAAAAGTGCGTAAAAAATATTAGAAATGATATTCAGTATCGCAAAACGCTTGTAAGGCCTTGCGAACTGAAGTATCTTTTTAAAATAACTCATAAGCGGGTAGGGCTAGCCTATTTGAAGTTCTTTCTTTATTCTGGAAACCTTCTCTGCTAATTCCTGATTTACATTTTGGTGGTTTTCTATGCTGTCCAGATCAGCATTCACGCTGATGTAAAATTTAATTTTTGGTTCTGTACCGCTTGGTCTTGCTGCAATTTTAGTCCCACCTTCGGTATAATAGATAAGAACGTTAGATTTTGGAATATCAATTTTTTCCTCTGTATGGTCCTGAAGGTTTTTTGCAGTAGAAGATTGGTAATCTTCTATTAAAACCACCTTTTCCCCATCTATTTCCTGCCACGGATTCTCACGAAGATCTATCAACATCTGCTTAATTTCCTGCTCACCTTCAATGCCTTTCTTCACCAGGGATATCAATTCTTCGCGATAAAGACCATGTTCAGTATAAAGCTCAAGTAGTTTTTTATAAAAAGAACTGCCTTCCTCTTTCATTTTAGCAGCAATTTCGCAGGCCAAAAGGGTAGCGGTAACAGCATCTTTATCTCTTACGAAATCTCCTACCATATAACCAAAACTTTCTTCACCACCTCCAACAAAATCGAGCTCAGGATGGTCGTTTATCAATTTTGCAATCCATTTAAAGCCGGTAAGAACTTCGTGATATTGAACATTATAAGATTCCACAACATTTTTAAGCATGGGAGTGGAAACTATAGTGGAGGCAACAAACTCATTGCCTTTCAGTTTATCCTGCTTTTTCCATTGCTCCAGCAGGAACCAGGTCATGACCAGCATGGTGTGGTTTCCGTTTAGCAGAATCATTTCGCCATTAAGGTCGGGAACTGCAATTCCAAGCCTGTCACCGTCGGGATCTGTACCAATAACAATATCGGCATTTTTCTCTTTCGCAAGATCCAGTGCAATTTTAAGAGCTTCGGGTTCTTCAGGGTTTGGAGATTTTACTGTAGGGAAATTTCCGTCCGGTTCTTTTTGTTCCTGGACAATGGTTACATCTGAATAACCTGCTTTTTCAAGCACGCCGGGAACAAGTGTAATCGATGTTCCGTGTAAAGAAGTAAAAATAATTCCGAGGTTTTCTTTTGCTGAAGCTGAAGTATCAAAACTGCCATTTTTAACAGATGCTTCAGAAAAAGCATTGTCAACGTCAGTATCTATTTTATGGATTAACTCCTCTTTGGAGTCAAAATTAACTTCGCTGTATTCCAGGCTGTTAATAACATCTACTACCTGCTTGTCCTGTGGTGGCACTAACTGTCCGCCGTCCTGCCAGTAAACTTTATATCCATTGTATTCCGGCGGATTGTGGCTCGCCGTTAAAACTATTCCGCAGTGACAATCGAGATGCTTTACTGCGAAAGAAAGTTCGGGGGTAGGTCTAAGATCTGAAAATAAATAAACTTCAACTCCATTGGCAGAGAAAACATCTGCAACTATTTTTGCCAGTTCTTTACTGTTATTCCGGCAGTCATATGCAATGGCAGCCTTTGTTTGTTCCCCTGGGAATTCTTTTTTTAGGAAATCGGCAAGTCCCTGTGTATTTTTTCCGAGGGTGTATTTATTGATTCTATTTGTCCCAACACCCATAATACCACGCATCCCGCCTGTACCAAATTCAAGGTTTTTATAAAAACTTTCTTCCAGTTCCTTAGGATTGTTTTCCATAAGGTTTTGGATTTCGTTTTTTGTTTCCTTATCAAAAACATCAGTAAGCCAGGCTTCAGCTCTGGAGCGTATTTCAGGTTTTATTTGTGACATATCTTAAATTTTTCTTTAACAAAAATAGGAATTCTATTCCGGAAATAATCTAAAAATTTCCTGTGGTTTTGTTAATTAAATAGCGTTCTTTCTCCCTTTTTGACCGCAGAATGAGCTCTCCCAGGAATCCTGCAAGAAAGAGCTGGCTTCCTATTACCATTACCGTAAGTGCAATATAAAACCATGGATTTGAAGTAACCAAAACGTTGGGCAGGCCGTGATATAATTTGTAAAGCTTAGAAATTCCAATCCATCCCGCAGAGATAAAACCAACAAGGAACATAAGAACTCCCAGTGCGCCAAACAGGTGCATAGGACGCCTGCCAAACTTGGACAGGAACCATATGCTTATTAGATCCAGAAAACCGTTGATAAAGCGTTCTACTCCAAATTTTGTTTTCCCATACTTTCTTGCCTGGTGTTGCACTTCTTTTTCTGTAATCCTCACAAAACCGGAATTTTTAGCAAGAACCGGAATGTAGCGATGCATTTCACCGTAAACATCAATATTTTTAATTACCGCTTTTCTATAAGCTTTTAATCCGCAATTAAAATCATGAAGCTTTACGCCAGATGTTTTTCTGGCTGCGGCATTAAATAATTTTGAAGGTAAATTTTTTGAAAGTACATTATCATAACGCTTCTTTTTCCAGCCCGAAACCAGATCAAATTTTTCTTCTTTTACCATTCTGTAAAGCTCAGGTATCTCTTCTGGATTATCCTGAAGATCTGCATCCATGGTAATCACGACTTCACCCTGCGCTTTAAGAAAACCGGCATGCAGCGCCTGTGATTTTCCGTAATTTCGGTTAAATTTTATTCCTTTTACTCTGTCGTCCTCTTTAGAAATTGCTTCTATTGCTTCCCAGGAATTATCTGTACTACCGTCATCAATAAAAATAATTTCGTAAGAAAAAGAATTGGATCGCAGCACTTTTGCGATCCAATTGTATAATTCGATTATTGATTGTTCTTCATTTAGAAGAGGTATGACGATAGATAATTGCATAAATTATGCTCTGGGATCTTTTTCTCTAAAAACTAAGGCTACCAACAAAGATAGTATTGCGTATAAAACTATGGTAAAAGCGAAGCCCATAAAAACATTTTGAAAAGAAAAGGGATTAACATTTGCCTGGCTGGCTATAGCTTCATCTATTTGTGAAGGCGGTGCACCAAAACGTTCCATCATTTCCCTGCTCGCTTCAAGGCTCATTTCCTGGACATAAGCTGACGCTTCCGGATCAATAACATTAAAAAGAATAGCGGTAAAAATTATAGAAATAAAAGAGCCAAGGATAACCGGAAGGAAGAAGGCAGAAAAAGCACTTTTAAAAGAGAAAAAAGGATCAGGATCCAGACTTTTAGCTTTTTTTACGGCCATAATACCTAATACCAGTACTACAATAAAATTAATTACCGTAATGTACCATTTAGTGAAAAGTTCCAGGTTCAATACGTAAATTAGAACAGTAATTAGAATCGATGCCAAACCAAGGTATAAACCATAAGGCAAAATAACAGCTTGTACAGATTTTTTCATAATTTTGAATGATTAGTGATTGCGCTGCATTAGTAAGCAAATATAGTAAAACGTTACAGACAGATTTTTTTTTAAAAGTTTTACTGGAATGCTTGTTTTTATAATCAATTTACTTAAATTTGCACCTCGAAAATTAAAAGAATAAAGCGATGAAGCAGGGAATCCATCCGGAAAATTATAGATTAGTAGCATTTAAAGATATGTCTAACGAAGACGTTTTTCTTACAAAATCTACAGCAAATACAAAAGAAACAATTGAAGTTGACGGAACTGAATATCCTTTGGTGAAGTTGGAGATTTCAAGAACTTCTCATCCTTATTATACTGGTAAATCTAAACTGGTTGATAGTGCAGGTAGAATTGATAAATTCAAGAACAAATATTCTAAATTCAAGAAATAATTTCCTGAATTTTATAAGCTATATAAGGCTGTCTTTTTAGGCAGCCTTTTTTGTTTGTTGTCATTAGCCTAAATTGTAGTCATTAGCTTAAAATTTTATCTATTGCCGATAATTGGCATTTTGCGCATTACTCTTAAATTTGGTCTTTTAAACTTTTAAAATGAATTATATTTTATTCGACGGTTCCTATAGAAATCAACTCTTGCCATTTACTTTCACTAAGCCTGTTGCAGATTTACGGATAGGCATCCTCACAATCCGTGAAAAGTGGGAAATGGTTCTGGAAACTACTACTACAACAGTTACTGAAGATTATTTAGCTGAAAAGTGGCCGCTGGTAGAAATGGAAGAGAACATCATGATAAATGCAGCTTTTTTGCCTACTTCACAACTACTGGAGCAGGTAAAGAACCTTCAGGCGAATCAGGCTATATTCTATGAGGAAGAAGTTGTGGCTTTTCATGTAACTGAAGATCAGGAAGTCGATTTTGAAGATTATGAACGTCAGGAACTTTCAGGTGAAGCATTGTTTATAGCTAATACATGGGACATTTTTTCGAAAAATGCTCAAGCTATAAATGAAGATTTTGAATTGCTTACACAGGATAGAACTTCTGCTCCAATTCCTTCTTCCAACCATGTAATGAATCCCGGGAACGTTTTTATTGAAGAAGGCGCTTCAGTAGAATTTTGTTCCCTTAATGCTTCTTCGGGGCCTATTTTTATTGGAAAAGATGCACAGGTGATGGAAGGAAGTTTGCTGCGCGGACCTATAGCAATTGCCGAAAATGCTACTATTAAAATGGGAGCTAAAATTTATGGAGGAACTACGATAGGGCCAAATTGTAAAGCGGGAGGAGAGATTAACAACGCTGTACTAATGCAGAATTCCAATAAAGGACACGACGGATTTTTAGGAAATTCTGTTTTGGGGGAATGGTGTAATTTAGGTGCCGACACGAATACCTCCAATCTCAAAAATAATTATGCTGAAGTCCGCCTCTGGAATTACGAGGAAGAGGGCTTTGCCCGTACAGGCTTGCAATTTTGCGGTTTAATGATGGGTGACCACAGTAAATGCGGAATCAACACCATGTTTAATACCGGAACAGTAGTGGGAGTTAGCGCTAATATATTTGGCGCAGGATTTCCGCGGAATTTCGTACCAAGTTTTAGCTGGGGAGGAAGCGCAGGTACAACCACCTATAAAACTCAAAAAGCTTTTGAAGTAGCTGAAATTGTTATGCAACGAAGAAATGTTGAGTTCACTGAAGAGGACAAAGCAATTCTTGAGCATGTTTTTGAGGAAAGCAAAAAATGGAGAAGGGATTAATTTGAAAATGTGCTAATTTGAAGATGTGTTAATTGGAAAATGGAGTTTCTGGTGAGCTGAAAGTTTTAAAGTCAAAACATAAAGTAGAAGAAAACAAGTCCAAGAAGAATAAGGAAAATGGCCATTATCACGAAAATTTTTAATTGTCGTTGATTATTGCTTGTTCGTAAATTGTTTTTGATTTTCTCCAGGTCTGCTTCAGAAATACGTTTTTCAGAGCCTATTCCTTTTATTCCTGAACCAGTTGATTTCTGAAACTTTTCAGTTTTAGATTTTCTGCTTCTGCGGTTGTTTTTAATTATAACATTAGCCCCGCTACTACTTCCGCCAAATCCCATCGTGTAAAATTTTATTCAATATACATAATTTTGATTTAGTTTATAATTTATGTAAAGGTCGAAAATTTGCAATTTTCGGCATTCATCTAATAGAAAGTCATGGCTTTGCAGTTTCTGATTTTTGAGTAGTAGGTAAAATTCGGTATATTTGCAGCTTCAAAAAACAGGTATTATTGTCCGCCAAACGTGAGAAGAAATACGGAGTTTTTCACGTGGAGCAGAGTCGAGACGTTAATGGATTCTCGTATTAAGGTTCAGTTTACAAACCAAAAATGGGACTTATTAGCGGATATTAAAAAAGGGATTTAAATCCTGGTTAATCGGATATTTTATGAACAATAAAAAAGTAGCATTTTATACCCTGGGCTGTAAGCTCAATTTTTCAGAAACTTCCACAATAGCGCGATCTTTTAAAGATGAAGGCTTTAAAAAGGTGGACTTTGACGAAAAAGCTGATATTTATGTTATTAACACTTGTTCTGTAACAGATAATGCAGATAAAAGATTTAAAACCATTGTAAAACAGGCCCAGAAGGTTAATGATAACGCTTTTGTAATTGCCGTGGGTTGTTATGCGCAACTAAAACCTGAAGAACTTGCTGCTGTAGACGGCGTGGATCTGGTTTTGGGTGCTACCGAAAAATTTAAAATTACAGACTATCTTAATGACCTTACCAAAAATGACATGGGAGAGATTCACTCCTGTGAAATTGAGGAAGCAGATTTTTATGTAGGTTCCTATTCCTTTGGCGATCGTACAAGGGCTTTTCTTAAGGTTCAGGATGGTTGTGATTATAAATGTACCTATTGCACAATTCCCCTTGCGCGCGGAATTTCCCGTAGCGATAAACTGGAAAACGTTCTGCACAATGCTGCAGAAATTTCAGCAAAAGGGATTAAGGAAATTGTGTTAACCGGTGTAAACATCGGGGATTATGGAAAAGGGGAATTCGGCAATAAAAAGCATGAACATACATTCCTGGATCTGGTTAAATCACTGGATCAAGTTGAAGGTATCGAGCGTTTAAGAATATCTTCTATAGAGCCAAATCTTCTAAAAAATGAGACTATAGATTTTGTGGCGGCAAGTGAAACTTTTGTTCCGCATTTTCATATTCCTTTGCAAAGCGGAAGCAATTCAATCTTAAAAGCAATGCGCCGCAGATACATGCGCGAAGTCTATGTAAACAGGGTAGAGCAGATTAAAAACGTAATGCCAGATGCCTGTATTGGCGTAGATGTGATTGTGGGCTTTCCCGGGGAAACAGACGAACATTTTCTGGAGACGTATAATTTTTTAAATGATTTGGACATTTCCTATTTACACGTCTTCACTTATTCTGAAAGGGATAATACTCCGGCTGCAGAAATGGTTGGTGCTGTTCCGCTTAAGGTGAGGAAAAAACGCAGCAAAATGCTTAGGGGACTTTCAGCTAAAAAACGTCGTGCTTTTTATGAAGGTCAGATAGGGAATACAGCAACCGTTCTTTTTGAAGGAGAAAACAAGAAAGGATATATCCACGGCTTTACAGAAAATTATGTAAAGGTAAAAACTCCGTGGAATCCCGCTCTGGTAAATACTTTACATGAAATAAAACTTCAGGAAATAGATAACGACGGCCTCGTAAGAATGGAATTCATTAATGAAGCCGCAGCTGTAGCAGTTTAAATATTTATTCCTACCGGAAGTAAATCTTTATATTTACTCTTGTTTTTTCGCATGTAACGAGCAATTTCGGGACTCGTAGGCATCACTCTGTTATTGCTTTCCTGAATATCTTCCAGGACAGCTTCTATAAATTTTTCTATGTAACCCCGTTCCCTAAGATCCTCAGACATATGGAGTTTGGTGAGAAATATTTTGCGTTCCTGTTTAGAATATTCAATAGTTGCAAGTTCCTCGTTAATTGTAGTTTCATACTGTCTCAGAAATTCGTTGTCCGTAATTTTTAAATCTTCATTATTCATAGTGTAGTTATTTTAGATTGTAGACACTCTATAGGAAGAGCAGCTAAAGAAGTCTCTTTAGTAAACAAAGAATAATTTGCTTCCTTTCAAAAGTTTTTTTACTACTTCAAATTATGTACCAATTCAGAGATCATCAAAGTGTAGATGATTTTGCAGAATATTAAAAGAGTTATACAAAAATAGGGCTTTTAAGATGAAATTAGCATTAATATAAGGCTTTTCTGAATGAAGTGGTAGAATTGTATTTAGAAAAAGGAGCTATATTTTTTAACTACAATTTGAAAGATCTTCGTTTTTATTTTAATTTCTATTATCTGAAGTTCATCTTATTTATTTTTAATATCTGTTTATGAAAGCCAATAAAATAGCAGTAAATTTATGCGCCGATTTAAATTTTAGATTTAAAACATAGTTTTAGGGTGTAAGGAATGAGTAATAGGGAAGAGGTTTTGCATGTTTATATGATGCCTGGAATGGCAGCAAATTCTGCTATTTTTGAGCATATCAAACTTCCGGAGGAAAGGTTCGAAGTTCATTATCTGGAATGGCTTATTCCAGATCGCAGGGAAAGTTTGAGGGCTTATGCTTTGAGGATGAATAAGTTTATTCAACATGATAAACCTGTGCTGATTGGCGTATCTTTTGGCGGGGTTGTTGTGCAGGAAATGAGTAAGTACCTGGATGTGCAGCGGCTTATAATAATTTCCAGCGTGAAGTGCCGGGACGAGCTGCCTAACAGAATGCGTTTTGCTGCCAAAACGGGATTTTATAAGCTCGTTCCCACCAGCTTGATGAATTATGTGGATCATTTTGAAAAGATTGCAATTGGAGATTTTGCAAAAAAGAGGGCAAGGCTTTATAGGCAGTACTTATCTGTCAATAATAAGATCTATCTGGACTGGGCAATAGAACATATGGTTTTATGGGAATGTAACAAGGCTGATGAAAAGGTTGTGCATATTCACGGAGATAAGGATATAATTTTCCCTATTGAACATATCAGTAAATGCATAGTGGTAAAAGGGGGAACACATATTATGATAATTAATCGCTTCAGGTGGTTTAACAGGTACCTGCCGGAAATTATCCTTACAGGAAAAATGAATAGTAAAGAAAAAATAGAAGAAAGATTATGAAGTATATAAAAAATGCACTAATAGTTGTAGGAATCTTATGCGTATGTGCAGTAAGTATTAATGCCGTACAGGAAGCTCCTCAAAATTCTGAAGCTACCAATCAAACCGATACCGATAACCAAAAAGAAAAAAGCGTTGCTGAAAATTACACTATAAAAGCGCTTCCTGTTCCCACCAATTTGGATTTTGCCGGGGAAACTGTACCGCTGGAGGATCCCGATGTTTATGAGCGGCTGGACAGGGAATTGCTTGTGAATACCTACTGGCAGTCCAATGCATTTCTGCTGATGAAAAGAGCTCAAAAATTCTTCCCTGTTATAGAACCAATTCTTAGAGAAGAAGGTGTTCCAGATGATCTTAAATATATAGCTGTAATAGAAAGCGGACTCACCCAAGCCGTTTCTCCTGCACGTGCCACTGGATTTTGGCAGATTATGTCTGGTACAGGAAAGGATTACGGACTCGAAATTAACGATAATGTAGACGAAAGATATCACATAGAGAAATCTACAAGAGTTGCTGCAGAATATCTTAAAAAAGCAAAAGAAAACCTCGGAACATGGACTTTGGCTGCGGCGGCTTATAATGCAGGTAACCGGGGAATATCAAGACAACTGGAGAGACAGAAGGTTTCAGATTACTACGATTTGCTTTTAGGTGAAGAAACCGGTCGCTATGTTTTCCGGATTTTGGCTCTTAAAGAAATTATGAGTGATCCGGCGAAATACGGCTTTCAGTTTGAAGATGATGATTTATACAAGCACATTCCAACCAGAAAAGTAGAAGTTGATACCGTTGTCCGTAATTTTGCTGATTTTGCGAAGGGATTTGGTATTAATTATAAGATTCTTAAAATCCATAATCCTTGGTTACGTGAAGCTCACCTGAACAATGCTTCAAGAAAAAAATACGAAATTGATATTCCTGAAGTTGGAATTTATCCCGCTATAAATTAAGAAGATGTTTATTGGGATATATCGGCAATATCCTCTTTATGCACATGGGTAATTAGATGATTGGAGATACCTTCTTCTATTAATTCATAATTTAATTCATAAGATTTTTCTTCAGAGGCATTGTAAGGAAGAAACACACTTCTTCGAATATCTTCAATTCTTTTATCTCCGGAAATTAGGAAATAGTTTGGCAAACCCAGGGAGTGCTTGAGGTTCTTTATAATGAAAGGATCTGAGTTTTTTCTTTCATCCACATATACCACCTTAATGTACTTATTGAACTTTTTAGCAATATCTTTAACCGTACTGAATTTGTCCCAGAAGAGAACAACGAAATCTATTTGATCTTTGTATTTATTTGCAAGTTTATTTATTGCGGGAATTTCACCTTTGCCCTGTACGCACCAGGAGGAGTAAGTAATGAGATAAACGGGTTTTTTAAATTCATATAGCTGTACCGGCTTTTTTCTCAGGTTGTAAAAACGGAAATTGTCAATATAGGAATTCCGAAGAGAATTTTTTACAAGAGAATCAAAAAGTGCGCTGCCCCGCTCATAATCATTCACTCGATAGGCATTTCTAGCTTCTTTCTCATACTTCGGTAAATGCATGGCGAGTGCTTCAGAAAAATAAACCTTATCGTCTTTTTCTGCTTGAGGGCGGCTTATATAGCCTGTTAATAAGAGAAATACGAGTAAAAGTTTCCTCATGCACTTTGTTATAAATAAGCAAGTACAAAGTTACTTAAAGGAAAGGGAGGAAGGAAAAATTCTCGTCAAAGGGTCTATATATTAGCTAAAAGACCTAACGAATTATCAAAGAAAATATAAGATGGGAAGGAGCCTGTTAAATCTTCTTCATTTGCTGATTCATCATTTTTATCTGATCTTTCAGCATTCCGTGGGTATCCAGTTTTTTTGCTTCAGCAAGTAGGTTAGTAGCTTCTCTTTTTCTTCTTTTTGTCATTGCAATTCCCGCCAGGTTTAGTTTTGCCATTGCAAGGTCCTGTGACATAGAAAGTCCCAGGCGAATAGCTTTCTTAAAATACTTCTCTGCCTGGGTAATATTTGTCTGGGAAATCATTAATCCGTGTAGGTACCAATAATATCCCTGTTGCTTTTTGGTAAGGGCACTTTCAGGATCTTTTATTTTGTCCAACCATTTTTTTGCACCTACAAAGTCCTGTTTTCTCAGTCTTAAAAAAGCAAGCAGTATAATTTCATTTTTAAAGTAAAGGAAAACGAAGATGCCGGCAAGTAGGATAAACATAATCCCGTTTCCTATATTACCTTCAAAGAATTGCCAGAAGGCAAGAACAATAATGATTCCTGCTAAGACTAGTTTTATATTTTTGTTGAACATGTTCCCGTGGTTTTACAGGCGGCAAAGGTAATAAAAACAATTCAAAATTATTTTAAATTTGTATTTGTAAGACTTAAAAAGCTTTGTATATTTGCACGCAGTTTTAAGGACTGCTTTAAAAAAGATTTCACAGAAGATTAAAGATATTCAAAATGAAAAGAACGTTTCAACCATCTAAGAGAAGAAGAAAAAACAAGCATGGCTTTAGAGAGCGTATGGCAAGTGTAAACGGTAGAAAAGTCCTTGCCAGAAGAAGGGCTAAAGGCAGAAAGAAATTATCTGTATCTTCTGAGAACCGACACAAACATTAATGATTTTTTGATATTAAATAATAAAGGTGTTACTTTTTAAGTAACGCCTTTTTTTATACCCAATAGCTTCTTATTTTTATATTCAAAACCTTAGTTAAATGCCAAAGAACAAAAATCTCAAATGTATTTTGATTATAGGCTCAGGGCCTATCGTAATAGGCCAGGCCTGTGAATTCGATTATGCCGGAACACAATCTCTACGTTCCTTACGTGATGAAGGGATAGAAACAGTCCTTATAAATTCCAATCCGGCAACCATTATGACCGATCCTTCTGTGGCCGATCATGTTTATCTAAAACCTTTAACTACAAAATCTATTATTGAGATACTTAAAAAACATCCCAATATAGATGCAGTTTTGCCTACAATGGGAGGACAAACTGCGCTGAACCTTTGTATTGAGGCAGATGAGAAGGGGATCTGGGAAGATTTTGGTATCAAGCTTATAGGTGTGGATATAGACGCCATAAATATTACCGAAGATCGGGAGAAGTTCAAGCAGTTGATGGGAAGGATAGGAATACCTGTAGCTCCTGCTAAAACGGTGACATCTTTTCTGCAAGGGAAAGAAGTAGCTCAGGAATTCGGTTTTCCTCTGGTGATAAGGGCATCTTTTACCCTTGGAGGTAGTGGGGCATCTTTTGTTCACAGAGCCGAAGATTTTGATGAAATGCTTACTTATGGTCTTGAGGCTTCTCCAATTCACGAAGTGTTAATTGATAAAGCTTTATTGGGATGGAAAGAATATGAACTGGAATTACTAAGGGATAAGAACGACAATGTTGTTATTATCTGTGCAATAGAAAATATGGATCCTATGGGGATCCATACCGGAGATTCTGTTACTGTGGCACCGGCTATGACTTTAAGTGATGTCGCTTACCAGCGCATGCGTGATATGGCTATCCATATGATGCGCAGCATTGGTGACTTTGCCGGGGGTTGTAACGTACAATTTGCAGTAAGCCCTGATGAAAAAGAGGATATTGTTGCGATAGAAATTAATCCACGGGTTTCCAGATCTTCTGCGCTTGCGTCTAAGGCTACAGGATATCCAATAGCCAAAATTGCTACAAAACTGGCAATTGGATATAATCTAAACGAACTCGAAAACCAGATTACAAAATCTACTTCAGCGTTATTTGAACCTTCAGTAGATTATGTGATTGTTAAAATACCGCGATGGAATTTTGACAAATTTGAAGGCAGTGACCGCACCCTTGGACTTCAGATGAAATCTGTAGGGGAAGTTATGGCAATTGGCCGTTCCTTCCAGGAAGCACTGCACAAAGCTACCCAATCGCTGGAAATTAAGAGAAACGGACTCGGTGCCGATGGAAAAAGCCACACCAAATACGACGAAATTATAGACAAACTCACCCACCCAAGTTGGGATCGTGTGTTTGTGATTTACGATGCTGTTCAGGCGGGAATTCCGCTTAGCAGGATCCATGAGATCACCAAGATCGATATGTGGTTCCTTAAGCAATATGAAGAATTGTATGCGCTGGAAGTAGAGATTTCGAAATACACCCTCGATACGCTGCCAAGGGATCTTATCCTCGATGCCAAGCAAAAAGGTTTTGCCGACAGACAGATCGCTTATATGCTGAAGTGTCTTGAAAGTGAAGTTCACAGCAAACGTGAAGAGCTGGGGATTAACCGCGTTTATAAGCTGGTTGATACCTGTGCGGCCGAATTTGAGGCTGCAACTCCTTACTACTATTCAACTTTTGAAGCCGATATCGAAACTCCTGATGGTAAAAGATATGTTGCTAACGACAGTATTTCTTCAGATAAAAAGAAAATTGTGGTTCTGGGCTCCGGTCCAAACAGGATTGGCCAGGGGATAGAATTTGATTACAGCTGTGTACACGGGGTACTTGCCGCGGCAGAGTGCGGGTACGAAACGATCATGATCAACTGTAATCCTGAAACGGTTTCTACAGACTTTGATATCGCAGATAAGCTTTATTTTGAACCGGTATTCTGGGAACATATTTACGACATCATCCGCCACGAAAAACCGGAAGGTGTAATCGTTCAGCTTGGTGGACAAACCGCCCTTAAACTTGCCGAAAAGCTCGATCGCTACGGTATCAAGATCATGGGAACCAGCTTTAAAGCGCTGGATCTTGCAGAGGACAGGGGAAGTTTTTCCAGGTTATTACAGCAAAACGACATTCCTTATCCGGACTTTGGAACTGCCGAAAATGCAGATGAAGCTCTCGCCCTTGCAGACGAGCTGGATTTTCCAATTTTGGTGCGACCTTCTTATGTACTCGGTGGCCAGGGGATGAAAATCGTGATCAACAAGCAGGAGCTGGAAGAGGTCGTGGTAGATTTACTTCAGAAAATTCCGAATAATAAACTACTTCTGGATCATTATCTGGATGGGGCTATTGAGGCCGAAGCAGACGCGATTTGCGATGGTGAGGACGTCTACATTATCGGAATAATGGAGCATATAGAACCTTGCGGAATTCATTCCGGGGATTCTAACGCCCTGCTTCCTCCGTTCAATCTTGGGGATCTTGTAATGCAGCAAATTAAAGATCATACCAAAAAAATTGCACTTGCGCTTAATACCGTCGGGCTTATAAACATTCAGTTTGCCATTAAAGACGATCAGGTATTCATTATTGAAGCCAACCCAAGAGCGTCCAGAACAGTGCCGTTTATCGCCAAGTCTTACGGGGAGCCGTATGTGAACTACGCAACAAAAGTAATGTTGGGAGCCAAAAAGGTGAAAGATTTCAACTTTAACCCTAAGCTCGAAGGTTACGCCATTAAGCAGCCGGTTTTCTCCTTCAATAAATTTCATAAGGTTAACAAGCAACTTGGTCCGGAAATGAAAAGCACCGGCGAAAGTATCTTGTTTATCGACAGTTTAAAGGACGATGCTTTTTACGAACTGTACTCCAGACGTAAAATGTATTTGACCAAATAAATTTAATATAAAGTATTTAAAAGGCTGTCTCTATTTTTAGGCAGCCTTTTTTTATGGGCGTTACCCTCCTAAAGTCGGGTCGGGCTTTCCGCTATTACGCTTCACCACGCTCCCGCGTGGTTGCAGGGTAACCGCTGCAATCCCTAACGCAAACCAGCTTTTCAAGTAAAATGCTGATGAAGAAAACCGCTAAAATGTTTACATTTAAACCATGAAAGAACTGGTCTTAATTATCGGCGGAATTTACGGTACGCTTGCTGTCGTTTTTGGTGCTTTTGGAGCACACGCTTTAAAGAAAAAACTGAACAACGATCAGCTAAAAAGCTTTGAAACCGGAGTAAAATATCAAATGTACCACGCTTTAATTTTAGTTCTTTCTGGTGTGATTTTTCCTTTTCTCAGCCTTTCACAACAAATAATGGCCTGGTGCTTCATCATCGGAATTCTGCTTTTCTCCTTCAGCATCTACGGACTAATCCTTAGCGATGCTGCAGACCAAAAACTTAAGTTTTTAGGCCCCATAACTCCCCTCGGCGGACTATTACTCATCATAGGTTGGATTCTGTTCACCATCAACAGTGCAGACATAGCTTTATACCTGAATAATTAGTTTTTGTAATGAATAGTGAAGAGTAAAGACCTCGGACTTCTAACTTCGTCGCTCAAATAGGTCGATAATTGCCATTTTCAGCACTGTCTTCAAGAGAAAAGAGAAAAGAGTTAAGATTTTCGTACCTCGTAATTCTAATTTCGTGACCTCAAAAGTCGATAATTGCCATTTTCAGCACTGCCTTAAAGAGAAAAGAGAAGAGAGAAAAGCCTTTTTTACCTCCGTACCTCGTACTTCTAACTTCAATGAAGACCTTGCAGGATATGACATATTCCTGCAATAGAAATAACATATCCGGGCTTAAGGAATAACCAGAAATATATAGAACTCTTTGTTTTATTAAGAACCCTATCCAAAATTCTATCAACAGACTACCGTCTACGAACTATTTCCCCTTCAGCGGCAAGTACTTTCTTCCGGTAACTTTCAGCGAAATAGGCAACTGCGAGTAACTGCAGGGAATGGTAAAGCATGATTGGTAAAAGCAAAAGTCCTGTACTGGCAGCACTTCCGAAGATAACTTTCACCATTACAGAACCATGGACGAGAGATTTTTTTGTTCCGCAAAACTGGGCTGCAATTTTATCTTTCAGATCAAACCCCAGCGCATTACAAACCAGGTTAAGCCCAAAATAGACGGCAAAGAAAAGCAGCACCACAATTACGAACAACTTTGCGAGATCCAGCGGACTAACAGTGTTGAAAATATTAGAGCTAAAGGAGTTGCTGAAACTGGAATAGATAATCAGGATAATGGTTGTTTTATCAATAAAACTTAGCGCTTTACCATGTTTCCGGGCGAAATCACCAATGAATTTTTGAAAAACCAGTCCTAAAATTAAAGGCAGAATTATTTGCAGGCAAAGCTTTACCAACACATCCATAAATTCAAAATTCGTAGCCTTCTGAAGAAAAATTCCCAGCCATAACGGTGTGGCAAAAATGCCAATTAATCCCGACAGGCTTGCGTTAAAGATCGCAGTAGGAAGATTTCCCTTGGCAATGGCAACCATGACTACAGATGAGGAAACGGTAGAGGGCAAGGTGGCAAAGAAGAAAAGTGCAATCCATATTTCTGAAGTTATTCCTTCTTCAAAAAGCGGAATAAACAGCAGCGCCAAAAGCGGAAAAATGATAAAAGTGGTGACCTGGATTACAATGTGGGATTTGTAGTTTAACAGCCCCATTTTAAATTCAGCCGGCGAAAGTTTGAGTCCGTAAAAGAAAAATATAAGTCCGATTCCAATATCTGTAATCGTCTTTAGCGGCAAAATTTCATTCCCTTGCGGAAAAAAATAAGCGACAATAATGGCCGCGAAAATGGCAGCTATAAACCCATTGAACTTCAAATTACCTTTCGATTTTTACATTGTCCAGCTCCTGTATATGCAGGTATTCTTCAGAAATAAAATCGGTGTCATGAAATTCCTGTTTCCGGTTTTTCTTCATGGCAATCCGTTTAAGACTTTTGGCAAACCGCCGTATATCATTATCGGATTTAAGGATTAATCCGGGAACGGATAAAGATTTTCCATTGCTGTCTTTTGCGACCATCGTAAAAGTTGAGGAATTACAGTGTTTAACTTCGCCGGTCTGGATATTTTCGGCTTCCACACGAATTCCAATTACCATAGAACTTCTTCCCACATAATTTACCGAAGCTTTCATCGTAACAAGTTCCCCGATTTCGATTGGTCTTAGAAAATCCACAGTGTCTACACTGGCAGTCACGCAGTAAGCCCTGGAATGTTTGGAGGCGCAGGCGAAGGCAATCTGGTCCAGTAGGGAAAGCACGTACCCACCATGGATTTTACCGTTAAAGTTGGAATGGGAGGGAAGCATAAGTTCTGTCATAATTACTTCCGACTCTTTAATTTCTTTAAATTTCATATTTATCGATCTCTAAAATGTGGAGAATCTGCTTCTCTCACTTCAGTTATATAATATTTTGTATCTCCCCAAAAGAAGAATGTGGTGTAGCGTTCTATATAGGTAACCTTTACGTAATTCCCTTCGTTTTCCTGCAATTGCTCGATAACTTCGGGATCATTATCCAATACCGAAAACTGGAAAATCTGGGCGCCGCTTATTCCCTGGCTTATTTCTCCTTCCCAGGTTTTTGAAATCACTCCTTTTTTACTGAATTTAATAAGTTCGCCACTCCGCGTTCCTTCGCTGTAAGGCACGAAATAGACGAAGGCAAAATATGCAATAAACAAAACCAGGATAGCTCCTAAAATGATAAAAAGTGTTTTTTTCATTTACATTGATTTATAAACAATATTTATAAAAGCTTCAACTTTTGAAGGTTCCAGCCACCTGGTGACAATTACTATATTATTTTTTTGGTCTACAATTATAAAATTTCCACCAAAGCCTGCAGCGTAGAAAATATTTTTATCAATTCCTTTCCAGTGTCGAGGTCCTTCTTTGTTGAGCCACCACATATAACCATAATTAGGATTTGGATCTGAGGGTTGGATAGCTTCTTCAATAAGTTTTTCTGAAATAAGCTGCTTTCCGTTCCAGTTTCCGTTATATAGGAATAGCAGGCCAAAACGAGCCATATCTTTGGTGTTTATAAATATTCCGCCACCGGAATGCCCGCCACCGCTAACCGACTGCATTTTAAGTCCGTCGATCGTGGTCCATGAATTTTCATAGCCGTACCAGCGCCATTTCGTTGAAGCGCCTATAGGATCCATGATTTTTTTCTTTAAAACCTTTGGAAGCGGACTTCTAAAAACATTCAGGAGTGAGTATGCGAGTACGTTTACCCGAACATCATTATACTTAAAATAGGTTCCCGGCTCGTTCAAATCCCGTCCTCTCCATTCATCTAAAGTTAGATCTGAAGGTGGCCTGTCTGCCCAGTCATAAGATCCCCATAATTCGCCGCTCCAGTCAGAGTTTTGTTCAAGCAGGTGTTTCCAGGTGATTTTGCTGTTGTGATCACCTTCGAAAGTCTTATCCCAAATGTAATAATCAACCTGATCATTAAAGTCGGTTATTAGATTCTCCTGTAGGGCAAGCAGGGCAGTGGTGGAAAGAAAACTTTTGGTGACACTAAAAGTCATGTCCACTCTTTCTGTATCACCCCATTCTGCAACGATATACCCATCTTTTAAAATAATTCCAGCCGGCCCGCCACGACGCTTTACAGGTCCTAAAATTTCGTGATAAGGCTCATGCTGAAAGCCTTTTAATATTGCCAGCCGTAAATCTTTTGATTCTGAATATTCATTGGCTTTGGCAAAAGCAATGGCCTCAGAAAAATCCAGGTTATATACTGAAGCCGCTTTCTTTTCCCATTTTCCCCTTTCTGGAAAGTATAGCTCCTGTGCGGCAAGAGAGCCGCTTAAAAAAAGAAAGAGAAACGAGCAGAATAGAAATTTGCAGTTTTTCATTAGTTCAAGGCAGTTTTATCATTCGGTTTTTCCTCCGGCTCAATACTCGCTTTGTTCAGCCATTTTGAAGATATCTTTTGTTTTGGGGAAATACCAAGACTTTCTAGCTTATCAATATCTTTTATTAGGTTTTGCTGGCCTGTAAGTTTTTTCATAGCTGTATCGTAAGCAGAGGAGGTAGATTTTATCCGGTTTCCAACCACTTCAAGTTCGTCAATAAGGATTTTAAATTTATGGTACAAAGAAGCTGCATGATTGGCAATTTCTACTGCGTTTTGCTGCTGCTTTTCATTGCTCCAGATGGTGTCTATTGTTCTTAAGGTAGAAAGTAGCGTGGTAGGACTTACCAGAAGAATATTTTTTTGAAATGCGGTGTAAAAGAAACTGTTATCACACTCCTGCGCAAGATATAATGCAGGTTCTACAGGCACAAACATCAGAACAAAATCCGGCGAATCGCTCCCGTGTAAATCTTCGTATTTTTTTGAACTTAACTGTAAGATATGATTCTGCAGAGACTTTAGATGATCTTTTAAGTGCCGAGCTCTGAAAATTTCGTTTTCCTCGTTTACATATTTTTCATAGGCTGATAAAGACACTTTTGAGTCAATGACCATTCTTTTGTCGTTAGGCAAATGGATCACAACATCGGGCAGCACTTTATTGCCATCTTCATCTTCATAAGCTTTCTGAATAAAATATTCCCGATCCTTTTGAAGTCCGGATTTCTCAAGTACACGTTCAAGGATCAATTCGCCCCAGTTTCCCTGAGTTTTACTTTCGCCTTTTAAAGCCTTCGTGAGATTGTTGGCTTCTTCGCTTATCTTCAGGTTTTGCTCGTTTAGATCCTTAAGCTGTTTGCCAAGTTCGGCGTGTCTGGAAATAAAATCGGTGTTGTTTTGGTTAACTTTCTCTTCAAAAGTTTTAATTTTTTCCTGAAGCGGGTTTAATATATTCTGAATATTTTCCTTGTTGAGGCTGGTAAATTTTTCAGATTTCTGATCCAGGATTTTATTGGCAAGATTCTCAAATTCCTTCTGAAATTTCTCCTGAAGCTTTTCAACTTCTGCTTTTTGTTCAGAATTTTTTTGCTGAAGGTTCTCAAACTCTGAATTTCGGCGGGTAAGTTCTGTGTTCAGGAAATCTTTTTCCCTGCGTATTTCTTCCCGCTCATTTTCAAGCTTTTCGATTTGCTTTAGGTTTAAAGCCTTGACTTCAGAAAGCTCATCTTTGGAATTATATATATTATCCTGAATTTGTTTTTGAAACTCTTCCACCTTCAGCGAAAGTTGATTTATTTTTTCCTGAAGCAATGTTTTTTCGGTTCTGCTTTTTAAGCGCGCAATAAGGTTTCCGAAGAAAATCCCCAGCACGAGGGTGACAATAAAAATTAGAGAAAAAAGAAGATATTCATTCATCCAGGGAAAGCTATTTCTTTTCAAAGATAATTAAATGTCTTTATCCAGTTAAATATAGACTGTCTAATTCAGCTTAGGTTTTGACTTTAAAAGAAGAAGTTTCCTTATCAAACAAAATAACATCTGAAGGGAAAATTTCTGAAAAAGCACCTGATTTTAATAATTCCCCCGGAGTTCCCATTTGAATGTTATCCTGCTGCATCAATATAATTTTATCGCAGAGTTGAATTGCCAGGTTGATCTCATGAGAAGCAAAAACAATAGCTTTTCTCGTTTTTCTGGTAAGATCCTTTAATAATTTTAAAACGTAAGCTTTGTGGTAAAGATCTAGGTGGGTGGTAGGTTCATCCAGAATAACGAGCGGAGTATCTTGTGCGATGGCCCGGGCAATAAGTACTTTTTGCATTTGCCCGTCACTAAGCTCATAACATTTTTTTTCCTGTATAGAGTCAATATTCACCACTTGAAGCGCCTTTATAATTTGTCGGAGATCATTTTTGCCTAAACGTCCAATCCAGTTGGTGTATGGTTGTCTTCCCAAAGCTACAAGCTCAAAAACGCTAAGATTTTTAGAAACCGGCTGCTCGGTAAAAACCAGGCTTATTAGTGCCGCCAAAGCGAGGGCTTCAATTTTACCAATTTCGGTATTTTTTACCAGCACCTTTCCCGAAAGTGGCTCCTGAATACCAGTCAGGGTGCGCAGGAAAGTCGATTTTCCTACCCCGTTCACTCCAATAACAGCAACCAGTTCCCCTTCATTTACTTCAATATTAATATTTGAAGCAATCTGATTTTCGGTAGCTTTCTTTTTATAACCAATGCTTAAAGCTTCGGTTTTTAAAATGCTATGGGAGTTTTCTTCCTTCAAAATAGAAATCTTCTTTTTCTTACCAGTAACCAGATAACCACAGGAGCTCCAATTAAAGAGGTTATAGCATTAATTGGTAAAGTAAATTCATTGCCGGGCATTTGTGCGGCGATATCACATATTAGCATAAGGGCAGCACCTCCCAGTATTACCGCCGGCACCAGGATGCTATGATTGTTCACTGGCATAATTTGTCGAATAAGGTGAGGTACCGCGAGCCCTACAAAAGCAATAGGGCCTACAAAGGCGGTAATACTTCCCGCAAGCAGACTGGTGGCCAGAATGATTTTAAACCTGTTTTTTTGAATGCTCATTCCCAAAGTACGGGCATATTGTTCCCCCAGGAGCAGTGTATTAAGGTTTTTTATACAGGAAATTGCAATTAATATTCCCACAAACCAGAAAATTGCCATAATTGAGACCTCTTCCCAGGAGAGGTTGCCCAGACTTCCAAATGACCAGAAAACGTATTGCTGCAATTGAGCTGCCGGACTAAAATAGGAAAGTACGCTCACCACGGCTGCAGTAAGACTGGCGAACATTAGTCCAATAATCAAAATAGCCATTGTATCCCTAAGCCTTACTGAAGCTAACATTACTGCGATTAACACGAGCAGACTTCCAAGGCTGGAGGCGATCACCAAACTCCATTTTGACAGAAACAGGCTTACGAATGCTCCGCCGAAAATAGAGGCTCCCATAATTACTATAGCTACTCCAAGACTGGCGCCACTACTAAGTCCCAAAACATAAGGACCTGCCAACGGATTTCGAAACAGCGTTTGCATAAGTAAACCGCTAATAGCAAGTCCCGAGCCTGTAATTACTGCAGTTATAGCTTTAGGTAAACGGTATTCCAGCACAATATACCTGTAGGTTTCCCGGGAAACATCAGCATTAAATATAGATGCGAAAATATCTTTCAGCGGAATAGTTACAGAGCCCAAACCAACATTTAATAAAACAAGCAGAACTACCGCCAAAAAAAGGAGGGAAAGTAGTAGGAAATATTTTTTGGAATGATTCAATCGAATTCTTTAATTGTGATCTAATGTTTTAAATTTTTTATTCTTCCAAAGCTTTATAAAATACACGTTCGTATTCAGGTAGTAAATCAGGATGAAATATAGAAATCATATCCTTTAGAACTAGATCGGGTCGCTGGGGGCCAAGTTCATAGTATACCACTCCGCCTGTTTCTCCTTTTACCAGGCTTACGCTGTACACGTTTTTATCCTGTACAGCTTTAAACTGACGGTAATGTTCTGAAGTTGAAAAAAGTTGATCGTAGGAAGTAAATTGTCCTGCACTAATCCAATATTCAGCATCCTGATGGTCTGCCAATACGCTTTCAAAAGATAAAGCCATACTGCCATTTCCTTCACTTTCAGCATAAGCATACTTCGCATTTGCATCATCAATAAATTGTGCATGCCACGAAGTGCCATAAGGCATGTACCACTGATCTTTAAACATGGATCCGGCAATAACTTTTGGCTGTTTTTCTGCTGTTTGCGCCAGTTCTTTAGCTTCAGCATAACTGGCAGAAATCTGCTCAAAAATTATGCTTGCTTCTTCATTTTTATTGTAAAAAGCTCCGAAAAACTTAATCCATTCAGCTTTACCTAACGGAGTTTCTTCTGTCCAGTCACCATTGTAAACTACCGGGATCCCGGTTTTTTGAATGGTTTCAAAAGTTTTATTGTTCGCTTCTATACTAAAACCAATAACCACGTCTGGCTCAAGATCTATTAAAACTTCGGTATTAATATTTTCATTTTTCCCCAGCTCTTTTACTTCTCCTTCATCAATAAGTTCACGCATTTTAACTGAAGAAACAAAATCCAGTCCGGGAAAACCTTTTAAAGTTCCCTCCTCCTCCAGAGCTTCAAGAGCGGGGATGTGAGTAGTAGAAGTTACCACCACTTTTTCTACCGGAATTTCTACTTTTTGATCGTATTCAGTCCCTTCAGGAATAGTTGCATCCTCTTCAGCTAATAAATATTTAAAAGTTTCTTCAGCATTTGGCCAGGGGCTTTTTACTTCAATTATGGTATAATTTCCAAATGTTTCTATTTCAAAACCTGTGGCATGTGATATTTCAATCTGTTCACCTTGTGGTGCTTCGTCCTGGTTAGATTGCTCTTCAGAATTTTTACAGGCTGCGAAAACGAGGATTATTAAAAGAAAAAGTATTTTTTTCAAAAGGATCATTTTAGATTTTCAAAAGTAAGATTATTAAAAATTTATGCGGTCAACAAATCTAAATGTTTATTTTCGCACTGAAATTTTTTGGTTTGGTGCTGTTGTTTTTCAGCATCGATTAAAAGGGAATCAGGTTGAAGTTAGAAATAAGAAGTAAAGAATTACTAATTCGTACTTTACACTTCTTACCTCAAACTTTAAATAAGCCTGAGCTGTTCCCGCAACTGTGAGCTAAGTCCCAAATTGGGATGCTTGTTGTTATCACTTCAAAATACCACTGTTCTTATGAATGGGAAGGTAAACAACAAGACGCAAGCCAGGAGACCTGCCAAAATTCAAACTTTAAAATCGAGACTTTCGGGATAAGAGTCAGAGGCAGATGAAAAAATTAAAATTCTTTACTCTATTTCTTCTTTTTTGTTGCGCATTACCGGCGTATGCTCAAAGAGATTCCATTACTCAACTGGATGAAGTTTTGCTAAGTGATGTTAAGCTTTATAAAAACTCCCGGGCGCAGGTGGTTTCGGTATTAAGTGACTCGATAATTGCCAAAAATGAACCCTCCCTTAGTACATTGCTGAAATTTAATGCTCCCATATACTTTAAAGAAAATGGCAACGGGATGGTTTCCTCACCCTCCTTTAGGGGTACGACTGCCTCCCAAACTGCAGTGGTTTGGAACGGAATTAATATCAATTCCCAATTTAACGGCCAGACCGACTTTAATACTGTGAATACTTCCGGATACGATAACATCGCAGTACGTGCCGGCGGCGGAAGTGTCCTCTACGGTAGCGGTGCCATAGGTGGAAGTATTCATCTTAACAATCGTTTTGCCTTTGATGGTGAGTTCAGAAATAAGGTAGGCCTCGAAATTGGCAGTTTTGATACTCGTATTTTTAATTATTCTACTGAAGCTTCTTCAGAAAGAACGAGTGTTTATGCGAATTTTTCAGGAATAGAATCTGATAATGATCACAAGTACCTGGGAACAGAAAAACGGAACGAAAATGGGGATTTTTACAACCTGAGCATGAGTGCGGGGATTGCGCACTGGCTAAATGATAAAAACATCCTTAGATTTTACAGTGATTATTACCAGGGGGAGCGTGCTTTTTCAGGAACTTTAACGGCACCGTCAAAGAGCAAATATGGCGACATAAACAGCAGGAATATGCTGGAATGGAAAGGTTTTTACCATGCATTTACGTCTTCAGTAAAACTGGCTTTTCTGGATGAAAACTATAAATATTTCGAAAACCGTAACCGCGAAAGTTTCACCTTTGGGCATGCGCAAACATATATTGCGAAATATGATCTTACTTATGATCTAAATCCCAATATGACTCTGCATGGCATTGCAGACTACAGGTACACCGATGGAAAAGGATCTGACGTTGGTGAAAATGTGAGAAATATTGCGGCCTTTGCCATTCTCTTTAACCACAATTTCGAAAAGTTCTTTTACGAATTAAGCGCCAGAAAAGAAATTACAGATACTTACGAATCTCCGTTGTTATTCGCTGTTAGCACAGGATATTCACTTACTTCCTTCTACGATGTTACTTTCAATTTTTCAAGGAATTTCAGGATACCTACTTATAATGATCTTTTTTGGAGCAGTGGAGGGAATCCAGATCTAGATCCTGAAACTTCTTTCCAGGGAGAACTGGGACAACAACTTCATTTTAAAGATTTTGAATTTGGAGTTGTGGCTTACCTCATGAAAATTGAAAATTTACTGCGGTGGGTTCCAGATGCTACAGGATTGTGGAGACCTGTAAATACAGAAAGTGTTAGAAATTACGGATTGGAATTCCGCGGGAAATATGAAAAAAGCTATGGCAACCACAATTTTGTAGTAAACGCAAATTACGGCTACACCAAAACCAATGATGAGGTTAAGGACAAAGAGCTTATCTACACGCCCAATCACAAAGCCACCGGCTCATTTGGATATTCTTTTGAGAGCCTGTCCTTTTTCTATCAATTTCTTTACAACGGCAGTATTTACACCTCTTCAGACAATAATTATGAGCTGGAGGGGTATACAGTATCAAATGCAGGAATAGGCTACAGTTTTGGAAAAAATGATTTTATAAATCTTGGGCTGGAAGTCCGTAACCTTTACAATAAAGCTTATCAAAGTTTACCGTCCAGGCCAATGCCCGGGCGTTCTATTAATAGTTCACTAACCATTAAATTTTAACTATGAAAATCAACAAGTTTTTTATTGCGGCTTTAGCGGCCTTTACATTTTTAACATCTTGCGAGAGCGATGATGAATTTATGACTACTGGCGAAGAACAGGAGGAAGAAATAATAGATCCAGATCCTGTTGAGGAGGAAGAAGAAGAGGAACCTGAAGAAGAAGAGCCTGCAGGAGCATACACCAGCGGTATTTTTATTTTAAATGAAGGTAATTTTGGTGCAGGCAACAGCACGGTTTCTTTCCTGAATGCAGAAATGGATAATATTACCAATAACATTTTTGCTGAAGTAAATGCTGATGCTGTGTTGGGAGATACCGGGCAGAGTATTGCTTTTTACGAAGATCATGCTTTTATAGTACTGAATGTTTCCAATACAATTGAAATTGTGGACAGAAATACTTTTGAAAGTGTGGCAACAATCTCTGAAGGTTTGGAGAATCCAAGGTATGTGGCATTTGCTAATGGTAACGCCTATGTGACCAATTGGGGAGACGGCAGTAATGCTGAAGATGATTATGTTGCTGTTATAGATATGGAAACCTATGAAATTACAGAAAATATTGCTGTTGTTGAAGGGCCTGAGAGGATTGTGGAAAACGATGGTAATTTATATGTTGCCCATTTAGGAGGATATTCTTTTAATGATAAAGTTTCTGTAATTAACGCTGCAGATAATACAGTTTCTGAGACCATAACAGTAGGGGACAGACCAAATTCCCTAGAGATTGAAGATGATTTTCTTTGGATAAGTACTGGCGGTCTTCCTTCATATGCTGAAGCAGAAACAGCTGGAAAAATTGTTAAAATTGACCTGAATTCTAACGAAATTGTGGCAGAAATGGAATTTGCCAATAACACAGATCATCCCGGTAACCTTGATATTGAAGATGATATGATTTATTATACTTTGGGGAAGAATGTCTACACATTTTCTGAAGAAGCCACAACATTGCCAGAATCTGCTTTTGCTGAAATGGCTGAAGTAGCCTCTTTATATGGTTTTGAAGTAGAAGATGGTATTATCTATGCAGCTTCGGCTAATTCAGATTTTACGGGTAACGGGGATCTTTATCTTTACAATACTTCAGATGGAAGCTTATTAAATTCTTTTGAAGTTGGTATAAATCCTAACGGAATTTACTTCAACGATTAAAAATGGCAATTTTCGGCCTGTAATGAGTAAAAGCCCTGCGAATTCTTCGCGGGGCTTCTTTTTTTAGCTAAAATTTTGAGGAAGGACTTCTAAAAGTTTTTTCAGCTTAAATTTAAAGGTTTTTAGCTCCTAATTCGCTGTATAAAAAGCGCAGAAAAGCATTTTCCTGAATTCTTTGAACATCCAATGCCATTCTGTGGTAAGATTTTTGTTCATTTATAGACTAAAATAGCGCTGATTTGTGCCTCAGAGTCGGCGGCTGATTTTGTACTTTAATCTACTGTAAAAACTTAACCGTTTATGAAATTTGGCAAATTGCTCTTATTTGGCATTTCGAGTGTGCTATTATTAAATTCCTGTAGTAATGATGATGATCATATTGCGGTAACTGAACCTTTAGGGGCATACGTAAATGGATTTTTTGTCTTAAATAAAGGAGGAGAGGATAGTACTTCAACCGGTACAGTAACATACATTAGCAACAATCTACAGGAGGTCGATCAAAAGGTTTTTGCCACTGTAAATGTTGAAGATAGTATTGGCAAAAATGCGCAGTCGCTGTTTTTTGATGATAACAATGCCTACATTATCTCCACAGATACTAATATGATCACGGTGATGGATAGGTACACTTTTAGAAAGGTGGGAAGGATAGACACCGGACTTTCTGCGCCTATGTACGGAGTTGTAGAAAACGGAAAAGCCTATGTTACAAATCTTGCCGATCCTGAGACGAATGAAGATGATTATATTGCGGTAATAAATACGCAGCGCCTGCAAATTGAAAAAAAGATTTATGTAGATGATTACGCTGAATATATTACCGCAGATGACGGACTGCTTTACATTAAGAACGTAGTTTCGGGATCAGGAAGTAAAATCAGCATATTTGATCCTTCTGTGGATTCTATTGTGAATAGATTTACAGCAAAAAGAGGGTATAATTCCTTCGAAATTTTCAGGAATACTATTTATGTGATGTCTGCGGGTGGTTTGCAAAAAATAGATAAAGCTACAGGAGCAGTACGTTCAGAAACTGTTTTTTCAGCGATTCATGCCGGTGCTTCCAAAATTGATATTGAAGACGAAACTATTTATTTTACTGCCGGAAATTCAGTTTACACGTTGCCACTGGTAACCACAGAAGGGCCGGGAGAGCCAATCTTGAGTTACGATAGCGATTCTGGCGAGAGAGCCATGTATGCTTTTGAAGTAGAAAATGACCTGATTTTTATAGCAGATGGAGGAGATCTTATTTCAGATGGTTTTATAGAAGTGTATACTACCGGAGGAGAATTTCTTCAGCAAATCCAGGTTGGGGTAGGACCAAACGGATTTTATTTCAATGACTAACAGTCCTCCTTAGCTGAAAATTGAAAATATAAAAGAGGCTGTCTAAAAACCCCAATTTTCGTCCTTTTAAAGTTGATCCAGTTAATGACTGAAACTTTAGACGAAGGGAACTTGTAGACAGCCTCTTCTTATGTAATATTCTGATTAATTAATCTATAAATAATTGTTTTGCTAAAGAAGGTGGCACCTCGTCGATATACATTCTTTGATAATCCAACCTGTTATGACCGGATTCGCTAAATTCTTTGAAGTTGTGTTTTCTTTCAGGATAAAATCTTCTGTTTCCGGTAATGAGATCTAAAGTAGCGGAAAGAAGAGGATCTGATGGTTCTCCTAAAACACCCAGGTTCCAAATATTTTCTTCAATAGCCACGTCTGGAATTATACCATTAACAGGTACAGAAACGTCCATAGAATTTACAGATTCCAATACCAGTGGCTGGATAGCATAAGTATGATCTGGGTTTGCATTCACGCGGTTAAAGTTTGGACTGTCATATAAAGTAACTGATGCCTGTGATTTCCCGGTGGTAGTATCTCCCACTTTTTGAACCTCAATATAAGGATCCAATCCATTAATAATTAACTCGCTGGCTGAAGCTGAGGAAGAGGAGGTAATAACATATAAATCGTTAAGGTTAAGGCTGGTAATACTTTCTCCTCCATCAATAGTATCTGTAAATCTATTATAAAGACGATCTGGATAAGAAGTTTCCAGTAAATTCTGCAACTCTCCATTCCACTTTTCCTTAGCAAATATTTCATCTTTAAACTGTCCTGTAATCATACTTGCCATCCTTGTTGCTGAGCTAACACGACCACCACCGTTATAGCGAAGATCGAGAATTAATTTCGTGATTCCTTCAGCAGCCAATTGGCTAAAAGCAGCATTTAAATCAGCATCAAAATCGGCTACAAAACTGTTGTACATAATGTATCCAACAGACATTCCTTCCACGTCTAAAGTCTTTGTGATTAAAACAGGGTTTTCCGTTAACTCCTCATTTACAAGAGTGACTGTTTCAGAAGTTTCAGAAATCACATTATCTTCAATCGAGGCAAGGTGATAAATCACTTCATCACTGGATAACAACGCGCTATAATTATCTATGGTAAGCGTTTCTCCATTAACACGGGTAAAAAGATCACCTCTTTTGATATTTTGTCCATCAGCATTACTTTCAGGAATAATATATCGTACAACTCCAAACAAATCATCAGAATTTGAGAATCTGTAAAGCCTAAAATCCACCCCGGTAGTTGTTGCTATTCCGCTAAAGTTATTTTCCAGGGCTATGTAATCGTCGGTGATATAGCTAAAACGGTCCTGTGGGGCAAGGAGGCCATCGTAAAAAAGATCTTCGGGTGTTTCAAAATCTGTAAGAAATTCATCCCGTTCTGTCCTATTTGCAAAATGATCATTAGCTAATTCAGGTACATCGCTTTTATAAAGATAATATTCGTTCATACCTCTGTAGATGAACTTTTCAATATCAAGGTTTTCCGGGTTTTCGGTAACAGAATCATCTATCTCATCATTTTCGTCCTCGGAGCAGGAAGTAAGCATTGTTCCGGTAAAAATAAAGAACAATAGCCATTTATTAAATTTCATAAGTTTACAATTAGATTAGAGCTATATCAATTTTTGTTTAAAAGTAAGGACAATCCTTTTATTTCAAAATTAAATTGTAACAAAAGTATTTCCTATTCGTCGTATTTATGTAAGGGCGCTTACAACCGACCAAAGAACCAATGACACAACAGGATTTCCTTAGTAAAATTAATCCCGCAAGGGATAAAATGTACAGGCTGGCATTAAGGCTGCTGGTATCAAAAGAAGCAGCAGAGGATGCTACGCAGGAAGTAATGATGAAACTCTGGGATCGCAAACAAAAGATCAAGGAATATGCCAATGTTGAAGCTTATGCAATGACGGTAACTAAAAATTACTGTCTGGATCAATTAAAATTGAAATATAATAACAATCTAAGGATTGTTCATCAAAATTATGAAAGTGACACGATCTCTGTTCAGAGGGAAATGGAAGTTAAAGACGAACTTTCCTGGGTGGATAGGATTATAAAGGAACTTCCTGAACAACAACAGGTGATATTTCAGTTAAGAGATGTGGAGCAATATGAGTTTGAAGAGATATCAAAAATTGTTGGAATGGAATGCACTGCAATTAGGGTGGCCTTATCCAGGGCGAGAAAGAAAATAAGAGAAGGTTTAACGAAGAAACATGACTATGGAGTTAAGAGAAGTTGAAAGACTAATAGAAAAATATGAAGAGGGGAGTACTTCCCTGGCAGAGGAAAAACAGTTGAAGGAATACTTTAATACCCACTCAGTTCCTTCGCGCCTGGAATCCTACCGCATAATTTTTGGCTACACAACGGCGGCCAGAAAAGAAACTTATCAGGGGAAAAATCCTGTTGGGAAAAAACCTGGAAGCAAATATGCCTGGATAGCAATTGCGGCTAGCATTGTGCTGGCACTAGGACTTTTTGTTTATCAAAATAACAGTGCATATAAGATGGAAAATGAGCACAAAGATATAGTAATGACAGAAGAACAGGAACAAACCTACCAGCAGGCCAGGCAAACACTTTTACTGGTTTCAGAATATATGAACGAAGGGAAGGAAGAACTTGTACATCTAAAAGAAATTAATAGTGCCAATAAATTTATCAATCTAAAATAAACCCAAATGAGAACAATTATCTTTTTAATAGTAATGACTTTAACTTCCGTTTTCAGTAACGCCCAGTCTTTTGAAAAATACGACGGAATGAAAGGAGTCGATGGCGTGGTAATGACCAGCAAAATGTTTAAAATGCTTGCAGATCTGGATCTTAGTGACAGTGATCCTGAAGCGCAGCAATACCTTAGATTAATAGAAAATCTAAACGAGATAAAAATGTTTACCACTAAAGATGGAAACGTAAGGTCACAGATGAACGATGATGTAACGGCATACCTTAAAAGAGGCTCACTAGAACAATTAATGAGGGTTACAGAAGATGGAAAAACAATAAAGTTCTATTCCAGACCGGGAAAAAATGACACTTCTGTAAGCGAGTTATTTATGTTTATGGAAAGCCAGGCCGGAGCAGATGCAATGTCTATGATTGTAAAAATAACCGGAGAAATTGATCTGTCCCAATTGTCCAAGTTAGCATCAGACCTGAAAGTTCCGGGTGCCGAAGAATTAAAAAATGTTAACAATAAATCCTAATATTATTAGTCATGAAAATTGTAAAAATTATAAGTTGCTTGATAGTAAGCCTGGTTCTTTTTTCCTGTAATAATGAACCTACACTTCAGGAATATTATGTCGAAAACCAGAGTGATAAAGAGTTTTTAGCCATAGACTTACCCGTGAGTATGTTCGCTAATAGTGAGGCTTTAAACGAAGATCAACGAGCAACCCTGGAAACGGTAAAAAAAGTGAATGTACTTGCATATCCAGTTAAGGATGGGAACGAGAAATTTACAGCAGAAAAAGCAGAACTTGAAAATATTCTGAAGGATGAATCTTATCAGTTATTGATAAGATATGGCTCCGGAGAGCGTGGAGCAGAAATTTATTTTACTGGTGATGAAGAAGCTATTGACGAATTTATTGTTTTTGGATACGACAATTCCAAAGGAATGGGGGTTGCACGCGTTCTTGGTGAAGACATGAATCCTGCCAGTTTGCTTAAGTTACTAAAGAGTATGGAAGAAGGAGATCTAAACCTCGAAGCGTTGAGCAGCATTGGAGATGTATTTGGTGAAGAAAAGCAAATAGCTGATTCTTCAGAAGTTAAAACCGATTCTGTAAATGTTGAAATTGATGCTGTAGAAGCTGCTGAATAGATTCGGAAATACTTAAAATTAGAAAGCCGCTTTTTTTGCGGCTTTCTTGTTTCTCAGGACTTAAAATTAAAGCCGAAAATTGTCTTTTTTCACTACCTCTCCCGGTTGCATATTTTCAAGTCTTTCGTTGCCGATTCTTACCCGAACAAGCCTGAGAGTGGGGAAACCGACGGCTGCAGTCATTTTTTTTACCTGACGGAATTTACCTTCTGTAAGTGTAATTGAAATCCAGCTGGTAGGACCATGCCGCTCGTCCCTGATTCTTTTAGCTCTTTCGGGAAATTCTGGTTTTTCGGTCAATAATTGTGCTTTTGAAGGCAGCGTCTGGTATTTTTTGCCGTTTATACTAATTTCCACTCCCTTCCGAAGCGCTGCAACAGCTTCTTCGGTAATTTGCCCGTCTACCTGAACAAAATATTCCTTTTCAACCTTTTTTCCGGTAACTTCTGCACTCACTTTACCATCTGTGGTCAGCAAAAGCAAGCCTTCAGAATCCTGATCCAGCCTACCTATAGACATTGTGCCTTCAGGAAAATCAAACAGCTCTCCAAGAAGCCTTTTGCTCTTTTTCCGCGGCTTTTCGTTGGTAATAAACTGACTTAAATATCCGTAGGGTTTATATAATTTGAAATGGCTGTGCATCTTCAGAATATAGGTTGATAATTGGCATTTTTTAGCATTGACTTGATTTATTTCACTTTTTTTTATGCCCCATTTTTTGTTAAGGACCTGCCACAATACTTAATATTACGTATCTGAAAAAACTAGTTTTTCGTATCATTAAATCCAAATCTTAGACAAAAATGAAAAATTATTTACTATTCTTAATAGCTTTTACAGCTTGTTTTTCCGGATTTTCACAGGAACGACCAATGCGTATAGGAATAAAATTGGGCTTACCTAATATTGTTGGTTTAAATGCCGAATATGTAACCCCATGGTTGGATGGACGCTTAGCTCCCAACGTAGATTTATCGATTTTTCCAGTAACCGAATCTATGTTTGATGACAGGGAAGGGACAATTTCTTATGTTCAGGCAGGGTTCAATTATTACTTATTAGCCCCGGGAAAAGGCCTTTATACCAATCTTAGTTATGGATATCTTAAAGGTAAAGGAACTGCGGAAAATGTCACAGCAGAATCTCCCACAGCAACAGGAGAATATTTAGAAGGAAAAGGGTATTTTGATGAAAGTAGTCATTCGATTAATATAAAGCTGGGAGGTAAGTTTGGAAATAAATTTTATTTCCGACCAGAAATTGGTTGTGCTTTTAATGATCTTCCAGAAAAATATGGCACTGAAGTAAGATTTCAAGACGGTTCTTCTGAAGTTCAATACGAGTCCATACCAGAAATCTTTACCAAAGGTATTCTTTTTAATATAGGAGTAGGAATTGCTTTTTAGAGAAAGCTGAAATCATCTTAAAACAAAGAAGGTGGAATCTTTAATAGGAATTACTTCGGAAGTTATACTGAAGGTTTTCATTTCTCTCTTTTTTTAAAGTTGAAGTAGAAGCAAATAAAAATCCCGCTCTGAAAATTCAGAACGGGAATTTTTTTACAGTTAAATTCAACTGAATTATCTGAAGTTTATTTAGAATCTGAAGGTACAGGGAAACCTCTGTCCCTCATCAAAGCATCTATGTTGGCATCTCTTCCACGGAATTTCCTGTATGCTTCAGCGGGATCCATTGCATTTCTCGGGGCAAAAAGGAAGCGTACGAGTTTATGCGCAACTTCTTTATCGTAAAAACCTCCCGGTGCTTCAGCAAAAGCTTCCGAAGCATCAGAAGTCAATACGTCTGCCCATAAATATCCGTAATATCCGGTTGCGTAACCTTCACCCGAAAATACGTGGCCGAAATGCGGAGAACGGTGCCTCATCACAATTTGCTCCGGCATTCCAAGCTCTTTTAACTGTTCTTTCTCAAATTCCCTGGGATCGATATCTTCAGGATCTGTGGTGTGATATTTCATATCCATAAGTGCAGATGCAAGAAATTCTGTAGTAGCAAATCCCTGGTTAAACGTTGATGCCTTTTTAATTTTCTGAACTAATTCCTGCGGAATAACTTCCCCGGTTTCGTGATGTTTCAGAAATTGATTGATCACTTTATCTGTAGATAACCAACGCTCCAGTAACTGAGATTGAAATTCTGTATAATCTCTTACTCCGCCTTGTAAAGTCGGATATTTCACATCTGCAGAAAGGAAGTGCAATGCATGTCCAAATTCATGAAAGAAGGTTTCCGCGTCGTCCCAGGAAACCAAAACAGGTTCTCCCGGTGCAGGTTTAATAAAATTTGAATTGTTCGAAGATAACACAGGTTTATCTCCTTTTAGTTCAGTAGCACTTCTATACGTAGTCGCCCATGCTCCGGAGCGTTTTCCCTGCCTTGCATAAGGATCGAGGTACCATAAACCTACAATCTCACCGGTAGTTTTATCGGTTACTTCCCAAACTTTCACATCTTCATGAAAAACAGGCACAGTTCCTTCTTCTACAGGGGAAAAGTTATAATTGAACAATTCCCCGGCAGTAAAAAACAACGCCTGAGTCAGGTTTCCCAACTCCAAATATTGCTTTACTTCCTCGCTGTCCAGGTCATATTTCTGTTTACGAACTTTTTCGGCGTAATAGCGATAATCCCATGGCTTTATAGTAATATCTTTTCCTTCCTTATCTGCAATCGCTTGCATATCTGCTACTTCCTCTTCAACTCTTGCAAGTGCTGCCGGCCAAACGGCCTCCATAAGTTCCATGGCTTTTTCCGGAGTTTTGGCCATCCTGTCCTGCAATCTCCATTGCGCATAATTGTCGTAGCCCATAAGTTCTACGCGCTCGTCTCGCAGTTTCAGGATTTGGGAAATAACTTCGTTATTATCAAATTCATCCTGGTTATCTCCACGTGAATAATAATTTCTCCAGACTTTTTCCCTAAGTTCCCTTTCTTCAGAATACGTTAAAAACGGATCCATAGAAGAGCGGGTGTTGGTAACTGCATATTCTCCTTCATGTCCTTGCTCGGCTGCTGCTGTTGCTGCAGATTTTACGTAGGATTCCGGTAATCCGCTAATTTGGTTTTCGTCAAGGAAGACGACATAATTCTCTTCCTCGGCCAAAACGTTGTTAGAAAACTTCGTGTATAACCTGGAAAGTTCCTTATTAATTTCGGCATAACGCTCTTTGTCTTCTTTGCTGAGGTTAGCGCCGCTCATCTCAAAATCTTTGTAGATAAGTTCTATTGTCCTTTGCTGCTGAGGTTCCAGTGAATCCTTCTGAGCCTGCTCGTATATACTTTTTATCCGCTGAAAAAGAGCTTCATTCTGAGAAATTTTTGAACTGTATTCCGAAATTTTTGGAGAAAGTTCTTTTTGCACTTCCCTAAATTCCGGACTGGAAACATTGCTGCTGTATATTCCGTAATAGGTAAACGCCCGATCCAGCGCTTCGCCGGTCATTTCCATCGGGTCAATCGTGTTTTCAAAAGTCGGCGGTGCGGGGTTGCTGGCGATTTTATCGATTTCGGTGAGGTGCATTTCCATGCCTTTTTCTATGGCAGGTTTTATAAGCTCCACCTCCATTTTATCAAAATCGGGCACACCTTCATAAGGTCCGTCCCATTCTTGTAGCAGTATATTATCCATTTGATTTTGGTCGTTTTGTTGTGCCTGCGTCAATGTTGTAATCGATGCAAAGGCAAAAATTCCGATTAATTTAAGGGGTTTTAATTTCATTCTGTGTGGTTTTTTAAAGAGCATAAAGATACGGACTATCGCTCAGATTTTCTAATAAAATCCAGGCGCGGACGTTGTTCTTCGCAGAATTGAATCGTTTCTATTTCTGAAGTTGAACTGTGTAAAACAGCAGGTCGATAATTGGGAAATTTAAGGACCAGATTTTCTTCTGCCTTCTGCCGATAGACTGGAGACCTCACAGGTTTTTAAAACCTGTGAGGTCTGGTATTTAACCTAAAATTTCATCCCAAATGCCTCATTTCTTCTTCTAGAAAGAGCACTTCCGCAACAGCAGGTCGATAATTGGCAAATTTTGACTTCGACTTTTTTCTATACTTGTGTATTTTAGAACAGGCTGAATTTTTTTCTCCTGATTCTTCTATTTCTAGCTTCAAAAGCATCATTTCCGAAACAGCAGGTCGATAATTGGTAAATTTCGGCTTAGACTTAGAACAGCAGCTGATTCACTTTATTAATCTCGTCCATTGTTATGGTATGGGCGCGATTTGGATAAATTTCCATTTGTACAGAAGCTCCCATTTTCTCCAGAATTTCCTTTGATTCTTTGATCCTGGTTAGCGGAACATGAGGATCTTTATCTCCGGAACCTATAAAGACTTTTGTTCCTTCAAAATTACCATTATAGCGTTCGATTTTTAATTCTTTGCCTATAAGTCCGCCGGTAAATGCAACAATTCCTCCATATTCAGCGGCATATCTTGTAGCAACTTCCAAAGTGAGACAGGCACCCTGAGAAAATCCCATTATATAAATTTTGTTAAGCGGAAGATGTTCAGCAGTTTCGTCTATTAGCCGTTTTACAACGTCTACGGCAGAGGACAACCACGGTTCATTGGCTTTCTCTTCAGCCATGAAACTTGTTGGATACCAGGTGTTGTGCGTGGCCTGTGGGGCTGCTAAATAGCAATTTTTGATTCTGAATTCTTTAGCAAGCGGTAGAAGATCTTCTGCACTTGCTCCACGACCGTGAAGCAGAATTATAGCATGTTCAGCTTCTTTCAACGGAACGCCTTTTTCTGTAATATTATATTCATGCATTAGTCTCTGAATTTTTCAATGTTAACTTCAACTGTATCCAACCCTCTTTCAATTGCACTTCGGTTTCTTTCTTCCCAGGAAGGCAATTTTAATGCTGTACCCAGATCCTCTTCAGCTTCGTCTATGGTAAATCCGATATCATTGGTGGCAACTTCAAAAAGGACTCCGCCCGGCTCACGAAAATAAATAGAATGAAAATATTGCCTGTCCAGTACAGGTGTAGGCTCTAAAATGCCATTTTCCAGCAATCTCTCTCTAAAATCAAGCTGTGTGGAATCATTTGGTGTGGCAAAAGCTACGTGATGCACCGTTCCTGCACCGCCTAAACCTCTTGGTGCGCCGGGATCTGTGACAATATCTACATAACTTCCGGCTTTTTCTGTTGTCGTGAGCCGTATCCTGTTTTCCTGTTCCAGGATCTGTTTGTGCTCCATCTCTTCAGTTAAAAGTTCTAAAGTTGCTTTTGGATTATTTTGGCCAATTGTTACGCCATAGAAACCTTTTACAGCGAATTCCTGCGGAATTTGACCATAGGAAAAGCCCGGGCGGTCATCGTTGTTATTGGCAACAAGCTCGATTCCCATCCCATCATTATCTTCAAAATAAATTGAAGTCTCCTTGTTGAAATGCTGAACCGGCTTGTGGTACGAAATGTTGAATTTGTCAAGACGTCGCATCCAGTATTCCAGCGAATTTTCGGGAATAGAGAAGGAGGTAACCGTGACCTGTCCGTTTCCTTTGCGGCCTTTGCCAATTCCGTTGTACGGGAAAAAGGTCAGTATCGTTCCCGGTTGCCCGAGTTGATCTCCGTAATAAAGGTGATAAATATTTGGAGCATCAAAATTGATGGTCTTTTTGACCATCCGCAGACCAAGGATTCCTGCATAGAAATCTACATTTTTCTGTGGATTTGATGCAAAGGAAGTAACATGGTGCAGTCCTGTGAGTAAATTTGCCATAAGCTCAAGTGTTTAGAGTACAAATATAGTCGATGTCTCGACAATATTTGTACCTACAAATGTTATTCTTTTTCTAATTTTTCTTTTTCGTTTTCTTCTGAAAAACAACATCAGAGTTTTTATTTAAACCATTAGACAGAGGTTTGTCTATTGCTTAATCCACGTTTTGGCCGCTTCTTTTTCCTGAATTTCAAAGAATTTAATGTCGGCTTTTGCGAATGGCTTCATCAATTGGGTAAGGCCTTTTTCCCATTTATCAGATCCTACCATGGCGATTTTTTCCATGTCTTCATTGTGTTCAAAGTCAAATTTCGCGTCGCGCCACATCGCACTTAAAGACCAGCCATCAAAATCCTGCATCTCAAAATACCAACGGATTTTCCCAAAAGCTCTTATCTTATCCTGGAGAAACGGAATTATTTTATTGTAATCTTCATCGGTCAATTTCTCTTCTGCAATGGTGTATATCACGTTTTCTTCTGCTGAAAGTTGAATCATTTTTTATCGATTTTTTGTTAAACATCTGTTTTATCAATTTCCGAATATCCACATTGGTTCCCAAAAGTAATTTCTGAAGCTTTCCATAAACCACTGTTAATTTTCATAAGCCTCAAAAATGCTGCTTCTTCAGGTTTTTATAATTCTGCATTAAACTCTTTTTATTTTTTTATTCCTTAGCATTGTACAAAATGAAATCAAAATCTCATGTGGGAGCAGGCAATTGAAGCAATAAAAGCTTCAGATAAAAAATGGATAAAGGAGAATCAGCAGGCGTTTTCTGCTTATTTCAGAAATGAAAATGAAAAACCTCAGGGCAAATTAATCCCTGAAGCTTTGGCGGCACATTACCATGCCGGACTTTTTAAAATGTTCCTTTCTAAATCCTATAACGGACTAGCACTTCCTTTACCTGAAGGCAGCAAATGGATAGAAAATGCTGCTGCTCTGGATGGAAACTGGGGCTGGCTGCTGGCAATTGGAGTAGGGGGCGCTTATTTTGCAGATTATATGCAACCTGAAACAGCCAGGAAATATTTTTGTCCCAAAGAAGCGCTGGTTGCCGGTAGCGGAAAACCAGTGGGAGAAGCTCTGAAAATCAATGGGGATAAATACCAAGTTAGCGGGAAGTGGAGCTACTGTAGCGGCAGCGAGCAGGCATCGATGTACACCGGAGTTACAAAGAAGGACGGTGAGATTTCGGCTTTTGTTGTACCACCAAAAATGGCAAATATCGATCCCGACTGGAATACTGTTGGCCTGCCGCTTACCTGCAGCCATTCTGTCATTTTACAAGATGTAGAAATTCCTTCTTCAGATTTCTTTGATCTTATGGAAAAACCGCGAAAGTCCGAGTATCCTTTGGCTTCTTATCCTTTTGTATTGTTTGCCAGGGCTTGTTTTGTGCCGGTAGTCTGCGGAATAAGTGATTCTGTATGGAATTCTGTTTCAGAATTATTGAAAGCAAAGAAGGAGCTTTGGCAACAGTTTCAGCCGGGGCGCTATGAATTTATAGAAAAGAAATGCAGGGAGTTTTCAGAAAAGAAATCGGCATTAACCGAAGCTTTTTATCAAAAACTGAAAGAAAGCTGGCAGAATCATCTTGACAGAAAAGATCCTTTAGAGAAAGAAGTAAGCAGCATTGGCTTACAGCTTTCAGAATTCTGTTATCAATCTGTAGCGGGCATTATTCCGAAGCTGGGAATGAAAGTGCTGGAAAACGGAGAGCCACTTCAGGAAAAATGGCAAAATCTTCAGACCGCTTATCAACATATGTCCTTCCATGAATATTAGTTTCTTCAACTCAGGAAAATTTGGTTCTGATCTTTTCCAACGAAACTACAAATGCCTTTCTAAGGCTTATTTTCAAAAAACTTTATAGTTTGTTTATAACATTTTTGGGTTAATAATCTTATTTTGAATGGAATGTAAACCAAAAAATTGAAGTTATGAAAGATGTGAAACTCGCTGTTATTTATTACAGCTCTACAGGAACTAATCACCAGATGGCAAAATGGGCAGCCGAAGCCGCGAAACAAGCCGGAGCAGCTGAGGTAAAGTTTCTCAAAATAAAGGAGACAGCTCCACAGGAAGCAATAAACCAAAACGAAGACTGGAAAAAACATGTAGAAGCAACGCAGGATGTTCAAACTGCTTCTGTAGACGATCTGGAATGGGCAGATGCTATTATTTTTAGTGCTCCTACCCGTTATGGAAGTCTGCCATCGCAGGTGCAATCTTATTTTGATATGACCGGCGGACTTTGGTCTCAGGGAAAGCTGGCAAATAAAGTGGTAAGTGGGATGACCAGCGCTCAAAATCCACATGGCGGGCAGGAAACCACGCTTCTGGCTTTATATAAAACAATGTGCCACTGGGGTGCAATTTCGGTACCGCCGGGATATACAGATGAAGTTATGTTTGGAGCAGGAGGGAACCCATATGGTATAAGTTCAAACGGAGGAACAGAAAACCTGAACGAGAATATTCATAAAGCTATAAAACATCAGACCAAAAGAACACTTGAAATTGCAGGATATATAAAAAGCGGATTAAAAATATAATCTGTTTTTAGTTTTTTATTGTGCTGTTTGAACAAAGGGAATTTTGCTGAAGCTTTTCAGAATTTTAAATTTTCCCTCTGTTCCTACAGCATTTTTTATATCCTGTTGTTGTTCTTCCCCTTAGATTAAAAAAAAACTTTTTTTATGCCTTTAGGTTAACATAATATTAGGAGAATAGCATCTTTTCACCATATTTGCTAATTCCCTGTTAGCTCTACTTTTAAAAGCAAAAAATTTGCTTGACTTCATTTGAATTAATATTGGATTTAAGATTATTTTATATATTAGTCCGATGAAAAAAATCTTATTTTTTGCCGCATTTGTCGTGGTAAATTTTGTGTCTGCCCAGGAGAAAATTCCATTTAATGATATTTCTGAGATTTCACCGCTTGCTCTCAAAAGCGCCCAGGAAGGGGATTTTAATAAGACTCTGGAGCTTCTCGACAGAGTAAATAAAAATGATTCCAGTTATTGCAGTGTTCTGGTTTCTAAATCTTACTATTATCTTAAGCTAGAGCGTTATGAAGATGCACTAACCACTGCAGAAGAGGGTTTAAAAAGGAAATGTCCAGATAATACAGTATCTTTTTATACAAATGCAGGGGTGGCCCTTTTAAATAATGAAGATTATTCCGGTGCGCTTCGCACCTACGAGGAAGCTATTGAGCTTTTTCCTAAAAACGCCATGCTGTGGAATAATAAAGGTGTTATTCTCGAAAAGCTGAACAGGACAGAAGAAGCTGTTCAGGCATATAAAGCGGCAATTTTTTACGATCCTACCTACACGAATCCGCATGTAAAATTGGGTGACATTTTTTATCGTCAAAAAAGGATGACGCAGGCCTTAATGTGTTTTAACATGTACCTGCTTTTAGCGCCAGACGGTGAGAATGCATATAGCACATTGGAAGCTCTTAACAATATTGCAGCAGCAAAAAATCCGAACGTTCCTGATCCTGAACTGGAGATAAGCCATGAAGACCTTTTTAAGGAAACAGATTTAATTCTGAATAATCGAATTGCTTTAAATGATAAATATAAAGTAGATAATAAGGTAAATATAGCCCTGGTTAAACAGAACCATATCATGCTGGAGCAACTAAAAAACCTGAAGGGCGAAGACGGAGATTTTTGGTCTGAAGTTTATCTCCCGGCATACCAGTGGATTGCAAATAATGATCTTTTTGATGAGTTTACTTATGCAGTAACATATTCTGTAAGAAATGAAGAATATAAAAACCTGATTAGTAAAAATACCGATAATATTAAGGAGTTTCTAAATGCTTTTGTGGCTAAATGGACTTCTCTTCTCGCAGATGCACCCGAAAAGCCGGGTGACGGTGAGAACGGAATGAAATACTTCTATGAAAATTCTGCCGTGCAATCTGTAGGTAAAATGGATAAAAATCTGAACATTGGGGAGTGGAAAATTTATAATGAAAATGGGCAATTATCGACCATAGGTTCTTTTGATAAAGAAGGAAAGAAAACCGGACAGTGGTTGGTTTACAATGCTGAAGAAAAGCTAGAGGAAACTGCATATTTTGAGGATGATCAATTAAACGGAGAAAACATCACCTATTATTCAAACGAGCAAATAAATATATTTACCGGCTTTAAAGAAGACGAACTTGAAGGGGAATATTTGTATTATAATAATAATGGTGCCCTGCTTCAGAAAAAATACTTCAGCAAAGGAAAGCTTGAAGGGCCGTTTGTATCCTATTTTGAAGTAGGCGAGGAACTTCCGGAGTTTAAAATTCAGTATAAAGAAAATGAAGTAGTAGGAACTGTAAAGGAATATTATGCTAACGGAAAATTATTCGCAGAAACTTCCTATTCCACCGGAGTGCAAAATGGGCCTGAAAAAAGATATCATTCCAATGGGCAGTTGTATTCGGAAATTGAATATAAAGAGGGGCAGCCAATCGGAAAATATACAAGCTATTTTCCCAATGGAAAGAAAATGGAAGAAGGCGAATATGTAGATGGCGAATTAAATGCTCGTTTTACTACGTATTACGATAATGGAAACATAGAGAGTATTGGGAATTTTAGCAAAGGCGTGCTGGAAGGGGAATATAAATATTACGATAGAGATGGAAAGCCCTACTATGACTACGAGTATAAAAAGGGGGAAATAATAGCCTATAAGTTCTATGATAAAAGTGGTGCTGTAATTAAAGAAGATAAGAAGAAGGCTGGGGAGTTTAACTATATCGGCTATTCTCCTTATGGCAATAAAACTACCGAAGGAATTTACAATGTTTCCGGAGGAAAAACCGGTATTTGGAAATTCTACACAAAGAACGGGGTTTTACAGTCTGAAGGGGATTATGAAAATAACGAGTTGCAGGGGAAATATTTGGAATATTATAGTGACGGTAAAATAGCTAAAGAGCAGTTTTACCAAGACGGTGTAGTAAAAGACTATACGGTAGAGTATCACTTAAATGGAAAAATGAAGAACCAGGGCTGGTATAAAGACGGAGCCTCGCAGGGTGAATGGCGATTCTATTACCAGGATGGTACTCCGGAATCTGTAAATTATTTCCATAACGGAGAAATGCATGGCAGGCAGGATTATTATAGCGTAGATGGGAAATTGTACAGGAGCCTCAACTATGAATATGGGAAGCTTCTCAATGAGATTTATTATTCTCAGGATGGTGAAATTTATGAAGACATAAATTATGACCTTGCAGGAGCGTATACTGTTCTGGATAAACATCCTAATGCTGAAGTAGAAATAGAAATGACTTATCTTAACGGTGTCAAACACGGAGCATATAAATCTTATAATTTTAATGGCGGACAGATGTCCACAGGTAATTATTTAAATGGAACGGAACATGGTGAATGGATCTGGTACCACGAAAATGGGCAAAAAGAAAGGGTGGCCAATTACGAACTGGGAGGACTTCATGGTAATTTAGTTAATTATTACGATGATGGTGTTGTAGAAGATGAAGATTACTTTGATTTTGGTAAAGCTACCGGCACCTGGAAAAGTTATTACAGAAACGGTTCTCTGGATGTGGTGACGGAATATGAAAACGATGCAGAACATGGCAGGAAAGAATTTTATGATCCTTCCGGTGAACTGCAACTGGTCAGGTTTTACCAACATGGGCGGTTGATGGGATACTCATATTTAAAAGATGGAAAGGAATTGCCAATGATACCGCTGGAGAATGAAACGGGGAAAATAGAAGCTTTTTATAGTAATGGAAAGCCTTCCCGCACCATGGAATATAAGAACGGAAACCTGGTGAATGATTACAAGCAGTATTATTCTTCGGGGGAATTAGAACAGGAGATGTCGTACCATCATGGTGCTTACCACGGGGAATCCACAATGTATTTTGTAAACGGGAATGTTAAGGTAAAGGAGAATTACCAGTATGACATGAGAGAGGGAGCCTACCAGGAATATTTTGAAAATGGAAACTTAAAGGAAGAAAGCAATTATCTAAACGGCAAAAAATCCGGGCTCTCTAAAAACTATAATTCTGAAGGTGAATTAATTAAAGAAGAAATATATTTTAATGGAGAAGTTCATGCTGCGAAGACTTTTATTTAGAAAGCTTCTTTTTATCATTATAGCACTAACGGTGCATACGGGATATGCCCAGTTTTCGCCGGAATTTGATATTTATAAAGACCAGTTTCCAAGCGCCAAACTCGTACGAATTAACCAGGAAACAAGTATTCAGGTTGGGCTAATTAACGGCGAAATAGATATTTTGCAGCATTTTGTTGAGGAAGATTTATACTTGGATGAGTCTGCTACTTATAATTCCGCACAGTCTTTAAGCTTTTCTGCGTTTTTTGAAATGGAAGACGTCGAAGCTTATTCCCTTAATTTTGAAAGGGGAAAGTACAGGGAGTACAAGGTCGAAAACTATAAGAAAAAGGACGACCTGGATAGGTCTTTTTATGATGATGCGCAGTCGCTTAATTTCATTTATCCTGATTTAAAGAAAGGATCCAAAACAAAGTTAATATATTCAGAAAAAGTAAAAAACCCGAGGTTTTTGAGTCCGTTCTTCTTCGCTGACTTTACCCCGATTGTAAATAATAAATTTACGATCACTGCAGATAAAAATATTAATTTCGAATTCCGGAAATTCAATACCGATAGCCTGGAGATCACATATTCTGAAGAAGAAAAACGCGGAAATAAGATATATACCTGGGAGGTGAAAAATACGAAGGAGTATAAGTATGAGAGCCAGGCACCGAATTACAAAAACATCCTGCCCCATATTATTCCAATTATCACCTCTTATAACAATAACGGGCAGACGGTCAATTTACAAAATGATGTTTCAGATCTTTACGATTGGTATTATTCTCTCGTAGAGAATATTAATAAGGAAGAAGATGACAAGGATCTTGTAAAGCTGGTTGAAGAATTAACAGCAGATAAAGAAACCGACTTGGAAAAGGTGAAGGCGATCTATTACTGGACCCAGAATAATATAAAATATATAGATTTTGAATATGCCCTGGGCGGTTTTATTCCGAGGGAAGCAAACGATGTTTTTCAGAAGAAATACGGAGACTGTAAGGACAACTCCAGTATCTTATTGAAGATGCTCTCCATTGCCGGTCTTGAGGGAAATCTCACATGGATTGGAACACGCGATATTCCGTATTCCTACAGCGAAGTTCCCACACCTATGGTAGACAATCATATGATTTTGTCTTTTACAGATAAGGACGAAACCTATTTCCTGGATGCTACAGGAAGGTTTATGCCTATGGATCTGCCATCTTCATTTATCCAGGGAAAAGAAGCTTTAATTTCTGAGGGTAAAGAAAAATTTAGAATTCAGAAGGTACCTGTTATTCCTGCAAATAGAAATGCTCTTGTAGACACCACTCATATTGTTTTAGTGGGCGAAGCTTTGCAAGGGAGATCCCGCGCAGAAATTTCAGGATATTACAAGCTGGATTACTTCCAAAATCTGGAAAACCTTTCTACAGATTCAAAGAACAGGGAATTTTACAATGCAATGCTTCAGAAGGGGAATAATAAGTTCCTGATTAAAGAATTTTCAGAAGTTAATAAATACGATTACGACAAAAATTTTATTGTAGATTATAATTTCGGAATTGACGGCTACGCCAAGAATTTTGGACAGGAGATCTATTTAAATCTCAACCTCAATAAAGATTTATCTTTTTTTAAAACTGAGGAAAATCGCAAGCATGAGGTGGAGTATGATTATAAAAGCTCTTACAACTACACCACAATTTTAGAAATACCTGAAGGTTATGCGCTGGAGTACCTTCCGGAAAATGTTCAGATTTCTAATAATTTTCTAAATTCTTCAGTTACCTATAATCTGGAAGACAATAAAATCATCTATAACCATAAAGCCGATTTAAATTTTCTAATCCTTGACCTTGCACAACAAAAGGAAGTAAATGCCCTTATAAAGCAGATGGACAAAGCATATCAGGAAATTATAATCTTAAAGAAAATCAATTCAAAATCATGATCAAAAACATCCTCTCCATCAGCTTTTTTTTGCTTTTTACGCTATTTGTTCAGGCACAGAGCAATTCTTTTTTTAGTAATTACGACTGGGAAGAAAATCCGGAGTATTCCGTAAAACCCGATAGTACAGAGACTATTATCGAACTTAAGAACAAAGTAGTTAATGAATTCTTTTTTGATAAAGATGACAACTTACTGGAATTGTCTATGGAGCACCGCGTGCTTTGGCTGAATTCCGATGAAAAAATTGAAAGTTTTAATAAGGTTTATCTGCCATATTCTTCAACTTCTGAACTTCTGGTAAACAAAGCCAGGGTGATTACAAAAAACGGTGCAGTGCGGGAGCTTGATGATTCAAAAATCCTGATGGCGACAGATGAAGAAACCGGGAGAAAGTATAAATATTTTGCTTTTGAAGGAATTGAAAAAGGTAGCTTTATAGAATATTATTACGTAGTCAAACAAAATCCGACCTATAGAGGGAAGAGGGTGAATTTTCAAACTTCTTTTAAAAAGGAGAACGTAGAATTCGATTTATTCGCTCCTTCCAATTTAGTTTTCAAATTTAAGTCTTACAATGGCGCGCCTGAAGTTGAGCAGGATACTTTAACCAAAGATAAAAACCACTGGAAACTGCGAATTGAAGAATTAAAGGGACTTGAGGAAGAAGAACTTTCAGCCTATGACGCTTCAAAAGCCTTCGTTATCTATAAACTTGATGAAAACCTTGCGGGAAATGTAAGTGGAATTTCTTCCTACGGAAATGTTTCGCAGAACATCTATGCATATTATTATCCTGAACATTCCAAAAGAACTCAAAAAGCTATAGATAAATTTGCTTCCGAAGCCGTAAAAGGTGCTGGGAAAACTGAAGAATCCATACTCAGAAAAATAGAATATTACATAAAAACGAATGTATATGTTGCTGATGGCGGAGGCGATGAGCTTGAAGATTTGGATAAAATTTTAGATCAAAAAGTCGCTAATGGCACAGGAATCGTAAAATTATATGCAGCGGTTTTAAAATCCTTGGAGATACCTCATGAAGTGGTTTTTACCAGCAATCGCCAGAACCTTAGATTTGATAAGATATTTGAAGCCAATAATTTCTTGACAGATTGTCTTTTATACTTCCCGAATACCGGCGCATACATTTCTCCTGAAGAGAATTCTTCGCGTTATGGTTTTCCACCTGCTTACCTTACAGATAACTACGGACTTTTTGTAAAAGAAGTTACAGTAGGAAATTTTACAAGCGCTGTGGGCGAAATAAAATATATAGAGCCTGTTTCTGAAGATAAAACTATCGATAAAATGACGATAGACGTAGATTTTGAAGACAAGGATCTTTCTACCACCAACATAAAGCTGGATCGTGCTTTTAGCGGATATTATGGAATGTTTATACATCCTTTTATTCATTTGGTGAAAGAAGAGAGCCTTAACGACTTTATAGAAGGTTTTGGAAAAAGATTAAATGAAAATGTAGAAATCGTTGATAAGAAGCTCGTGAATGACGATCCGGAATTATTCGGAATCGAGCCTCTGGAGGTTGTTCTGGATATAAAATCAAATGCTTTTATTGAAAAAGCAGGCAACCGGTATTTATTTAAAGTGGGTGAGCTTATCGGGCAGCAAATTCAGTTATACCAGGAAAAGGAGCGGGTATTGCCTTTGGAAAATGAATTTAAAAGAAGCTATTATAGAAATATAAATATCGAGATACCTAAGGGCTATCGTTTTGCAAACCTGGACGACATCAATATCGATAAAAAATATTCGAAAGATGGAAAAGAGATCCTTTCCTTCAATTCGTTTTATAATGTAAAAGATGGCATTGTCCATATTACCGCAGATGAACATTACAGAGTAAATATTATTGAAACAGCGCGTTATGAAGATTATCGTGATGTAATTAATAGTGCGGCAGATTTTAATAAACTTACGCTTATTCTAGAGCCGGAGGAATAGTGAAATTATTGTAATTAATAAATAGCTCCGGATTCTCTTTTGATCCGGAGCTTTTTTTATAGAAAATTTTATTCTATGACTATCTTCTTTTGGTAAATGCTGAAAATTTTTTGGCTTCGGAAGTTTCTTCTGAATTTACTAAATTGGAGAAATGAAAGAGAACTATAAAATACCTGCACAAACCCGGATTGGTCACATTCACCTGAAGGTTTCCAATATTGAAAATGCCTTAACTTTTTATCATGATCTGCTTACTTTTGAAATTACTGAAAGAATGGGCGACCAGGCCGTTTTTCTCTCTGCCGGGGGTTATCATCATCATATCGCACTGAATACATGGAACAGTAAAGATGCACCACAGGCATCGAAAAAAGGAGTCGGATTATTTCATACGGCTATAGTTTATCCTACAAGAAAGGATCTCGCTGAGGTTCTGAAACGTCTGCTTGAAGCAGATTATCCGTTGACCGGAGTGGCAGATCACGGAGTTTCCGAAGCTTTATATATGGACGATCCAGATGGCAACGGAGTAGAACTTTATTGGGACCGGCCCCGTGACCAATGGCCAAAAAAGCCCGATGGTTCCGTCAGAATGTATACCCGCAATCTGGATCTTCAGGATCTATTGGCAGAGATGGACAAATAATTTGATTAGAAATTATTCAGGTTTAAATGTTTCCTTTTGAAGGTTTCAATCTTTATTTCAGGATTTACACCGTAAAACTCATTTTACCTGAAACAAAGCCAGGCACCAAAAATGCCAGTTATCGTACTTCTTTCCGAAGCACCTCCAGCGGCGGACTTTTAATTACGCTTAAACTATTTCCAACTCCAATAATCAGCACCAGCAAAGTGATTCCCGGGAAAAGGATTAAAAACGGAATCCATGAAGGTGTAAAAGGGGATTCAAACAGAAAGTAGGCGAGTAACTGGCTGCTTACCAGCGATAATAAAATGCCCGATAGGCTTCCTAAAATCCCTAGATACAAATATTCCAATGCTGTAATCTTCAGGATCTGACTATTTTTAGCACCTATTGTTCTTAAAAGAACACTTTCCCTGATTCTCTGGTATTTGCTGGTCCGTACCGCTCCCAGCAATACAATTATTCCGGTAAGAATACTAAAAAATGCCATAAAATTGATAAGCCAGGAGATCTTGTCGAGAATCCCTTCAATAACACTTAGTACCTGCCTTAAATCAATCACAGTAACATTCGGAAAGTTCTGCACCAGTTCCTGCTGCAATGCCGCTGAAGCGTTCTGGGTAGCTTTGGTCGTGAGTACCCTAAATTGCGGGGCTTCTTCCAGCACACCTTCAGGGAAAACTATTGAGAAGTTTAGCTGCATCCGTGCCCAGTCTACTGTGCGAACACTTCCGACCACAACAGGTAAGATCACGCCCTGAACATTAAATGTCAGTTCATCCCCAACCGTAACTTTAGCATCTTCAGCAAAATTATCACTAATGGAAATTGGCACCGGTTCGCCCTCTGTTTGTACTGAAGAAATCCATTCTCCCTGCGCAAGAGTTTCCGAAGCAATTAAAGAATCACGGTACGTCACCCGGAATTCGTGGTGTAGCACCCAGCCATTCACGCGGGAAGTGGTATCCTCCCTAATTTCGTTTACAGATTTTCCTTTGATGCTCTGTACCCGCATCGTTACTATCGGGATATCGCTTAGTACCTCAAGCTCATTGCCGATAATTGCCTTTTTGACGGCCTCTCTTTGTTCACTCTGCACATCGAGCAGAATGATATTCGGACTCTCAGTTTGAGATTCAATTGTGGCCTGGGCCAGCAGGAGATCTTTGCTGAAGTATAGCGTACTGATAAGAAAAGTACCTACTCCAATGGCCAAAATGAGCGTCAGCGTCTGATTTTGCGGCCTAAAAAGGTTAAGCAGGCTCTGCCGGGGCACAAATCCCCAGGAACTCGGGAAAAACTTCTTAATTCCTTTCATAAAAAGCTGCGCAATGGCTGCGAGAATGGAGAAAGTAACAATTATACCGGCTACAAAGGCAAGGGAATATCGCCAATCCTCCAACAGCCAGTAGGAAAAAAGGAAAATGAATAAAAATATACCAAGACCTACAAAAATCCCTGCTTTTCCCGATTTTGATGCACCTTCAGCCTGTACCCGCAAAGCCTGTAAAGGCGAAACATATAAAGTGCTCATTAATGGATATAGTGCGAACAAAACTGACATAAATATTCCGAGGAGAATACCCATAACTATTACCTGTCCCGAAAATGCCATTTCCACATCTACAGGTAAAAGATCCTGCAGGAAAAGCGGAAAAAGTTGCTGAAGCAGAAGTCCGGCGGCAGTACCAATGATGCCGCCTAAAAGTCCCATTGCAGCAATCTGTACGAGGTAAATTAAGAATGTTTGCCTTTGTGAGGCTCCCAGACATTTAAGCACTGCGACCGCGCGCAGTTTTCCTTTAATATAAATATTTATTGCACTGGCAATTCCCACACATCCCAGTAGAAGTGCTATAAATGCCACGAGGTTTAGAAATTTTCCAAAGTTTTCGTACCGCCGCCCCAGCCGCTCACTTGTGGAGGTATGCGTGTCGAGGTCGGCATCATTTTCGTCAAGGATAGGATCCAGCTCATCATCCAGCTTCTCCATGTCGGTTTGAGGAGCGACAAAGTAATATTTATAATCTATGCGGCTTCCCGTTTGTACCAGTCCGGTTTCACTTATAAATTTATACGGAATAAGCACTGGTGGCGCCACAGAGCTGAAAAGCGATGTGCTTCCCGGCACAGATTTTAAAGCGCCCGAAATGGGCAAAGTGACATTTCCGATTTTTATACTGTCCCCAACTTTGATCCCCAGCTGCAGCATCAAAGTTTCATCTACTAAAGCGGCATTTTCTTGCTGGTATGCATTTGCCGCTGAAGTTGGTTCTGTTTCTACTATTCCGTAGTAGGGAAAACCTCCTTCGATTCCCCTTACCTGTACAAGTTTGGTGCCCTGATTACCGGGAAAGGCAGCCATAGAGGCAAAACTTATTTCGCGTCCATCTGCGCCACCCAGGGAATCAATGACTTCAGTTACCCTTTCGTTTACCGGATTGTCACTGTCGATAATAAAATCGGCGCCCATCAGGGATTTCGATTGTAGCGCGATATTTTCTTTCAGCGTTTCTCCAAAAGATTGTATTGAGACCACCGCGGCGATTCCCAATACAATAGAAGCCATAAACAGGCTTAATTTCTTTCCGCTGGCTTTGCCGTCACGCCAGGCCATTTTTGCAATCCACCCAAAATTTGCTTTTTCAGGAATACTGTTCTCTTCGTTGCTCATATTGCTGAATTTTCTTTTTCAACAATTTTTCCGCCCTTCAGTTTAAGAACATGTTCGGTTTTTTGTGCCAGTTCCAGGTCGTGAGTGACGATAACCAACGTAGTTCCTGCTTCCCTGTTAAGCTCAAAAAGTAATTGCTCTACCTTTGCGCCGGTTTCTGCATCCAGGTTTCCTGTAGGCTCATCGGCAAAAAGGATTTTTGGTGCGTTGGAAAAAGCCCTTGCCACAGCTACCCGTTGTTGTTCCCCGCCCGAAAGTTGGGAGGGATAATGATTAACCCGATCTCCGAGTCCGACTTTTTCCAGGAGCTCCTTTCCTTTTTTAGAAGCGTTTTTTGCACCCTGAAGTTCCAGTGGTACTGCAACATTTTCCAGTGCGGTAAGTGTTGGCAATAACTGGAAATCCTGAAAAACAAAGCCTATGTTCCTGTTTCGCAGCAGTGCCCGTTCATCTTCATTAAGCGAACTTAATTCAGTTCCGCAAAGGGTGATGCTGCCGGAATCTGCTCTGTCCAGTCCGGCACAAAGCCCCAGTAGCGTAGTTTTTCCGCTTCCGGACGGTCCCACAATGGCAAAAGTTTCACGTTCTTCTATATTAAAACTGATATCGTGCAGTACCGTCAGGTTTTTTGAGCCACTGGAATAGCTTTTTACAAGGTTGTGCACTTCTAATATTTTTGCCATCTTTAGTTTCTTTTTCAGGAAAGACAAAATAATGAAATGATTTCGATTTAATACCCCTGCTATGAGAAACTTGATGCTGATTTTTCCGATGTTTTTTTTTCTTTCTTTTATTTCCTGTGGGGATTCTGCTCAAAAGGAAAATAAGAATGAAGTAGAGGAGGAGATTTCTTCTGAAAACGAGTCTGCTGTTGGAAATGAAACTAAAACAATTCTTTTCTTCGGAAACAGCCTTACGGCCGGTATGGGATTAGATCCCGAGGAAGCCTTTCCGGCTTTAATTCAGCAAAAAATTGATTCTTTAGGTCTGGATTATGAGGTGGTGAATGCCGGATTAAGCGGAGAAACCACATCCGGTGGTCGAAACCGGATTGATTGGGTGCTGAATCAAAATGTTGATGTATTTGTGTTGGAGCTGGGTGCCAACGACGGATTGCGTGGAGTGCCACTGGAAGAAACCAGAAGAAACCTGCAGGCGATTATGGACAAAGTGTGGGAGGAGAATCCTGATACTGAAATTATCCTCACCGGAATGCAGATTCCGCCTAATCTTGGCCAGGAATATGGCGCTGAATTCCGGAATATTTTTCCTGAACTGGCAGAGGAAAATGATGTAAAGCTTATTCCGTTTTTACTCGAAGATGTTGCAGGTAACCCGGAACTGAATCAGCAGGACGGCATCCATCCCACGGCTGAAGGACAAAAGATCCTGGCGCAGAATGTTTGGGAGGTTTTGGAGACAGTAATTACCGAGTGATTTCTTCGTGCCTCAAAATTGGCAATTATCTACCTTTTCTTTATCACGAATTCACGAATATTCATAGTTGTATTAACTTAATAATGAGACCTCACAGGTTTTAAACCTGTGAGGTCTCATTATTAAGAATAAATTTAAAGCACCATCTCTCTGAAAATTCTTTTAATAGTGGTGTCCAATTCACCGCACATTCCGGGATGAGGTCGGGAAGTTTGGATTACAGAACTGCGCACCGCTGTAAGCCATCGGAAGCGGGAAGGCACGTCCAGTTGCGCTATGGGTCCGCCATCTTTTACGCCTTCGCTGATCTTCTTTAAGGATTGCAGATTTTTTTCGATTTGATCCAGGTCAATATCTGCTGCAAGACATCTTAAACGGGCTTCATCAAGTTTATAGATCACCTTCAGAAATTTCTCTCTTTTACAAAAGAAGATAATGCCCACATTCAGAAATTCCTCCCTTTCCACCTTCGGCAAGACCCTGATTACAGCATATTCATATAAGTGCCTATCTTGCATTTTTTGCTTCTTTTATCAATATTTCTGAATTTTCCAGCCTTATCAATAAAAACCGGGCGTAAGTTTCTTTTATCTCTTCAGGACTTTCTTCTGCTCCTTCCCATTCGAGCCATTCCGCCGGAATAAGATTTACAATATTTCTAATTTTTTCTTCAGTAAGAATGACTTTACACTCTTCGTCCACTTCCTTTAGTTTTGACGCCTCGGGCAATAAAACATGATCTTTAATCAGGTTAAATGGAGTCTTTGCGCTCTTCTCCATATTTGTCCAGGAATGGTGGAAATAGAAGGAGGCACCGTGATCAATAAGCCATAATTCCTTGTGCCAGATGAGCATATTTGTATTCCGGTAGCTGCGGTCTACGTTGGTGATAAAAGCATCCAGCCATACAATTTTGGAGGCGAGCAAAGGATCTACTTTGGTGACTACCGGATCAAAATTTATGGCTCCGGAAAGAAAATGCAGTGCAAGATTTAATCCCTGACTTGCTTTTAGAAGATCCTGAATTTCTTCGTCTCCTTCAGTTCTTCCAAAAGCTTCGTGTAAATTTGCAAATACCAACTCGGGCACTTTAAAACCTAGCGCCCTGGCAATTTCACCTCCCAGCAGTTCGGCAATAAGTGCTTTTACCCCGTGTCCCGCGCCTTTAAATTTCAGCACATATTTAAAATCATCGTCAGCTTCGGCCAGTGCAGGTAAGGAGCCGCCTTCACGCAGAGGAGTGATATATCGTGTAACGGTAACCGTTCTTAACTCGTTAGAATTCATCTTTAATTTCTGAAGGTGGGCAAATTTAAAAGATTATTTCGCGTCACCAATAGAATAATTTTTTATCTCTTCCAGCACCTCCTGAACGCTTTTTTCTGTTTTAAAGAGCTTGTCCTTACATATTTTTAGAAGTTCTGAAGCACGTTTTATTTTAATGTCCAGTTCGTCTATACTAATTTCTGAATTTTCCATTTCAGAGACGATTTCCTGCAATTCGGCATTTGCACTGGTGTAATCTATATCTTCAGTCATTATCGGGATTTTTATTTATTTTTTCGATTCGGCTGTCAATTGTACCGGAATATAACTGCGTTTCCAGTAAAACTTCAGGATCAAGTTCTTCAGTATTTCGAATAATTTTTCCGTTTTGGCGCGTGATGCTGAAACCTCTTTTCAGAATATTTTCCGGAGAGAGCATGCCGATTTTCTCCTGCGTGAATTTCAGGTTCTTTTGCTCTTCTTTAATTGGTTTTTGAGCAAGGGAGAGAATCGATTTTTGCGTTTGAAGAAGATTCATTTTCTGTTCCTCAATTGTTCCCCTGGAAAAGTTTTTAAGCTGAAAAACATATTGGTTCAATTCTGCTTTGGAACGATCCAATGAGCGTTGTGTAAAGGAAGAAAACAGCCTCGCCGTCTCTTTAAGATTGTTCTTTTGATCTTTGAATAACCAGTTTGTGTGATTCTGAATTTTCTGCTCAGCCTCTTTTAACGGCATCGCAAAATCATGATACTTCTGAAGGAGGAATTCCGCAATTTTGGTGGGCGTGATAAAGCTTTGAAAGCTTACCAGTTCGCTCACGGTTTCATTAGTTGCATGGCCTATTCCCGTTAAGACCGGCAGGGGGAAAGTGGCGATTCTTTTTGCCAGAAGGTAATTGTCGAAAGAACTGAGTCCTATTTCGCCACCGCCACCGCGGATAATCGCTACAGCATCAAATACGTTCTGATATTTCTGAATATTATCCAGTTGCTCGAGGATCATTTTTGTGGAGCGTTCCCCCTGTAGAATAGCCGGAAAAAGAAGATGATGAAACTTATACTTCCACGGATTTTTATCGATCACATCCAGGAAATCCTGATAGCCTTTACTGGTTTGTACAGAGATTACCGCTATAGTTTTTGGAAGTACAGGAAGGTTTAGCTTTTTGTTTTCAGCAAAAATATTTTCGGCTTTGAGTCTGGCAATAGTCTCCGCTTTTTCCCTTGCAAGTTCTCCCAAAGTATATTCAGGATCTATGTCGATGATGTTTAGGGCGAGTCCGTGAATAGGATGATATGTTACAGAACCCTGGATGACCACCGTCATATCGTTTTTAAGTTCTTCCCTCAAAACAGATTTAAATTTGGTGTTTATCGTTTCAAAGTGGGAAGCCCAGATATTGCCGCGCATTTCTGCGATTACTTTTCCGTTTTTTTTCTCTACCAGCGTGGGGTAGCAGTGGCCACTTTTGGGATAGTGATTGAGTTTTACAATTTCAGCTTTTATCCAGACAATTTTGTTGCATTGGGTATGGATCACCTTTTCAATGGACCTGCTTAGGCTGGATAAGGAAAAAATTTTCTTTTCAGACATTTTTAAGCTGAAGTTAGCTCCTTAAAGGTATCAAATTTTTGCAAATTTCGACTGAAAACTTCTGATTGTAAAGTGTTCTTTTTCTGAAAATTTTCAGGAAAAGATTATAAGTTCCGTACCATGGGATTTGCTTTTTCGATTTTTTCCTCTGCCCATTCCTGTTCCTCCTCATCTGCCCTTTCAGGTTTTTCCTGGATATTTTCTACGTAAGATTCATAATTAAGCCGAATAAAGATTGGAAAATGGTCAGATCCTATACTTTTTAATCTTTTTATAGTGATTAGCGAGAAATCTGAGGTGTGAAAAACGTGATCCAAGGGCCAGCGAAAAATAGGATAACCAGTGTGGAAGGTATTGAAAAATCCCCTTCCTATACGTGGATCCAGCAATCCGCTTAGGTTCTGGAAAAGTCTTGTAGTCCTGGACCAGGCTACATCGTTAAGATCACCAAAAACTAAAGTGGTTTCATCATTTTCTTTCACTTCTTTACCCACCAGCAATAGTTCTGCATCGCGGTTTGTAGAATTAGCGTCTTCAGAAGGACTTGGAGGCTTGGGGTGCAAACAATGAATTTTTACCTTTTTTCCGCTTCTTAACCGCACCCATCCATGGATAGAAGGAATTTCTTCAGAAATAATATATTTAACTTTAATATCTACAAGTTCCAGTTTTGAATAAAGATGCATTCCGTAGAGGTTATCCTGCGGAATTTTAACAGTGTGCGGGTAATCTTTTTCTATGATCTCCAGCTCTTTTTCCCAAATTTGGTCTGTCTCCAGGGTGAGGACGATATCTGGTTCCAAATTGTGAATTTCGGAAATAAGGAGATTATATTTTTTGTTACTTGTAAGGACATTGCTAACAAGGATAGAAATCAGGTTTTTTTCGTCATTTGGTATGGACTTCATCACCTGTTTTTTGGCAAATATGGTGTATGGAAAAATTTTTATCGCCTGGTAGATAAAACTAACAACCAATAAGACGGTGAGGATGATCTGCCACGTATCTTCAAAGGAATATATAGACAAGCAATAGATTAGAACCGCAAGTATAAGAACGCTAATCTGCAACCTTGGAAAATCAAAGCCTCTAATCCACCACTGATCGTATGTTGTAAGGGAAGCGATAGTTGGCACAAGTGCCAGGAAGCCAAAAAAAACGGCCGCTATTTCGGGGAAAGTCATATTAATAAAAGCATATAAAAATTTACAAATATACTCTTTGTTTTTATTCGGAAGTGCTTAAAATCAGATAGATTTAAAGGTATATCAGAAATGGCAATTTTCGACAATTTAAAGACCCGGAATTTTCCCTGTACCGTGGTCTTTGGCTGTTGTGGAACCTTGTGGAGGATATGGAGTTTGATCTTTAAGGTCTTTGATCCTTTCTGGGTCAAACTTCGGAATTTGAAGTTCACCATTTTCTTTCCATTTTTTAACTTTCTCTTCTGCAGTTCTTGATTTTTCCTGAGACAGACCCTGATCTTTGGCAAAATAAATGGTTTGGGAAGGAAACGCAAAGCCGGTACCACTTTGTTCAACAACATCCATAAGTTGCAAAAGTAAATCTTCCCTTACTTCAAGAAATTCATCAAAAGTTTTTACTGTAATATAAGAGAACACCTCCAGGTTTATAGAATCTGCTCCCAGTTCTATAAACCTAACCCGTGCCGGTTCTGGAGACACCAGGGGATGCGCATAAAGCACAGCGCGTAACTCTACGAGAAGATACCTAATCTGGTCCGGAGTGGTTTCATATCTTAAACTTAAAACCGTCTGAAACCAGAATTGATCGCGATGCGCATAATTTTCGATATTTTCAGAAGAAAATTGTCCGTTAGGTATGGTCACTACTGTTCTGGCCAATGTGCGTATGCGGGTGGAGCGCATTCCTATTTTTTCTACAGTTCCAACGGTATCTCCTACTTTACAAAAATCACCTACCCTTACCGGCTGATCTGCAATCACCGTGACACTTCCAACAAAATTTTCGATGGTTTTTTGCGCACCCAGTGCCAACGCAATACCACCAATTCCCAGGGCAGCCAATCCTGTGGTGACATCTACTCCAACAAATCCTAAAACGGCAATTATCCCGAAGATTACAATAGCAACTTTTGCTGTTCGCTGCAGGAATAGTACAACCGAAACGCCGGAAACACTACCGCGATGACTCAGCTGGCGCTTACTAAATGAACCTATAAGTTCGGTAAGGCTCCACAGCAGGATTAAAAAAGCAAGTAATCCAATAATAAGTGTTATCCCGCTAAACTTCTGTCTTAGGATAATTGATATTCCTATTTGCTGAGAAATGGATACAAAAAGAAGTACTGCAAGATAAAGCCGAATAGGGAGTGCAAAGGCTTTAATGATGTGCGAGGTAGGTTCTGTTCTTGCTTTTTTCCAGCTTAAACGAATAATAAACCGGATTGTAAAAACAATACTCCATGCGACCAGGTAAGACAGAATAGCCAGAAGTATAGCTATAATCCATTGCCCAATGGGAATTCCTCCCCAAAGGTTATCGTGTAAAAAAGCAGGCATATATCGTTCCAGATGTAATGTATCTTCTACAGTAACATCTGCAATGGTCTTAATTGTTTCAGAAGCAAATAACCAGATGGGGCCACCTTCAGGTCCTTCAATGGCTTCTACATATAAATTTATTTCTTCGTCCCCAATTGTTACTGTTCCTACCTGGTCTACATCTGGCGGCAATCCCTCATCTTCGCTACCTTCGATCTCATCACTAATCCAGGAATAGGGGAGGATGTTGCCACGACGATCCAGCAATCCCTGAAGGGTTTGTGCCAGCCGTTCTTCTTCCTGCTCACCGGGAATTTGCTCCAGATTAAGATACTCACTGGCCCTGGAATAATCCTGCTCAGAAACTGCACTTATAAAACCACTAACGGTTCCGCGTGGAGTGCGCCTGCCAAGTGGGTCTGCCGGCAATTCCGGCTCAGCGGCTTCCTCTTCTGCAGTTTGGGTTCCGGGAATAAGCTGAGCATTTCCTTCAAGAGGATTTAACATTAAAAAACTGGTGATAAAACAGACCAGAAAAAAATTTTGGTAATGGAAATTAGGACTGAAAATCATGGCGGCTAAGATAAGTTTTAATGTCTTTTTACATCGTTAAAATTCAAAAAACAGGTAAATCAATTGCTGAATAAAATGCTCAACTATTTAGAAAAAAAGCTTATTGCACAAGTCTCCAGAGCATATATTCTGAATATTTAGATATATCCCTATGAGGTTACCATTTTAAATGGCAATTATCGGCATTATGGTATTAAAATAAGATACAAGATGAAGCCGAAGTGGATTCTTTGCTCAAAGGAATTTGACTTTAATTAATGTTACTCCGTCCAAAGTTTCCCAATGGAGTAAGTTCGCGCATTACCGCTAATAGCTACCCGGTCACCATTGTTTTTGCAGAAGAGTTTACCTCCACGTTTAGAAATTTGATTAGCATTCATTTCTATTTTATTGAGTTTTTCGCTCCAATAGGGAATTAGGGAACAATGCGCAGATCCTGTTACAGGATCTTCAAAAACCGAAGCGCCCGGAGTAAAAAACCTCGAAACAAAATCACATTTTTTACCCGGTGCAGTAAAAATTACTCCGCCTAAGCCCAACTCCAGTTTATCAAATTTTAACCGGTCAATTTCGATATTTCTAATGTCTTCTTCAGAAGGATAAACTAGGACAAAATCCCTGGCTTTCAATACCTCCTGTGGCTGGATGTTAATCGATTCCTGCAACAACGAAGGTAAAGGAGTAGCGGATGGTTTACGGGAAGGGAAATTGAGGGTATATTCAGAGTTTCCGGTTTCCACTTCAAGTTCTCCGCTTTTTGTTTCGAAAAGAATAGTATTTCTGGAGTAGTGACGAATTTCCTTAAGGGCATGTGCGGTGGCAAGGGTGGCGTGGCCGCAAAGGTCAATTTCAGCTTCAGGAGTAAACCAACGCAGGTGAATTTTTAGTCCGTTGTCTACAAAAAAAGCCGTTTCTGCAACTGCATTTTCCCTGGCTATTTTCAGTAGTAAATCGTCAGATGGCCATTCAGATAAGGGAACGACACAGGCGGGATTTCCGGAGAAAAGTTCGTCTGTAAAAGCGTCTATTTGATAAAGGTGTAATTGCATTTTTAGCTTTTCTGTAAAGTTATAAAATGTATTTTGGAAATAGGCTCTGAGTAACTTCGGAATTAGTGTGAAATATGAGGTCTAAAGCTGCCAATTACAGAGAATGTATCGAGAATTGGCAAATTTGATCCTGACTTTAAAACTGAAGGGTAAGCAGCATCTGAAGTGTTTCTTCTTCCGGAGAATTCTGGAGTTGAAGCCTTGAAAATGGCAATTCTCAATCTTTTTTAGCTTTTGTGAAGCATTTTTTCTTCAGAAATGGTCAGAAAAGCTGATAAAAAGGAACAAATGTTACTTTCTGAATGAATTAGCAACTAAATATTTCCGCTTTTCTGAAGTTTTTAGACGGATTCTAAAAAGGAGGTCGAAAATTGGCAAATTTCAGCATACACTTTTCAGCTTCACCTTCAAAATTGACAATTTCGTAGATGTTATATTTCTTTAAAATATTGGAAATATTCCAATTGTAGGAAATATTCCTAAAATTTGTATATTTGTCTTGATGAAAGATAAAAAATTTGCTGTAATAGATGTTGAGACCACCGGCGGTGGTATAAGTGGTAATCGCCTTACCGAAATTTGTATTGTGCTGTTGCAGGGATCTGAAATTTTGGATAAATACACTACGCTTGTAAATCCTGAAATGCTTATTCCCGGCTATGTTACCTCGCTGACGGGTATTGATAACGGGCTGCTGGAGGATGCTCCAAAATTTCATGAAGTAGCAGATATTATTGATGATTTCACGAAAGATGCTGTTTTTGTGGCTCATAATGTAAATTTCGACTACAACGTGCTTCGGAACGAATTTAAAGCGCTCGGAAGAAACTACTCCAGGAAGAAACTTTGTACCGTTCGCTTATCCCGAAAACTCATACCCGGACTTTTTTCCTACAGTTTGGGCAAATTGTGCAGCTCGATTAATATTCCGCTTACCAACAGGCACAGAGCTGAAGGCGATACCGATGCTACTGTGATTTTGTTTCAGAGACTGCTCGATCTGGATGAAGACGGTGAGGTGTTATCTTCTTTTTTACACCCGCATTCCAAGCACGCCACTTTACCGCCGCATATTTCTGCAGAGCAAATTGATGAGCTGCCGGAGACTCCCGGTATTTACCTGTTTAAGGATAAAAATCATGCGATTATCTACGCCGGGAAAGCGAAAAATATCAAAAAAAGAGTTTGGTCACATTTTTATGATAAGAAAACCAAAGAATATCAACTGGGGCAGGAGACCTCTTATATAGATTTTGAAACTACCGGAAACGAACTGCTGGCACTCCTCCTGGAATCTGATTATATCCGGAAGAAATATCCAAAGTTTAACCGCGCTCAAAAGCGTCCAACTTATACTTACCAGATTATCAGTTATAGAAATCAGCGTGGAATAATTCAACTTGCGATAGGAAGAACGAAGCAGATACAGGATTCTGCAGCCACTTTTTATAATCGTGCCCTGGCTCAGGAAATGCTCGAAAAGCTTTGCGAGACTTTTAATTTATGTCCAAAATATTGCACACTACAATCCAATGTTAGCCAATGTTCTCACTATCGCATCAAGAATTGTGAAGGTATTTGTGAGGGATCAGAATCTGTTGAGAATTACAATGCAAAAGTTGAGGCTGCTATTACTTCTCTTCAAAATGAAAGAGAGACGTATGTGATCAAAGAGAAGGGAAGGCATAAAGATGAGCAGGCTTTTGTTCTGGTTAAAGAAGGCCGATATTACGGCTACGGATTTGTGGACGCTGATGTGCAAATAGAAAACTTTGAAGATTACGAGCCTTTTCTCAAACTACAGGAATCAACTTTCCATACCCACCAGATTATAAGCAGTTATCTACGGAAAAAAGGAACAGAGAATGTAATTCGTTTTGACAACCTGCTTTTGGCAGGGTAGGAGTCCGAGATTTACAAATACAGATTTTCTGCCCTGCCGGGCGCTTTATTCCTGCCAGTCCGGTCTTTTTTCTTCCTTTAAAAAGGTGATTTTTGAAAAGATTTCAAAAAAGAAATTGAAAGACATTTGATTATCAATAAAAATTTCCGTTACATTTGAAAACGTAAACTTTAGGGGTGCTGATTGGTAGCAATCGGCTGAGATAAAACCCTTTGAACCTGATCCGGTTAATACCCGCGAAGGGAAAAGTGTTATTTACATATTTTCTATTATAATTCCGTTTTTGGAGGAATTATGGTTTGTATTTACTTTTTCTTTAGGGAATCCCCCTGCAGTTTACAGCTATTAAATATCAAAAAATGATAACTGTAAACGTAAACAACACTGCCCACACTTTTAATTCACCATCCAATCTTCAGGATCTCCTGACGCAACTAGCTATTTCTGAAAAAGGGATTGCTGTGGCTATCAACAATCAGATTATTTCTAAAAGCGACTGGACCAAACGTGAATTAGCCGAAGGTGAAAATGTACTCATTATAAGGGCTACCCAGGGAGGATAAATGTGCTTCGGGAGCATTTCCGGAAGCAAAACAACATACCACTAAACAGAAGTAATTATGAAAAAGGACCAGACTCCAAAGCAGCAAACCATTAGCCGCGCACCTTTTCCCAACTCCGAAAAAATCTATGTAAGCGGAAAAATTCACCCGGACATAAAAGTGCCGATGCGAAAGATATCCCTCGACGACACAGTGGATAAATTCAACGGAAAAGTAGAGAAAAACGATCCGGTCTTGGTCTATGACACCAGTGGTCCCTATACAGATCCAACGGTAGACATCGATGTTCGAAAAGGGCTGATGCCTATCCGTAACAGCTGGATTGCCGCCCGCGAAGATGTAGAGCAACTCTCCGGGCTTTCTTCAGCTTACGGGCGCGAAAGGGAGGAAAATGAGAAACTGGATGAACTTCGGTTTAAAACAAACCGAAAGCCTCTTAAATCAAAGCCGGGACATAACGTCACCCAAATGCACTACGCCCGGAAAGGAATTATCACTCCTGAAATGGAATACATTGCCATCCGGGAAAATCAGAAACTGGAAGAGATCAAACAAATCTCCGAACAACATCCAGGGCAAAATTTTGGTGCCAGTATTCCGAAAATAATTACTCCGGAATTTGTGCGGGATGAAGTTGCCCGCGGAAGAGCCATTATTCCTTCCAACATTAACCATCCGGAAAATGAACCTATGATCATTGGGCGGAACTTTCTCGTGAAGATAAATGCTAACATCGGTAATTCCGCGGTTACCTCTTCGATTGAAGAAGAAGTGGAAAAAGCCGTTTGGGCATGCCGCTGGGGAGCAGATACGATAATGGATCTTTCTACCGGAAAAAACATCCACGAAACCCGGGAATGGATCCTTAGAAATTCTCCGGTGCCCATAGGGACCGTGCCTATTTACCAGGCGCTGGAAAAAGTTAACGGGAAAGCCGAAGATCTTACCTGGGAAATTTTCCGCGATACGCTTATAGAGCAGGCAGAGCAGGGAGTGGATTATTTCACCATTCACGCCGGAGTCCGTTTAGCGTATGTTCCACACACCGCAAAAAGGGTAACAGGGCTGGTGTCCCGTGGCGGTTCAATTATGGCAAAATGGTGTTTGGCGCATCATCAAGAAAGCTTCCTGTACACACATTTTGAGGAAATCTGCGAGATCATGAAAGCCTATGACGTTTCTTTCTCCCTTGGAGATGGCCTACGTCCCGGAAGTATAGCCGATGCTAATGATTATGCACAATTCGCTGAACTTGAAACTCTGGGAGAACTTACCAAGATCGCCTGGAAACATGATGTGCAGTGCATTATTGAAGGCCCCGGCCATATCCCAATGCACATGATCAAGGAAAACATGGACAAGCAACTTGAGGTATGTGGAGAAGCTCCTTTTTACACTTTAGGACCATTGACCACAGATATCGCGCCCGGTTACGACCACATTACCAGTGGGATTGGTGCCGCAATGATCGGTTGGTTTGGATGTGCGATGCTATGTTATGTGACGCCAAAAGAGCATTTAGGGCTTCCAAATAGAGACGATGTAAAAGAAGGAGTGATCACTTATAAAATCGCTGCCCATGCTGCAGATTTGGCGAAAGGCCATCCCGGCGCACAGCACAGGGATGATGCTTTAAGCAAAGCCCGATTCGAATTCAGATGGGAAGATCAGTTTAATTTGGCGCTTGATCCTGATACCGCAAGATCTTATCACGACGAGACTTTACCTTCTGAAAATGCCAAAGTAGCCCATTTTTGTTCTATGTGCGGACCTAATTTCTGCTCTATGAAAATTACGCAGGACGTTCGGAAATTCGCAGAAGAAAACGGAATGGATACGCAGGAAGCCATCGAGGAAGGAATGAGGAAAAAATCGGAAGAATTTAAGGAGAAAGGAAGCGAAGTTTACCTGTAAAGCAAATTCAGATGTTCATTCTTTTTACTTCGGAAGAAAATCAAACTGCGGAAAAGGAACAGCTCATTCGTTTTTTTGAGAATGAGCTGCCCCTTTTGCACGTTCGCAAACCCGGAATGGCCGAAGAAGAACTGAAGCTATGGTTATCAGATTTTGAAGAAAAATACCTTCAGAAGATGGTACTTCATCAACATCATCATTTAGCTGAAATTTTACCGGTTAAAGGAATTCATTTAAAGGAAAATTTCAGAAGCAAAGAAGAGGATTTATCTCAGTATGTCGAGAGTATTCAATCACGAGGTTTTACAGTCAGTTCATCCTTTCATGATCCCGAAGAAGTAAAATCTGGAGCTTCCAACTTTGACTATGTTTTTTTGAGTCCGGTGTTTACTTCTGTTTCAAAAGAAGGATATGAAGGACAGGCTTTTAATGTGGAGAATATTTCCGGAAAAGTCATCGCTTTAGGCGGAATTGAAGCAGATAAGATTTCGAGAGCAAAAGAACTGGGATATGCGGGAGTAGCAGTATTGGGAGCTATATGGCTGTCTGAAAACAAAGATCAGGCTTTTACTGAAATTTATAATAAGTACAGAAATGTTTACCAATAACAGACCATTTGTTTTAAGCATTGCCGGATTCGACCCTTCAGGAGGCGCGGGATTGCTGGCTGATATTAAAACTTTTGAAAATCTGGGATGTTATGGGCTGGCGGTAAACACGGCAAATACGATTCAGAATGATATAAAATTCGAAGCCTGCCACTGGACTTCTGAAGAAATTATTACTCAGCAACTGGAACTTTTATTGGAGCGTTTTCCTTTGGAGGTGGTAAAAATCGGAATCGTAAAGAATTTTCAGGTTTTAAATAAAATCATTGACAAACTGCTATTTAAAAATAAAAGCATCAGAGTTATTTGGGACCCGGTTTTAAAATCCAGTAACGGATTCTCGTTCCAGGAACCGAAAGAATTTCAGGAGAATCTGGAATCAATTCTGGATAAAATATTTCTTGTCACTCCGAATTTTGATGAATTACAGATTTTTTATTCCGAATTAACTATGGAAGAGACGATTAGGAGAATAAGCAGTAAAACCAACCTGTACCTTAAAGGAGGCCACAGAATGGCAAATATCGGTCTGGATGAATTATTTACTCCGGAAGGGGAGTACCTGAGTTTTGAACCAGGAAGAAACGATTGTTCGGAAAAACACGGCAGCGGATGCATTTTATCCTCGGCATTGGTAGCACATCTGGCTTTGGGCAATTCTCTTCCGGAAGCCGCACGAAAGGCAAAAGATTACATTGAAAAAGTATTAGAATCAAATCAAACATTATTAGGATACCATAAAACATGATTTCACACTTACACTACATATCACAGGGAGAAACTCCTGAAAAACACCTGGAAAACATACAAAATGTATGTGCCGCAGGAGCAGACTGGGTTCAGCTGCGTCTTAAAAATGAATCTTTTGAGACGGTTCTTAAAACAGCAAAAGCAGCAAAGAAGATTTGCGATGAATTTCAGGTTAAATTGATTATTAACGATTTTCCTGAAGTGGCAAAAAAAGTGAATGCCGATGGTGTTCATCTGGGAAAGGAAGACCACTGTCCATTGGAAACAAGAAAGCTGCTGGGGCCAGATAAGATTATTGGAGGAACAGCAAACACGCTGCAAGATTGCGAAGTTCTTTGCAAAAAACAGGTAGATTACATAGGTCTCGGACCCTTCCGGTTTACTGCTACCAAGAAGAAACTCAGCCCCATTCTGGGAGCAGAAGGTTACCGGAAGCTGCTAAGCAGTCTTCATGCTAGCGGAAAAGCGGTTCCGGTGATTGCGATTGGTGGAATTGTACCGGAGGATCTTCCGGTTTTAGCAGAAAGCGGAGTACACGGTGTGGCCATTTCCGGATGGCTTACCAACCATCCGCAACCTGAAATGATCTTCCGGGAAATCCAACAACAATTTTCAGAAAAACAATTATGAGCAACACAGATTCATTAAAAATAGCAGACAAAGTCTTTTCTTCCCGTTTGTTTACGGGAACAGGAAAATTCAGTTCTTCAGAAGTAATGCAGCAGGCTGTTTTAGCTTCAGAAAGTGAGCTGGTGACAGTGGCTTTAAAAAGGGTAGAACCGGGGAACGATGACGATCAAATGATTTCGGCTTTAAAAGATCCTTATATAAATCTTCTTCCCAACACATCTGGCGTGCGGAATGCCAAAGAAGCTGTGTTTGCCGCTCAAATGGCAAGGGAAGCCCTGGAAACAAATTGGGTAAAAGTGGAGGTACATCCAGATCCTAAATATTTGCTTCCGGATCCTGTCGAAACTTTAAAAGCCTGTGAAGAACTGGTGAAATTAGGTTTTGTGGTGATGCCGTACATCCATGCCGATCCGGTTTTGTGCAAACGACTTGAAGAGGTCGGAGCGCAATGCGTGATGCCCCTGGGAGCACCAATTGGCAGCAACAAAGGTTTAAAAACCCAGGATTTCCTGGAGATCATTATTGAACAAAGTAATGTGCCGGTTATCGTAGATGCGGGAATTGGTAGTCCGTCTCATGCCGCTCACGCAATGGAAATTGGAGCCGATGCCGTTTTGGTCAATACCGCAATTGCCGTTTCCCCAAATCCGGTGGAAATAGCGAAAGCCTTCAAACTCGCTGTACAGGCAGGAAGAATTGCCTACAATGCTAAACTCGCTCCACAAAGGCAACAAGCAGAAGCAAGTAGTCCGTTAACACAATTTCTTTATGACTAGTTTCAAACATACTTTAAGAAAATATTCCTGGGATGAGGTACTGCAAAGCATTTTCTCGAAAACAGAAGCCGATGTGCGTTCTGCACTGCAGAGCAGAAAAAGGGATCTGGAAGATTTTAAAGCGCTCATCTCTCCTGCCGCACGTCCTTTCCTGGAACAAATGGCGCAGCAGAGCAAGACGATCACCAAAAAGCGATTTGGAAACACGATGCAGATGTACGCTCCTTTGTACCTGAGTAATGAGTGTCAGAATATTTGTACCTATTGCGGATTTAGTATGACCAATAAGATTCCGAGGAAAACCCTGAGCGATGCTGAGATAATCAAAGAAGCCGAATTCTTAAAATCAAAGGGATACGATCATATTTTATTGGTGACGGGAGAAGCGAACAAAACTGTGGGCGTTGACTATATGTGTAATGCGGTAAAACTGCTTAGGCCTTATTTTTCTAATATTTCCATTGAGATTCAGCCCCTGGATCAGGATGAGTATGAAAGACTGATTGAAAACGGACTTTATGCCACATTGGTTTATCAGGAAACCTATCACCGGGAAACCTATAAGATCCATCATCCTAAAGGGAAAAAATCAAATTTCGATTATCGGCTGGAAACCGCAGACCGGTTAGGAAGAGCCGGAATCCATAAGATTGGAATTGGTGCATTGTTCGGACTTGAAGACTGGAGAGCCGATAGTTTTTTCACTGCTTTACATTTAAAATATTTGCAAAAGAACTATTGGAAAACGAGGTATTCCATTTCATTTCCTCGCTTGCGGCCTTTTAGCGGCGGCCTAGAACCAAAAGTGGAGATGACAGATCCAGATTTGCTTCAGGTTATTTGTGCTTACAGATTACTGGATGAAGAAGTGGAATTGTCTATTTCTACCCGGGAAAATGAGATTTTCAGAAACAATATTGTTCACCTTGGAATCACCTCGATGAGTGCCGAATCAAAAACAAATCCCGGCGGCTATATGGTAGATCCACAATCTTTGGAACAATTCGAAATTTCCGATGAAAGAAGCACAGAGATCATTGCAAAAATGCTTTCTGAAACCGGAATAGAGCCTGTCTGGAAAGACTGGGAAAAAAGCTGGTAATATGTTGACAGAAAAAGAAAAGCAGCGTTACCTGCGGCACATACTTCTGGAAGAAATCGGTAAAGCAGGGCAACTGAAACTAAAGCAGGCAAAGGTACTGGTGATAGGCGCCGGCGGACTTGGCTGCCCTGTTTTACAATATCTTGCTGCCGCCGGAGTCGGAAAAATCGGAATTATAGATGATGATGTTGTAGATGTTTCGAATCTACAGCGACAGATCCTTTTTTCGGAAAAGAATGTTGGGGAACCGAAAGTGATCGCTGCTAAAAACCGGCTTCAGGAGGTGAATTCTTCAATAGAAATAGTGACATATAAGGAAAGATTATCCGCAAAAAATGCACTTCATATTTTTCCGGAATACGATATTATAGTAGAAGGAAGTGACAATTTTACCACCAAATATCTGGCAAACGATGCTGCTGTTCTTTCCGGCAAACCTTTGGTCTTTGGCTCAATTTTTAAGTTTGACGGACAGGTTTCGGTATTTAATTATCACGATGGTCCCACTTACCGATGTCTTTTTCCGGAACCCGGTTCTGCTGAAGAAATGCCGTCCTGCAGCGAAGTCGGCGTGCTGGGAATTTTACCCGGAATTATAGGAAACCTGCAGGCTAATGAAGTGCTGAAGATGATCTTAGGGATAGGAAATGTATTATCAGGGAAATTACTCCTTTTTGATGCTCTTGAAATGCAGTTTCAGATCCTGCCGTTCCGGAAAAATCCTGATGTAAAAATCAATAACCTGGAAGAAATTAGTTTTTCCTGTGAAATTTCAGCTGTCAAATCGCTCTCCTATCAGGAGTACGTAAAATCTCAGAATTCCTATACTTTACTTGACGTGCGTTATCCTGCAGAACGTGCCATTGCTGATATTGGCGGTATAAACATTCCGCTTCCGGAGTTGCATAAAAGGTACAGCGAATTAACTTCAGAAGATAATGTGCTTGTTTATTGTGCTTCAGGAATGAGAAGTTTAAAAGCTATTTCTGTACTACAGGAATATTTTCCGCAGAAAACATTTTTCAGTTTAGAGAAGGGCCTGGCAGAAGTTTTTAAGAAAACCAGGAACAGCGTAAGTGGCGGGAAATGAACATGAATGCGACTTTCAGAGAAGTCTAATCGAACTTGTTTGAAGAACGTTCTTTCTTCCTTTTTTCTGCAGCTTCGGCTTTATGAGCCTGCTTTCTTACCTTTATAACGGTATAAATAACTACGATAAGCAGGACTAATCCCATAATTATTGCAAATCCAGCACCCCATACATAATCCATTTTCACCATATTGTGGTTATTAAATGATAACTCTGAGTTATTAATTTACTATTTTATGGAGTAACATAAAAATTTGAAGGGTAGGAAAGTGGAAAAGGGGAGAAGTTTAGTCTGAGCCACTTTATTTTCTGAAGTTCTTAAGAATGTTTACTGCTTGATTTTAATAAATTGAAACTAATCGCCTATTTCGGGTGTTATTGAAGACACAATGATATGAAGTCAAATATTCAGATAGGAACCAGTGGCTATCAGTATAAGCACTGGAAAGGAGATTTTTATCCGAAAGATCTTGCGGTCAAGGACCGGTTCGAATTCTATGCCCGTCATTTTGATACGGTAGAAATAAACAACACCTTCTACAAAATGGCAGATGCTTCTACTTTTGACGAGTGGAAGAATTCCGCTCCTAAAGATTTCTGTTATGCGATAAAATACAGTCGTTTTGGAACGCATCGGAAAAAACTTAAAGATCCTGAGGGGCATGTGAACTATTTTTTAGATCGCGCAACCCACCTGGAAACATTACTTGGACCTGTTTTGGTCCAGCTTCCTCCAAACTGGAAGAAAAATATCGAACGATTAAAAGAATTCCTGCAAGTAACTCCTAAATCCATTCGATGGGCAATAGAAATAAGAGATCCGGACTGGCTTTCGGAAGAGTTGTATGAATTGTTGCGGGAGCATAACGCAGCACTTGTACTTCATGATATGATTCCAGATCATCCACGGGTAATAACTGCAGACTGGACTTATATGCGGTTCCATGGGAAAAATTACAGTGGCAATTATTCAAAGAAACATTTAAACGAAATCGCAGATGAGGTTCGGGGTTATGTTGATGACGGACTTGATGTTTTTGTCTACTTCAATAATGATCTTGAAGGTCATGCTGTGAGAAATGCTCTCAGTCTTAAAGAGAATCTGGGAGTATAGCTTTCGTCACTTTCTATTCAACTCTGTTCAATAAAACCTCAGGTACAGCGTCCAGATACATTTTTTGATATCCGGCTTTATACATTCCGCTTTCACCTATTTTATCGATATTTTCATTTTGTTGTTTCTGAGCAACCTGAGCTTTTCCGAATAAATGATTAAGCGCTGCCTGTAGTAAAGGTTCAGAAGGATCACCCAAAGTTCCAAGATTACTGACCTTTTCTGAATATGCTATATCTGGCACCAGCCCATCTTCATAATCTGATTTTCCTTCAGCATTGGCAGATTTGAATACCAGAGGCTGAATGGCATAGGTGTGATTTTCATTTGCGCCGTCTTTCTGAAAATCGGGACTGTCATAAAGTGTTACCGACGCCTGGAATTTTCCCGTGGTGTTTTCCCCAATTTGTACTACATCTATATATGGCTCAAGACCATTGATTACAAGTTCGCTGGCAGAGGCGGTACCATTGCTTGTGAGTACATAGACTTTTGAAAGGTTCAGGCTGTTTATAGCTTCACCTGTTCTGATTTTTGCATTAAACCTGTTTACGAGCCTTTCAGAATTGTTCGTCTCATAATATTCCTGGTACTCTTCATTCCATTGTTCCTTCATAAAAATTTCTCCTGAAAATTGTCCTGTGATCATACTTGCCAGATCTATGGCAGATTCTACCGAGCCACCCCCGTTATAGCGGAGATCCAGTACAAGCTCTGTAACCCCGGCACTTTTTAATTCTGCAAAAGCAGCATTTAATTCATCATCGAAGTCGCCTATAAAAGAGTTGTACATAAGATATCCTACTTCTTTTCCTTCAACATTCAACGTCTTTACCATTTGAATAGGATTGGAGGTATAGGAAGTATTTACCAGCGTAATAGTCTCATCAGTTGGCTTTAAAAGTCCATCCTCAATTTTGGCAATTTTGATACTAAAAGATTCAGCCTCCATTAACTCCTGGAAATTATTAAATGTCATTTTTTCTCCGTCAACTTCAGTAAAAATTGTTCCGCGGGTAAGTCCGGCGTCTGCAGCAGAAGTGCCGGGAACTACGTACTGAAGGAAACCAAAGATATTATTCGATCCGCTTATACGGCCGAGTCCAAATTTCATTCCGGCAGTGCTACTTGTAATTCCTTTAAAGCTTTCTTCCAGTTGATTATAGTCGGCAGTGATAAAGCTAAACCTATCCCTTGAGGACTTTACATTATCAAACAAATCTTCGGGAGAATCAAAATCTTCAAGAAACGCGGCTTTTTCAGAATTTGTGGAAAAGTAGTCGTCGCTTAATTCGGGGACATCTGCTTTATACAAGTAGAGGTCGTTCATACCTTTCCATACAAAGTTCTCCACAGCAATTTCTTCTGCTTCCACAGTTTCTTGATTTTCAGCGTTTTCATTGGTAAGCTCCTGTTCCAAAACTTCGTCATCCTTTGAACAGGAGGTAAGAAGTATCGTAAAAAGTACTGTAAGTATGCTTATTTTTCTGATTTTCATAGCTATTGTTTCCGTTTGAAAAGATTAAAGATGGGATCGATAATCTGAGCAGGATTTTGAATATAATCACCTGTTTTTCAGAACTGCCTGCTTACAAATAAGCAGCAATTGTGCCAAAATGGAATCTGATTTACAGCATTGATTTCGGGCGGAGAATTACTCTTATCGTTCTTTGATTTTACTGATTAGGATTTTTAAACTGCGATGTATCAGACTCTTAAGCTTTTTGAAAAACGCGTAGAATGCGATCCTGATGGTCGATATTTGCAATTTTTGGAGCACCTCTAAAAATGGCAATTTTCGTACTACTGTTTTTTCTGTGGTATATATAAAGAAAAAGGTGGCTTTCAAAACCACCTTTTTCCAATTTAGTTAAAGCTTTGTAGCTTATATTTAATCACGTAGATCGAAACGATCCAGATTCATCACCTTGTCCCATGCTTTTACAAAGTCATTCAGAAATTTTTCCTGTGCGTTTTCGTAAGCATAAACTTCAGCAAGGGCACGCAGTTCAGAGTTAGAACCAAAAATTAGGTCAACCCTTGTTCCGGTCCATTTTACTTCACCTGTAGCACGGTTCCTGCCTTCAAAAACATCCTGTGCATCGGTAGTAGCTTTCCAGGTGGTATTCATATCAAGCAGGTTTACAAAAAAATCGTTAGTGAGTTGCCCGGGATGTTCTGTAAACACTCCGTGCCTAGAACCATCAAAATTAGCGTTCATCGCCCGCATACCACCAACTAAAACGGTCATTTCTGGCGCAGTAAGTGATAATAGTTGAGATTTGTCTACCAACAATTCTTCAGCCGAAGCAGATAAACTGTTTCTCTTCTTCATATAATTTCTGAAGCCATCACCAATTGGTTCAAGAGGATCAAAAAGTTCAGCATCTGTTTGCTCTTCACTTGCATCCATACGCCCCGGTGCAAAAGGAACTCCAATATCATATCCCGCATCTTTAGCGGCTTTCTTAACAGCAACACATCCTCCCAGTACTATAAGGTCTGCAAGGGATACTTTTTTATTACCTGATTGAGAATCGTTAAACTCCTGCTGAATTTCTTCAAGTTTATTTATGACTTTCTGTAATTGTGGAGGATTATTAGCTTCCCAATGTCTTTGTGGTTCAAGCCTGATACGCGCACCGTTGGCACCACCTCTCTTATCTGAATTTCGGTACGTAGATGCCGATCCCCATGCGGTAGTGACAAGTTCAGAAACAGATAAACCGGATTTTAGAATCTTTTTCTTTAGTTTTTTAACATCACTCTTGTCTATAAGCTTATGGTCTAGTTTTGGAATTGGATCCTGCCATAACAGATCTTCTGATGGTACTTCCGGACCAAGATATCGGGTTTTTGGGCCCATATCACGGTGTGTTAACTTATACCATGCTCTGGAAAAAGCTTCTGCAAATTCTTCCGGATTTTCATGAAAGTGTTTGGAGATTTTCCCGTAAGCAGGGTCTTCTTTTAATGCAATATCTGAAGTTAGCATAAAAGGTGCGTGCTTCTTATCGGGATCATGAGCATCGGGAACAGTACCTTCGCCTCCGCCGTCTTTTGGTCTCCACTGAAATGCACCACCGGGTCCTTTATGACATTCCCATTCATAACCGAATAGGTTATCGAAAAATCCATTGCTCCATTTAGTCGGCGTATTTGTCCAGGCTCCTTCCAATCCACTGGTGATGGTATCCCCGGCATTACCGGTTCCGTGGGAGTTTTTCCATCCAAGGCCCATTTCTTCTATAGGCGCGCCTGCAGGTTCTGCACCTACATACTCATTGGCATCGGCTGCTCCGTGTGTTTTTCCGAAGGTATGTCCACCGGCAATAAGCGCTACGGTTTCATAGTCGTTCATAGCCATACGACCAAAAGTTTCACGGATGTCCTTTGCAGATCCAAGCGGATCGGGATTACCATTAGGCCCTTCAGGGTTTACGTATATAAGGCCCATATGAGAGGCTCCTAAAGGCTGTTCCAGGTTGTTATCATCAGCATAACGCTCTTTATTTCCAAGCCATTCACCTTCAGATCCCCAGTAGATATCCTCTTCGGCTTCCCAAATATCCTCACGTCCACCTGCAAATCCAAAAGGTTCTAATCCCATAGATTCCAATGCGACGTTTCCGGTAAGGATAAGAAGATCTGCCCAGGAGATTTTTTTTCCATATTTCTTTTTAATCGGCCAGAGAAGTAATCGGGCTTTATCAAGGTTGGCGTTATCTGGCCAGCTGTTTAAAGGTGCAAATCTTTGTCCGGCTGTTCCTGCGCCACCACGCCCGTCACCAATACGATAGGTTCCGGCACTGTGCCAGGCCATACGAATAAATAGTCCGCCGTAATGACCATAATCTGCCGGCCACCAATCCTGGGAGTCGGTCATAAGATCATGAAGGTCCTTTTTAACTGCAGCCAGATCCAGGCTTTTAAATTCTTCGGCATAATCAAAATCTTCTTCCATTGGGTCAGATAGATTCGAATGTTGCCTTAGGATACGTAGGTTTAACATATTAGGCCACCAGTCGCGGTTTGTAGTACCGCTACCGGCAGTTTTATCCAGTGCGCCGCCTAAAAAAGGACACCTGCTGGAATCGTTTACTTCCCAGGCTTTGTGGGTGCCGGGGGAATTTCGATGCTCATTGTTTTCCATGTTGGGTGGTTTAAATTATTAACGATATAAAATTATTATAATTTTTAGCTATCACTTTAAAATATCTATAAAAATAAACTATAGTGCGGGGGTCAAAAAACTATTGTAGTAAGATAGAAAATTTGTTGGAAAAAATCCAGAGAAATGCCATTGAAGTACCCTGCAAAAGGTAGAGTTCATAATTTTTGATTATGCTTTACGATAATATAGATATCGCTTTTGCAACATGATCCATGATAATGGGTTTCTTAAAATAAAAAAAGTTACTGAATTGCTTCAGTAACTTTTTTTATATGCGGAAGAAAACTTCCGAAGAAATCTTAGGATTAAGACTATTTCTTTTGTGGTAATTCCCTGGTTAACCAACCTCTTCTATTAGCAGTAGCCATAGCATATGGTGTTATCCAGAACAATCCAAAAGTGTAGAAAATACTATATGAATATGCCCAAAGCGCTTCAGAAATATTATACTTTTTAGCATAAAAAATAACCGGAAGACTTGAGAATATTAGAATACTCAAAAGTGTGGAACTAATGAACATAACAGGATGTAAAACTAATAGCACGAGCATCATCACGAACAGGGGGTATGCTGTTAACATGTGCATCCATTGATTTATTAGTAAAAGCCGGGTTCCGGATTTTGATCCATTTCTAAAAGGTTTAAAAGCAAACCTGGACATCATCAGGTTTTCACGTACATTACTTCTTTCCCAACGGGTAAACATTTTATGTAAGCTGCTAAACTTTTCAGGAATGTTGGTTAGTACATAAGCGTTACGCTGAAACAGCACATGGAATCCCTGTTTAAGGATCATATTGGTCATGGCACGATCTTCACCAATATCTGTAGGTTGTCCCATAAAAGTCTGATTTATCCACTCGGGCAGGCAATTCATCACAGCATTACTGCGATACGCCGCCAACGCTCCGGGAGTACATAAAACTGACCCCAATACGCTTTGTGCAGATCGTATAAACTCGAAACTGAATACAAAACTCACATTCAGCATTCGTGGAATTATTGCTTTTTCGTTATTCAAGACACGAACATTTCCTGCAACAGCGCCACAGTCTTTATTGGTAACAAAAGGTGAAACCAGGTTGCGCAACGTATCCTTTTCTACAATAGAGTCACTGTCTACAGTAACAAAAACCTCACCGGTTGCAAGATTGAATCCACGGTAAAGTGCGTGCCTTTTTCCCTGATTATGTGGCTGCTGATAAATAGAAACACGGTCCCCAAGTTGTTCTTTGGCTTTTTTCATCCATTCCCATGTATCATCCCCACTACCATCATCAATGGCGATTAACTGTAATTTTTCGGCGGGGAAGTCACTGTTGGTCAGGCTCAGTAAAGTTGCATACACCTGTTTACCTTCATTATAAGCAGGAACAATAACCGTACAGGTCGGCAACTCTTCATCTGTAACAGAATTTACAGGCTTATAACTAAAAAAAAGTTTTGCAATATATGCCAAAAAGCTGAGTCTGAATATCAGCAGGAAGCCCCCAAGCACAAGCAAAATCATACCTCCCAGTGTATCCATTCTGCTCAAATTCATTTCCTCAAATTGGGGCTGCAATATATAAACTGAAAAAGCTCCACCAATTAATAGGAAAAAGGTAGCCGCCAAAGTAAAAAGATGTCTTTTGGTAAAAATCGCCTTTCTGTAGTTCTCTGAAACTTCTTCCTTGTTTGTTCCACTTGATATACTTTCTTTCTGTTGTGTTGATTTCTCGATTAAATTTTTAGCCGAAGCTGAAGGAGTTAATCTAAGGTCTCGTGTTATCATTTTCTTTTAAAATTTCTTTATCCGTTAGTAAACTTTTTTATGTGGTTTTTTCTATACCACCAGCATAAGTAATTCAACCATTTCACGGAGTGGCAGAACCAATTATTATACCGCGGGATATTATCCCTGAAAATCAGATCATTAATTTATTTGATGTGGAATTTATTCTGGTAAAGCAGAAAAAAATGTGGATTTAATCTACAGTAAAACTGCTTACATGTAATTTTAAATGGGATCCTTAAGATGTAATTAGAAATAACCAAACGATAATAAGGTTGAAAGTAAACCTGAAGCTGCAGTCTTTCTTATAAATCTGACAGAAAAATTGTAGCTGTATTGTACTGTGGCTTTCCTTATCGCGTTGCTGAAAAGTCCCCGGTTTAAAGCTGTTATTTGGAGTAAAGGTTAAAAAAAAACACTAACCAATTTCTGTTCAGAGGCTTAAACCTGAAGAAGAAAAATTGTGAATATCTAATAGCCAAATTGTAAGCGAAGGCCTGATTTAAATGATATTTTTGCCATCCAAAAAAATATATTATGAGCGCAACCTGGTATGAATGTAAGGTGAAATACAGAAAAACGCATGATTCCGGAGAACAAAAGATGTCCACAGATACTTACCTGCTGGACGCCGTATCTTATACAGAAGCAGAGTCCAGAATTACCGAAGAAATGATGGCTTACACGAGTGAGGAATTCAGAATAATGAATATAAAAGTCGCAAATTTTGCTGAGGTACATCCATTTGAAAATTCCGACAGGTGGTTTAAATCTAAGGTTTCTCTTGTAGCGCTTGATGAAGAAAGCGGAAAGGAACGAAAGACCAACATCTATCTGCTTGTGCAGGCTAATGATGTAAAAGAGGCTTTTGAAAATACAACAATTGCTATGGAAACCACAATGGGAGATTATACAATTCCTTCTATTACAGAATCTCCTATTCTGGATGTATTTCCATATTTTTCAGGAGAAGAAGAGCCAGAAAGATTCAATGAATCGCAACCTTCTGAAGAAACAACTGAAAAGGAATCTGCTGAAACTGTGGTAGAGGAAAATCAGCACTAATAGAGGCGGATATTTGCCATTTTGGAGCACTCAACTTGAAAAAACTTAAGAAAAAGAGAAAAGACTGCTTCGCTGAAAGACCTTCTGAGGAAACATTTAGAAGTTATTCATGATCGTGGTGAAACTTAAGGGCGATAATTGCCATTTATAGAGGTGCCTTTATTTTCTGAACAATTATTCTATGGCACTTTCACCGTAATTTTGATTCAGGCTCTTATCCCGAATTCAAATTCTTCATTTAATGAGACGATAAAAGAAAATTTAGAATGACAGAGGGTACTGCAGGTCGATATTTGCCATTTTGGAGGTGGTATTAAATTTCTTTTATATAATCCTCTAAGCCTTTAATAACTACATCGAATTCAGCTATAACATCTTTAAATTCTTCCTGATTAGAACCGGACTGCTCTGTGATTTTAATATTTTCCCTGTAGTCTGAAACTAAATTTTTCAGTCTTTCTGCTTCTACATAGTAGAGGGTATTGGTATTTTTGTGTATTAAATCTGATAATGCTTTTAAATCTAAATTTTCAGCAGCCGGAATAAATTCCTGTTTGTATGTTTGAATTCCTTTTAAAGCGGAGTTTATCAATTTTTTAAGCAGCTCTATATTTCCCCCCGAGATATTTTCAAATTTTGTTATGCTGTAGGTCAGCTTATCTTTTTCTTTTCCCGTAGGCATTTGATCATCATTAGACTGAGGATTTAATGCTTTCTTATGAGAGTTGGTGTCATTACTTTTTTGTAAATGTTTAAGGTGATGCAGGATCTTCTTACGTAACTGGATAGGATCAAAAGGTTTAGTAAGCAGATCATCAAATTGTGTAGCATTTCTTGACTGCAGTAGCTCCTGATTTTTATCTGCTGTGAGTGCAAGAATTGGAATGTCTTTATATCCGGGAATTTCCCTGATTAATTTTGTTGCCTTAGTCCCATCCATTACAGGCATCCGCACATCCATAAGCAGCATGTCGTACTTTTTTTCCTTAGCCATCTCTACTGCTTTTTCTCCATTAATGGCTTCATCAGGATGTATTTGCCACCAGTTTTCAAAAAATTGGTGCAGAATGTTCCTATTAATTTCCACATCTTCTACCAACAAGATGTTCAGTTTTCCAAGATCTATTTTCTTCTCCGCTAATTCATTCTGCGGCATTGTTTCAGGATTTTCTTCCACCCCCTTTTTAACAGGAAGTGTGAAGTAAAATTTGGAACCTTCATCTTCTATACTTTCAACTTTAATATCACTACCAAGAAGTTCCAGGAGGAGTTTGGTAATGGTAAGTCCAAGGCCGGTGCCACCGTACTGTCTTACCGTTGAGCTCTCTGCCTGGGAAAATTTTTCAAAAATGTGGAGAAGTTTTTCCTCCGGAACTCCTATGCCGGTATCCTGAACCACAAAATCGAGCCATAGCGTATTGTCTTTTTCTTCAGAAATCTGAATGCGGAAATCTATAGTGCCGTTTTTTGTAAATTTTATTGCATTGCTTACAAGGTTATGAAGGATTTGAGATAGCTTAAGCTGATCTGTCACAATGCGTTTGGGAATATTGGGATCTATATGTACCTGGAGACTGCTGCCGTTATTTTTAGCCTGAGGTTCGTATAATTGCTGAAGACTAAGAATAAGACCTGAAAGTTCAAATATATTATTATCTATTTCTCCTTTTCCTGCTTCCAGTTTACTAAAGTCCAGAATATCATTTATAAGAGAAAGCAGGTTTTGAGCAGAGAAACTTAGGGAGTTAAGGTTCTTCTTTTGATCCTCCCTGGGATTTTTATCAAGAAGAAGATTAGTAAGTCCAATAACAGCGTTGAGCGGAGTTCGAATTTCATGGCTCATTGTAGAGACAAAATCTTCCTTTGCAATAGTAGCTGCCTCTGCCTGCTCCTTGGCTTTAATTAGATCTTCTTCAATTCTTTTTGCTTCAGTAATATCCACAATAAATTCCACATACTCTTTTTCACTGAGTTTTTTACCTGCAAACATTCCCCACCAACGGGTACCATCTGGCCGTATGAGCTCTTTTTCATAAGGAGAAAAAAGCCCGTGTAGCTTCACTTCTTCAATGGCTTCCCATGTTCGAGGGATCCATTCTTTGAGAGTAACATCTTCAGATTTTACATTTTGATTTTTAAAATCTTCTTTGGTGTAACCAATCATATTTAGAAAGGCATCATTGGCATCCAGAAAGTTACTTTCATCATCAAAAAACAGGACTCCCACCGTTTCTATAGTTAGAACTTTTTCCAGGCGCTCCTGTGAAAGGCGAAGAGCAGTTTCTGCCCTTGCACGTTCTACAGCAGCCCAGGTCATATTTCCAACTTCTTCAACAAGGGAGATTTCTGCAAGTGACCAATTGCGGGGCATAGAAGAATGGATTCTTACAATGGCCAGTAATTTTTTATTCTTTACCAGTGGAACCCCTATAAGTGCCTGTACCCCGGTAGCCTCTATAATTGCCTTCTTGTTTTCTGTGATTTCCAGGTCTTCTAACATATTATTTACCACTAGGGTTCGACCTTTCTTTAATATGTCCCTTATGTCCGAATCAAAATCTGATATTTTAGTTTTATAGGGTACAGCAGAAACACCATTTAAATATCCTTTGTTCGCGAGGAATGTATCTTCATCTTCAAGTACTTCAGCATAAAATGCCCTGTTCACTTCCAGGTGCTTTCCAAGAAACTGCATTGCTGTAAACTGAATTTCGTTAGGATCTTCCAGGGGCCGCAGCGCGTCATTTAATTCTAACAGGAAGGTTTGCCGTTCCTCTGCTTCCTTACGTTCAGTAATATCTTTGAATATTACAGCCACGTGTTGATCATCACGGGAATCCATCCTAAAAGCGTACACATCAAACCAACGTTTCAAGCCTTCAACGTAATTATTAAATCGCATTGATTTTCCTGTTTTTGCGACCTGGCTGTATTTTTCCATCCAAAACGGCTCGATATCGGGCACAAATTCTTTAATCGTCTTCCCCTCGACATTCATTATACCAGATTGCTCCGCGAACATAGGGTTGGTTTCGAGGTAACGGTAATCTATACAGATCCCGTTATCATCATAGATTAATTCAAGAAGGCAGAATGCCTCATCCATAGAATTAATGATCTTCCTATATTTATCTTTTGCTCTTTGTGCAAGTTTTTCTTTTAACCGTAACAGCTCTTTTTCTGCATTCTTTTGGTCGGTTATATCATGAAAGGTCATTATAAAGCCATCTCCATTTTTTACTGCAGATACATCCATCCAGATGTTGAGATTTTCATAAGGATAATAACGCTGAAGGCGCAGGGGCTTTCCTGTTTCTACTACCTCTGCAAACATGTCGAAAAATATTTCTTTAGCTCCGGGAAATAAATTTATAAGCCTTTTGCCTTCCATTTCCTCCCTCTTTAGATTACTTAATTTTGCGGTAGTTTTATTAACACCTCTAAAAATAAAATCAATTATTTGTCCCTCATCATTTCTTACAGAATCCAGAATAGAAATGCCAGTAAAAGAACCGTGCAGCATCTGGTGCATGGTTTCTTCAGATTTCTTTCTTTCCGTAATATCTTCAGTGGTAAGTACCAATCGATTCTCTACTTTTTTGGCTCTAAACCGAAAATAATGATGAAGTCCATCGCCATAATACTGAGTTTCAAAATCTGCCGGTATTCCTGTATCTGCAGTTTTTCTTAGTTCTTCCAAAACCCTTGTTTTTTTCACCATTGGAAATTCCCTGCTTAGTCGCTTTCCAACCAGATCATAGGGAAAATCCAGTTGCTCAAAATTAAAAGCATTGAGCATGGTATATTGAAAATCTTCAGTTTTTCCTTCTTCGTTATACAGGATATCAAATAAAATAATGGAGTTAGGAGAGGCATCAAAAATGGATTGAAGTAATGCCCTGTTTTTTTGTATTTGGACTGCCTGTAACCTAATTTCTTCCAGAGAAGTTTTGAGCACCTCAGGGTTGTTCCCGAAGTCTTTGGCATCAAACTTTTCTGTTATCAATTCGGTTATATCCAGCACTCTGTGAATTATATAATCTACTTCTCCATCGGCATTTAAAACTGGAGTGTTTGTGGGACTCCAGTGTTTTTCTTCGAAATTCCCCGTTCTAGATTTTACATCATAATGTTGGATAGACATACGATGTGGCTTTTTAGTGGAAAGCACTCTATTTAGGGATGTCCTGAGATTTTTTCCTCCTGTTGCATCACTTAAGGCCGGGTTATCTGGAAATATATCAAATAAATATTCACCAATAATATCCTCCCGGTTGGTATTTGTGGCTTCCAGATAGGCATCACTAGCCATTTCTATATAGAAATCTGTAGTAAGCACCAGGTAAGAATCGGGTGCATTTTGAAGAACTTTTAATAAATTTCGGGAACGTTCTTCACTTTTTTGCAACTCTTCCTCTGCCTTTTTACGTTCGGTAATATCCTGTACGAGGCCAATAAATTTTTCTGGATTTCCCTGGTCATCCAGTAGAATCCTTCCCTGCGACTCTAAGATGCGCAATTCCCCATCCTTGCGGTAGATGCGACGGGTGTAAGTATAACCACTCCTGGTACTGGCGGCTTCTTCAAGAATTTGCCTAACTATCGAAACATCATTTGGATGAGACTGTGCATTGACCCACTCCATTGAAGGTTCGAATTCTCCAGGTTCATAACCAAAAAGCCTGTACAGGCCTTGAGAAAAATATACTTGATTAGTACGAAGATCTGCCTCGTAGCTTCCTGTACCCGCTACAATTTCTGTAGTCTGCATTAGGTTATTAAGCCGTTTCCTTTCCTGCTCTGCCTCAATCCTTTCGGTTATATCCTGTGCCGTACCATACACTCTTATTGCATTGCCTGCATCATCCCGGCGAATTGCAGCCCTACGGTGAATATATCTGAGGGAGCCGCTTGGTCTAATTGCACGGGTGATCATATCCAGTGGCTCACCGGTAGTGTGCGTTTTTTCTATTGCAGTTAAATATTCCGCGCGATCATCTGGATGTACATGGGACATGAATTCCTCCATTCCAATCTTTTCCTCTTTAGGTTCAAGGCCTAAAATATGATAGAACTCCGGAGAATAGTAAAAAAGCTGCCCTGGAAGTTTTCTTTCAAAACTTCCAATATGGCTTATTTCCTGAGCATTCAAAAAACGACGGTGTTCCTCCTGCTGCTTTCTTTCTAAACGTTTTTGTTGATGAATGTTTTGTACAGTACTAAGAATATGAGAAGCTATTCCCGCCGCGTCCTTTTCAAAAACTTTATCTGTAATTTTAAACCACTGCCAATCCTTATGCGTAACTTTTAACCGGACTTCTGCATAACAATCTTCATCCTTTATGGAATTTGCACATTTTTCCAGGTTTTCTATACGGGACCTTGCATCATCAGGATGCAGGAGTGAATTAAAGGTATCCTGCGAATTTCCAAGAAAAAAATCAGGATCCAGCCCCAGAATATCCTTGATTTTATCATTTATAAATTCTACTTTATTTTCTTTAAGGTTTATTATATATAGAAGATCAGGAGTATAATTTAATATTTTCCTTAAGGAATGATTCTCTTTTCTAATCTGCTCAAGTTGAAATTTTTTATCTGGTTTTTGCGAAGATGACATGAAATAGTTCTAATTATTATCTCAGAAGATTTGTTTAACTCCAGAAATACAAAATACGGGAATATTTGAGAAAATGAGGGAAAAGCTTCATGCATTTAAGGAACATTTATGTTATGTGCATATTTTTTAAAAAAAGCGAATTCTAAAAATTACAAAAAACTTCAGCACCTTCTATTTTATGTTGGAGGTAGATTTCAGATTAAGGTGAGGGTGCATTAAGAATTCGGATTTTTAAAGTCATTTTCCTCAAAAAGATTGAAAAATAAAGAAAAATAAGGATTTACAGCAGTTTCCATATGTAGTCTCCCATAATTTGCGTAGAACCTTAAAAAAAACATTAGGCTTAGTAGACCTCCTTGAACTTTAAAACCTTTTTATCGATACGGGAAAGGGAAAGTCTTATACCCATAGAACCCGTTGCGCTAGGGGTGTTCAGCAAGTCGTGGAAAACTTTCAGGATGATGGTCTAAATAATAGTGAGGAATTGTACGGGTAGATATCCTTGAAGTTCTCGTGGTTTTGGCACATAAAGCCTATCTCTACAGCATTATTTTCAATTTACTTTCAAATGCAATAAAGTTTCAATCAGATCAGCGGCCGTTGGAGGTGGATGTAGCTGTTTTAAAAGCAGAGTATACTTTCAGTCCGAAATTTATGGGTTTATTAACTCTAATGACCAGCAGTGCCTATGATAACATGAAAGCCGACAATGAACTTATGAGAATGAGCTATGGAACCATACCTACCATCTATTATAATCCGTTTAGAACCATCAAAATTTGGTTTTTCTTAGCCTATATCGGCCGGTAATATAGTTATTCAGATTATTTTGTAGAAAATCTTGGCGCCTCCAATTATAATAAGAAGGAATTAAGGATAGGCTTTATTCTCCAAGGTTATTATTATAAATCTCTTCTCTGTGGCATCTGTATAGAAGTGAAGAATGTTAGAATTTAATTTTTTAATTAGGCTGAAATTATCAAAGAGAATTCAGCGATAGATTTTCCGGTAAAATGGTATATTAGTCAACATTAAATTTTTTAATACGCGTACTAGATAATACATGTTCTAATTCCTTTTGAAGCTCTTTCCCTTTGTTTATATTATACCAGGTCTGTATCTCAGTTTTGATTATTTCAAAAGAAGCATTCTCTTTAAGGAGTTGATCATACATCTTTTGACAATTTTCAGGGCGTGGTCCCCAGGTCCCTAAATCCTTTCCTTTTTTAGGTAGTACACCTAAACCTTTTAATGACAAGCTAGAGTTTGTTTTGGTGCAGGATTCTGAAAGAACTTTTATTAAATTAATAGAACCTATGGAATAGGTGAAATCATTTGCCAATACAGAAGTTAACTTTTGAGGCAAAATGCGGGTTTGCGAGGTTTTGTGGTGTAATCTAGGTACACGGCCATTATAACATGTTTAAAAAAATTGATAAAATATTACCAAATATTTAGTCTTTACTTTTTTTGCTGATTTTTCTTTATTAATAGAAATTGCTGAATAAGCTTTAGCCGAACCTCAAGAAGAAAACAGAAATTTCTCTTTATAAAAGCGTTTTAAGAATTTTTTTCCTAAATACTGAAAGATTAAATATGATTTACGCTAAAGTGCCATTTACCTTGAGGTAATAGGACTAAATATACTACCTAAACTTTTAAAATTAATTGCTTTTGAAAGCGTTACTGTATAAAATGGTCGTGGATTTATCAGAGTATTTGTTACTTCCGCCTGTAATGTAATTCCCGACGTCGCCTCCGTAATCCATATCCTTCCATTAAAATATATATCGTTTTTATTGTTATAATTTTCTTCTAACACGCTCGCAATCGTTCTATTTTGGGGAAGATAGCTACTAATATAACCGGCAGATGAATGAAGTCTAACACTCATTTGTTTCGTTTGATGTGCTAAAATTACTCCGGGGCCTATACTAAATGAAAACTCACTAGTATATGTGGTGGAACTATTTTCATTCTCAACAAATGGAATTTGCAGTCTTCCCTCACGTTGAATTGTATCAAGTGGAATACCGCTATTGAAATCGGACTTTGTTTCTGTTCTTCTCCAAATAAATTCAGCAGAAGGTGCGAAAAATAGTTTAGTGCTACTGTTTATGGTTGAAATAGGAAAAAGAAAACTGGTGTGAGCACCTAAATTATCAGAAACATTACTTCTAATTAACTCTGCGGTTTCTCTATATGCTAATACAGTAGAATCATTTAATCTTTCAATTCTTTTATCCCTTGCTAAAACTGTTACTGAGTCGGTGGATGTAAAGCTGCGGTTGCCGTACAAACTCACAAACCATCCCATTTTATTATTTTCTGGTTCCAAATAAATATTTGCTGCAAAGAATAAATTATTTGCTTTTACACCATCAACAAGATCAAAGTTAGTACCTATATAAGCTAAATATCGATATTCATTATGGTATATAGCTATGGGATTCACTACAATTTTTAAACTATCAGTAGTTACTTCCACATCGTTTAAAGTATCATGTAAAATAAGGTTCAGATTTAAATGACGTGTTCGGTCAACAAGAGAATCTCCATTAATTTCTAAAAAGAAATCAATTTGCTCCTTTTGATTTAATTCCAACAATGTAAAATTGGAATGATGAATTTTATATTCATTATCGTTCATTGTATTACTGACATTGGGTCTAATTTTAACAACAAAATTTTGGCTATTTTGTGGGGTTATGCTGCCTTTTTTAATCAAAAATTTATAAAAAACATTTTTTGTCGATTTGGTAAGAGTATCAGTGTTTCTAGAAAAAGTTTGAGCACTTAAGCAAAAACTACCACAAAAGACTAATAAAAGGAATAGAAGTTTTTTCATAATTTTATCTTTATAATGAAATTATGTCCTATTTTCCATTCAAGCAATACCCACTATTGGGTATAAATTTGGTCTCAATTCTTAAAAGTTTATTTTAGGCACTCTTCGCCCTTACCGTCGAGTCTTCATTCTCAAAAGACAAGTAGTATGGGCACGTCATTAGAAAATAAAGCACTTCAAAAAAAGATTAATGGTTTCGCTCCCTAAGCCGAGCTGATTCCTGGAGTGATAAGTATACATCAGCTCAATCCATTTATGCCTTTATATATGACCAGTGATAGTCTGGAACTCTTGGGTATTAAAACGGAGGAACTAAAAGAAATTGGGAGCGATTACCATAAGCGGTTCTTTAATAATGATGATATGGAAGGATTCGTTCTTAAATTGAAACGTTTAATGGAAACTCGAGATGAAAAAGGAACATTTACTTTCTTTCAACAGGTAAAACTTCGGATAGAAAGGAGTGGGTGTGGATGTGGCTTCCTGCAGGATTTTTTTTAAAGATAGAGAAGGAAATCCATCTCACACTATCACAGTTGCTATTCCTATAGACCAGCTCAAGCATATACCTAATAAGGCACAAAGATTTCTTGAGGAAAGTAAATTCTTTCGCTCCAATCTGAGCAAATTTATAAGTCTTGGCTCTAGGGCTAAAGAAGTACTGAGGTTAGTAGCTCTCGGAAAAAGTTCTTCCGAAATAGCAGAGGAATTGTTCACTTCAGTGGAGACAGTGCAAACACATCGTAAATTGATTAAACAAAAGTTAGATATTTCTTCCTCATATGAATTTACTCTTTATGCTCATGCTTATGATCTGATTTGAGACTTCAGTAATTTATAATTTATTGGATTGTGAATTACCTGAACTTTCACACACCATAAAGCTGCTGCTGGAATCAAGGGGGGGCAAAAGTAAAAGAAAAGCAATAAACGGATTTTTAAAAAGCTATAGCTATTAAAAAAATTGTTAGCATTAGATTGAATTCTGGATCAGGCTCGCTGAATTTATTCATAATGAAGGTGAAAATTGTAGGCGATGCAAAACTAAGGTAAAATATGTATATAATTGCCCTTATTATATAAACAGAAGTAAATTTTACCCTTGTATTAATATTCATCCGGATATTTATTCCGTAGAGGATAAGGATAAAGAATTGAACTGATTAAGGTGAGTTGTGTAACCTGAAGGTAACAAAGAACCAGGCTGAAAAGCAAGAATCTGTTTTTTTACACCCGTTGTTCGGACTCAAATCTGAGAAACGGAAATCAACCAGGATTTTGCACAAAAACTTCTAAGATTCCATACTCGATTAGGAGAGTATTGAATTTAATATAAGAAACTTTCTGCTATACATCATCTGGCTTTAGAATAATATCTTCCGGAATTAATTCTTTGACATCTATTGTTGGGAGAAGAAATTGATTATAAATAGTACCTTCAGTTTTAGCATGTAGAACCCCTCTGGCAGCACCCACGGTTAGTACCGCAAAATGCACTGCAAGATCATGTACTATTAAATAAGAATTGTCTTTTTGTTTAACCTTATTTAAGAAGTCGGATTTATTTATTTCAAATAGCGCCTGAATTTCCAGAATAAGAAATGGTTGATCTTTTTTTCTTTCAAAAGAGAACTTAGTATTACAAGTAATGGTATAATCATCTATATCTAAACCAAAACCCAGGGCTGTAATAAGATCTGTTTCTCCTGTTTTTTTATAAGCAGCTTCAATTTTCGCAAAGGAAGTCGTACGTAGTCCTGTAAATGCAAATCCTAATTTATTATAAGTCATTACGCATTAGTTTTCTTTTACCGGATCTAAGTATTCATTCATATTCTCTAATGTTGTACTTAAAAATGGGTTCTTTTTAGAAATCATAACCGTATTTAAATCCTCTGCGATTTCTTTTTGTTTATGCCTATGAACAACCTGCATCGTTGTACTAACGGTTCGAGAATAGCTTTTCTCTCTAACTTCTATTTTGGGAGACGAAATAGTGACATTGAGAGCATCGGCTATTTTATCTAAGGTATCAAATGTGAGATTAGCTTTAGCCCGGAGTATTTTATTCACCTGCTGTGGGCTTACCTCCATTTTATTTGCAAGTTCCTTTTGGGTGATTTTATGGGTTTCCATAAACTCCATTAGATCAAGAGCGAATTCCTGCGCTCTGTTGATGTTACGTCTATTGGCACGATCATTTTTAGCTCGTACTTTCCAGTGCGTAGCAGTCTTACTTACTTTTGAATTCAGGTTGTTGGTCATATTAAAATTCTGTGCAGTCTGTAATATTTTCGTTTTTTAACCAGTCTTTGAGGTAGTCTAATTTGTTAAGTTCCATCTTTAAAGCTGAAGAACCCTGCATTTTACCTACTAATTTTATGCCGGCCCCGGTAACAATAATTGCATTATTTCCCAGGCGTATCCCATAAAGTCTTAAGAATGAACCATGATCATATGTATACATTTTGCGTCTTCCGGGATCATCTATGCGTTCGCTTTTTGAAAGCTCAATAAATTCATCAAAAAGTGTCTCAAAACAGTCACCTCCCAATGATTCTTCTGATATTTTATCAAGTTTATCAAATAAATCTGCAGATTCTAAAAGTACTTGTTTTACTAAGAAATTTAAATTATCGTTTTTGTAAGATCCCTTTTTCCAGCCCGATTGAGAGGATTTGATGAAATCTCGTACATAGAGAGGGTTTTGAAGATGATCCTGAATTTTATCCAGTTCTGTTTCATAGTCTTCCGGTGTTTTATAGAAAGGACAATTAACAAAACGTGCTAAATATACGCCTTGATATTGTCCTTCAAATGTACGATATATTTCCATAAAATCAACCTACAGGTTTATTTTTTGTTCAAAATTAACATTTTATAGTCGCCAATTTGTAATTTGAAGATAAAGTTTTTATAAGGTTTTCAACAGCACTCTCTTATTTTAGGATTCTCTTCCAAAGGATCGCATTTTTTATTTTCTACGCCTCCAAAGGCCAATCCCCATACTGCCCCTCTGCCTGCTCAATTACTTCCTTCAGCAGATTATCCAGTTCCGAAAAGGGTACTTTGCCGCGTAATTCTTTTTTCACAGCAAGCCGAATGGCGGCACGGGCGTCTTCTTTTTTGGTCCAGTCGAGCTGAAGGTTTTTCTTGACGGAATCTACTACTTTATGAACTAAATCCTGAATAGGACCGGCCTGATTGATGAGCGTTTGACTGCCAGCCAAAAGGTCGTAGAATGCCAGTTCATCTTCGGTTAGGCCGAGTTGTTTGGTCCTGATATCATCCTGCTGAAATTCATTGGCGATGTCCAGCAAATGCTTGATGGCGGCAATGGAATCCAGCGAATTCCGGTGGTAGTTGCTCAGCACTTTTTCGAGCTCGTCTTTCAGCTTGCGCATCCGGCGGATGTTCTTTGGCATTCGCACTCTAATTTCATCATTGATGATCCTGCGCAGTAATTCTACTTTGATGTTCTCATCACCTTTTTCCTTTACAATGGCCTGGAAGCGATCGTCTACTATGGAAATATCGATCTTATCCAGGTTGTACATTTTTGCCAGGTCCACAATATCCTGCGATTCCAGGGATCTGCTTATCAGGTCTTTTATCTTTTCATTCTTTTCCCTACGCGGACCGGGAGGGAATTTGATCTTTCTAATAAGCTGCCTGATCTTCTGAATGATTGCCAGCTCTTCCTGTATCTCCCAAACACGAGGATCTGAACTGGTCATCGCCACCAATTCGGCCAGCTTGCGCTCTTCGAGCAAAAAGGTATCGGTCACAGGATCAGATTTCAGAAGATTGTTCACCACTCCGCTGGACCATTTCATCTTGTCCATATCGGACATTGCATTAATACCTTCCGCAGAAAAATCTCCTATCAGATCTTTCACTTTCTCGAACTGCTCCAGGCAAATTTTCACCGCGGCTTCAAGATCCAAAGTGGGTTTTCCTTCCCCGCCTCCGGCGGTGTATTTTTTAGTGGCTTCGGCAAGGAAGCCGGAAATGCCTATGAAATCTACTACGAGTCCGTTGGGTTTATCTTTAAAAACGCGGTTCACCCTTGCAATGGCCTGCATCAGGTTATGGCCTTTCATTATCTTATCCACATACATCGTATGGGCGCAGGGGGCATCAAATCCCGTGAGCCACATATCGCGAACGATCACGATTTGCAGCGGATCCTCAGGCGTGCGGAAACGCTTTTTTATGGCTTCCATCGCCTCTTTGGTGCGGATGTGCGGATTCCATTCCGGCGGATCTTTACTGATGTTCCCGGTCATGATCACGGCTATTTCAGGGCAACCTTCCAGCGCGCTGAGGGCATTGTACATTTTTACGCAGTTCTTGCGGCTCATACACACGATCATCGCTTTGCCCTCCAGGGTTGCGGTACGTGCTTTGAAATGGGTGAGGATGTCTTTTGCAACCCTTTCCACCCGGTCAGCAGCCCCGGCGGCATCTTCTATCGCGGCCCAAATGGCATTGTTCTCCTCGTCCTCATCTTCTTCCATTTCATCCAGCTCCTTGTCATACCTGGCTTTGATGTTGAGCGGAACCATTTTTGGCTCGTAATAAATGGGCACCGTGGCACCGTCTTCTACGGCCTGTTTGATATCGTAAGTGTGAATGGTGGGGCCAAATACCTGCTGGGTATCGGCATCCTTGCCATCTACGGGAGTTCCGGTGAAGCCTATAAAGGAGGCATTAGGCAAAGCGCGTCTTATGTTCTGCGCAAAGCCGCCGCTATGGAACCCGTACTGGGTGCGGTGGGCTTCATCTGCCATCACGATCAGGTTGGTACGTTCAGAAAGTACAGGGTGGGAGAGCTCTTTTCCCGAAGCCAATTCCTTTAAACGGAATTTCTCAATGGTGGTAAAGATCACCCCGCCGCCATCAGTGCTCAGCAGGGCCCGCAGCTCATCTGTGGTATCGGCGTGTTGTACATGGCCCACCAGGTCTTTGCACAGCACAAAATTCTCATAGAGTTGCTGGTCCAGGTCATTGCGGTCTACCTGGATGAGGATGGTGGGATTTTTCATTTCGGGCATTTGCCTCAGGATCCCGGTAAGGATGGCCATCGAGATGCTTTTGCCAGATCCCTGCGTGTGCCATATCACTCCCAGCCGGCCGTCACCCGTGGGTTTTATATTTTCAACCGCGCTGTCTACCGCTTTTTTGATGCCCCAGTACTGGTGATATTTTGCGCCTTTCTTGATTATTTTCCCGTTGTGGTCTTCGTGGAAAATGAAGTTTTGAAGGTAGTTTAAGATGGTTTTCTTCGGAAATAATCCCTTCAGCAAGGTTTCCAGTTGTAATTCCTGTTGCTGCTGAAGGTCATCCCCGTGCAGGCTTTTCCACGGAGCAAACCACTTTAGGGAGGAGTTATACATCCCGTGCAGGGTTTCCAGCCCATCTGAAACTACCGTAATGGCATTGTAATCAAACAGCTGCGGAATATCCTGAAAGTAATGCCCAATTTGCCGGTGCGCGTTTTCCACACCCACCTCGGGATCAAACATATTCTTAAATTCAAAAACGATGAGCGGAAGTCCGTTGATGAAAATGAGCAGATCTGTGCGCCGGCTGTTCTTGCCAATGATCTTTACTTCATCTGCACACACAAAGGTATTTTTCCCGGGTTCCCTGTAATTGATAGGGTAGAGGTGCCGGGCCTGTTCCTTGCCCGCAGCATCTTTCCAGGTAATGGAAACCCCCTGGGTCATTTTAAGATGAAAATCGCGGTTGCGGTGATCGAGATCCATTCCCTGGTGCTGCGTAAAAGCTGAAAGGGCTTCGTTAATGGCGGTGCCAGGTACGCCGGGATAGGAGCTCACCAAAAACTCCCGAAGATCTTCCTCCAAAACCACCTTTTTGAGGTCCCGCTGCAGGGAATTGCCTTCTTTATAAGTGTATCCCAACTCCTTGAGGCATTCTATGGCAGCCTTTTGCACCGTGATCTCGATCATTTGTGTCATAAGACTGCAGATAAGGTTTTCTCCACGTCTTTCACACGGACTTCCCCGCTGATGAGTTTCGGTAGTAAGGTGTTGCGGATTTGAGTTAGGGTTTGGTTCTGGTCCTTATTGCGCAAAATTAACTTATGATATGGAGATATTTTTTTATGAAAATCAGAAATGATCTCTTGCTTGGGAAGAATCATTTTTTGTTTTTCCATTGATCCCTTTGTAAGATGTGTGAAAATTGACCCTGTTCCATGCTCTTTTAGCTGAGTACTAATCCTATCCAAATGATGAAACATATAAAATTTACTCATTTTACTAGAATCAACTTCTAATTTCCAAATGTGATAGTGATAAATACTTTTGGGCCCAGCCCAAATGTAAGGACCGAATGTTGCTGACCAAGCATAGATTAAATCTCCAGAATCAACATATTTATTTTCGGGTAATTCCAGGTTTGAATAAACAGTCTTACCAGCTCCTTTTAAATTTTGTATTCTAATAATAGGAGTTCCTTCATTCAAAAATTCCTCATTTTTATATGCTCTACCATTTATTACTCTACAAACCTCCTTCAATTCAACTAATTCCCAACCCTTAGGAATTTCCCCCAGTTCAGAATCAACAAATTCCCCATCCTGAAAAGGCCCAAAATTAACAAACCAGTGCTTGTATAAAGCCATCGCCATTTCTTCCAGGGTTTTGTTCATCTGGAGGTTGAGCTCGATTTTATCGTCTAAAGCAGAGAGAATGGATGCGATGGATTTTTGTTCCTGGAGTGGAGGGAGGTGGAACTCAATATCACCAATTGCATCAAAAGTTATTTGCGGAAATGTTCCTGAACGACCTTCAGCAATAGTTTGTAGTTCATTTAGCCTTTCATTTGATGTCAATAATTGGAGAAAAAACCTCCTATCTACTAAAAAATCCTCTGTTTCGATGACCATAAATTTAGTAGAAACAACATAATTCTCGGAACTAAAATCTACATACGCATATCTCTTATTTTTTGGTCTAATCTCACTAAATAAAATATCACCTTTCTTTATAGCTTTTTTAGCTTGTCCTGGAAGTTTTTCCGAAGACCTTAGGTCACTATGTAAAAATTTTCCTTCTAAGACGTCACCTGTATTAATAAAAACGACCTCTGACCCTTTAGAAAAATCGAATCTTCTTGAGACGTTTCTTGATATTTCTTCTAACTTATATGTTTTCCAATTCTCCGGCATTAGTTGTTATTTATTTCTTTTAATGGTTTGGTATGGTGTTTTATCATCACCCAGGGTACTCGCACATTGTTGTGCTGTCGTGTTTATTCTTCTTGTTCCACCTTTGGTTCTGCTTTTGAAGGATTATATTTTTCACCTTTTTCCCAAGCCTCAGCAATTTTCTCATAATTAGGGAAGTCTTTTGGTAAATCCACCGTCCAATTTTCAATGAATTTTGGATTATTACTATTAGGTCGTGGACTTGCATTGTTCATTCTTGCTTGAACAGGCGTCCTTACCGCATCACCCATAATTACGACGTGTTGCTGCGGTAAAATTGGTAATTGTTGTAAAATATCTTCATTTGCAGCAGAAACTAATTGTCTTACATATTTTTGGTCTTCTGGGTTTTGAAGCCTATGAATTATAAAGGAGTTACATTGCGATAATACAGTCTTAGATAATTCTGAAGGTCTTTGACTAGAAACAAGTAATGAAATGCCATATTTCCTGCCTTCCCTGGCAATTCGCTCAAAGACCTTTTTAGCTATTGATTCTCTATCACCTCTGTTTTTCTCTGGAATATAATTTTGTGCTTCTTCCAACGCTATTACCATGGGAAGTTTGCCTCTATCACTTTCGGGAAAACGAGATACAAAGTCTAAAATAAGTCTACCTATTAATCCCGTTATTGTTTCTAAAACTTCATAAGGTAGTAAAGACATGTCAATAATTGTAACTTGACTTGGCTTACCTTCAACGAGTTTTTCAATTTCTTCTTTATCTAATTGTTTTTTATAAAACTCCGAAAATAGGTCTGTATCTTCAGTTCTATATACTTTGCAAAAATCACCTAGAATGAAAGCAATGAATTTTGCCAAAGCATTTAAAATTTCCTCTGGCTGATTTAAGAGTAGAGGCTGTGAAATCCTTTCGTCACCCAAATATGATTGTAATCTTAATCTAAGAGTTGAAACAAACTCCCTTAGTCTATTTCCTGAATTTTCTTGTTCATTGATTGCTTCGTCAAAAAATCTCGTAATTAAATCTTGAAAATTAAACCATATCGGTAAGTCAATATTTTTTTCAATTGCTATTTGCTCAACCTTTTGTGAACTAGAGTACTCTAAATATTTAATTTCCAATTCTTCTAAAGCATTTTTTTCATCTGCGATATTGTTGTTTGCCCCTAGCGTTAGTAGAGCATTTTGGATATCACCTAAAAGTTGATTTCCATTTGGAGTAATTGAATTTGCCAAGCCAATAATTTCATTATCGTCCTTATAATTCCAATTTCCATAGCTTTGGGTGCATTTTTTCTTCTTAATGTCGTCTGGGGAGGCATCAAATAGATTAACCACTCCTCTTTCCGTGAACTTGTCGAGAATGGGTTTTACTCCAACTTCTTTTTGGTTTTTTGCTAGTCCTAAAGCCCTTTTAAATACTGGAGCTTGTGTTCCTGATGTTGGTTCAAATAAGTAATCATAATCAGCGAAGTTCATAAACCAAAAAGGAACTTTCATTCCGTCTTTATCGACATTGAATGGATTGACTAGTTCAATATTCTTATATGGGGCTTCTTTCGTTCCTTGAAATGCTTGTTTGTATTCTCCATTGGTGTCAAATATTATGACATGGGCATTTTTCAGCTTCTTCCCATTGTAATCAAAATCGAACATACTTTGAATGATGGAGGCAAACGTGCAAGATTTACCTGAACCAGTATTACCAAGTATTGCGGCATGTTTACCAAAAAATTTATCTGGATTTATTTTGATTTTATAATCAGAAAATGAAGGTGATGTTCCAATGGGTAAATAATAATCATCTTCAAAATTTATTTCCTCTGTGTCTTCCTTTTTCTTTTGGTCAAAAATATTATCCAAGTCTTGGCTTGTTACATACCAGACAGGGTTGTCGAGTATTGGGTAATTATATACTCCTTGAATATATTTCCCACGATTCTCAATAGTTCCAATCATAGTTGCCACTAAATACCTTGCAGATTTAGTCAAAAAAATGGCCTCTTTATTTTTTCCAATTTCTGTTTCATCAATTGATCTAACACTTGTAACCATTGCTACAATTTTATCCGCACCAATTGGTATTATTATGTAGGAATTTATCCTTGCGACCTCAAAAATATCCTCATATCCACTTTTATAAAGACTTTTCAAATCATCATCAAGTCGGATGTATGCTCTAAAGCTGTCAACAGAAATGACTGTACCAATAGTTCTTTCGCTCATTCTCCTGTGGCTTTAGAAGGTTCAGTATGAGAAGTCTTTGAGCTTAAAAGCTGATTCAAAGTATTTGCAACATTTTCGTTATTGTCCTCATTATTGAAATTGGGCATCAGGGTATCTGCAAAGGTTAGAAAGTCCCCAAAAAATTCTCCTTCCAGTATTATGATTCTTGGGTCATTAAGCTCTTTTAGATTATTTATATGTTTATTTCGTGTACCTTGAAAATCTATTACAATAAGAGTAAATGTAGGATTTGACAAGGCTTGGTAGATAATGTCATTAAAATGTTCATCCGCAAATGCATACCCAACCGTAATAAGCACTGATTGAGATTGAGTAATGGTTGATGCAAATTGTCTAAATAGCTCAGAATATGGAAGGTCAAGAGTGTATGACTTTTTTACCGCTGAAGGGTAGATTATAATTTCCCCCTTTTTATTTTGGGATTCTATTAGTTCAAGCGATTTTTCTTCTATACCATATAGATTGTTAGCATCCCTTGATTCAGAATTGACCCAGGACAAAGAACCATGTAACTTAAAATATCTTACGACTTTCTCGATTCTTTGGACTTTACCAGAAGTAGTAGAACCAGGGTAAAAAATATCGTATTCAAATGTTTCTGGTTTAAAGAATCTCTTATGAAACCCTAAAAAACCATCTATGTAATGTACTCCTAGCTTATCAAAGGCATATTCAAAAGCTAAGTCATAATTAGCCGTGAAAATATTTGCTCTCCTTAAATTTAAAGGTCTTTGAAGAAGAGCCTTAATAAATTTTTCATGAAAGATGTACTTACTTTTTGTTTCAAGAAGGGTTCCTTGAGCTTTATCCTTTTCAAATGGACTAGCTTTCTTCTTATCAATTATTTTTTGAGAGACTTTTATTTTTTCTAAGTTACAGACTTTAAATAACCCTTCTTTAATAGCCGTGATTAATTCTGAAACTTTGTCCTCTCTTGCTTCACTTTTTTCCTGTTGAAGAACAAAATCTTTTGCAATGAGATAATTTAGAATTTTTTCATATTCTATTACAATCTCCGCAGATTCTCCATCTCTCACAATATCATCCTCAATATAAAATTCCCAACCATTTTCATTTTTAAAAGAATCCTCAGAACCTTCATTAAGATGCTTAGTTCCATATTTCAAAAAATCCTTTTGTAACAATTTGACTGTCTTTTCAAATTCATCATTAATACCGTTAAATTTGGGCTTTTCATCCATTTTGACAACATGGTTTTCTACTTCATATGGAAAATTTCTAATTGCCACTGCTCCTAAATGAATCGAGGTTCCCGAACCAAAGAGAAAACTAACATTGTCTAATTCAAGATAATTTTTAAGCATTAACTTGATTTTATCAATGATTTTTCCATGGTTCGGATCTTCACCTATCCAATCAGCTAGCTTATTTGTACTTCCAAACAGAATTTTGTTTTTTGCTGGGTCAAAATGTGTCATTAAGTTTCGTTTTATTGAATAGATAGCCTTTTTAGCATGAAGCGCAACACTGCGCTTAAAATATTTTTTACTATAGTTTTTTATCCGCCATTACAAATTTTCTCAATTCATTTTCCCAAGTTGTTCACAGTTCTGTATAAAACGAGTGCGATCTTGCGAGCTTGATTGTGTGCAGGAGAAACCGCTAAGCAGGCAAGCTCTGAATTTCGATAGGGACAATTTAACCACTATTTTTATGCATTGTTGACAGTTGTCTTACCAGTCATACAGTTCTTTAATCTCTCCAATTTCCTTTGAAGGTAAATCATTTATTTTCTTTATTGCTGTAATAGATGCTGTGTCCTTATATACAGAACTATACATATTTAAACCTTCTCCTGGGTATAATACCTGAAAAGCATAACGCATAATTGTTTTTTCAATATTTATTTTTCTTTCTGCATTTACAGGTTCATTAGTTAAAGCAGAAAGAACAGCGCCTGTTTCTTCTCCAGTACGATTGAATAATTTTCTAATATATACTTTAAAGTCTATTGATTTTCCTTTTAATTTAAAAGGCTCTTCGATAGGTTTTGGAAGATCATTTACATTTTCATAAACCCGAGCTTTCCTGAGTATCATTGTTTCAATAAGCTTGTCTACGTTAATAATTGGGTCGTCAATTATTACCATAGTTCTTCTTAAATGATCTATAATTAAATAATCAAGTTCATTTTTTAATAATACATATCTGGTATTTATATTATTTAATATCTCCTTATGAATTTCCATAATATTATTTTAAATATGAACTTTGAATATTGAAAGTTACTCTGTTTTGTCCAATGGGTAAAATTACCGATTGAATTTGAGGTGAGCCGACTAATCGAGCAGTCTTCAACCAATTGATATCATGTATACTTGGTTTTATCGTACCGTTGGGATGTGTGTGGGAAAGAAGTATTTCTAATTCGTCAATCGGTAATTCCACACTATTACTCGTGCCTTTATATATGGAATAGTTGTTGTTTCCTATTGTAAACATAATAGCAAATTCAATCTTAAACCTTTCAGTTATTTGTCTAATTAAAGATTCATTAGGTAAGAAATCCAAAGGAACACCATACTGTGGAAGTCCGTGTTCTTCAAATTTGGAAATAATGTTTTGGGGTGTTAACATATTATTTTTCAGGTTACTGCCAACGTTCCGCACAAAAACTATGCGAGCAGAAGAAAGGATTTGTCCGCAGGTTAATCCGCTGAGTAAGCGAGCAGAGAATTTCGAGGTGGGACTGGTCTAAGCATAGGTTTTTTAACATTTGTGCAAAGTTTAAAACGTTAGATCTTCATTTTCTTGATGCTGATTTTTTGATTCTCTACATCTTCTAATTTTTCCAAAATCAAATTAGTAATTCTCACACCCATTGAAATTAATTCTTTATTTCTGGTATATTGAGGTTCGCTTAATTCGGCTTTTCTTCCGTGAAATAAGTTATCTCTGATTTGTTTTACTATCGTTAATGAACCATTGAAAGCAGATTTATTCCATTCATTTGCAATTTCTTTATCGTTATCTGAATCCATTGGGAATTCTATTTCATATAAATTGGTAGAAAATCTCAAATAGTAGGTTGCTCTCTGTATAGTAATAGTTGAATCAAAATTGCTTTTAGAGCTTCCTATAGGAGGATAACTTGCAAGGTCTCTTACTAAATCTCTTAGTTCACCCAAGTTCCAGAAATAATCCCCAAATTCTCGATCAAATTGATCAATATGATTATTCCCTCTGTATCTGCCGTTCCAGTAGCCTTCTAGCCATTCATATTGTTCGTGAAATTGTCGTCTTATGTTTAAGTTTTCCTGATCTTGTTCTAATTTTTCCCTAAATAATCTTATTTCGTTAGATTTCATATTTTTTAATTACACTCGTATCCCTTCTAAATCTCCATCTTTTTCTATGATTGAGAAAATTTTTGTAGAGGATAGATTTTCTTTAATTAATTTAATTAATTCTTTCTTTTTATCATCAGCCATATTTTTACCTAAGAAAATTTCTGAGATAGAGCATTTTGGAATTTTATGAAATCTGTCTAAATCATTAATAATTATCTTAGAAAGTCTATATTCTCTTTCTTGTGATAACTCATCTTTTAAAGTCATTAATGAATTATATAAGTATTCTATGAACTCAGACTCTTCATAATTATAAACCTTTGTTTCTGGGAGTCCTGTATCTGAATATTTTATTGAACCATTCAAACCAATTCCTTGCGATATCTGGCTATAATCTATTCCTACGCAAAATCCAGTATGATTAGCGGCAAACACATTCCAAAGATATCTGTTAGAGTAACTTTCACTAGCCGAAAATATTCCCAAATATTTATCATTTTCTATTTGTCTAGCTTCTTCTATTTTGTCAATTAATTCGTCAGTTATAGGATTTGATTCAATGTGCTCATTGATTATAGGATCGAAAAGATCATCGATTTTAAAAAGCCTAGCATATGTCTTTCTTCGATTTGTTTCATTTTTTACCGCATCTCTATTGATTCGATATTTGCAATCTTGTAAATCTGAAAATTCTGAAGGTCTTGCAAAATACAATTCTTGTTTAGTAATTATTTTGAAATGTATTTCTGTATAACTTCGGTATTTATAAATTTTATTTGGAATCACTTTAGGCAATTGATAATTTTCATTTTATATTTTGCACAACAATGCGCTAAACGTATTCTCTATTTCTGCTATGCTTTATTTGCACCGATCATTACTTTCCCTGTTCATTTTTTCAAGTGGTTCACAAATTTTTTTTTTAAAGGATCTTATCAAAATTAGCTTTGATCTTTTCCTTTAATTCTTTCCCTTTTTCAAACTGCTCTAGCAACTGCGTTTTAAGGCGCTCCATTTTTTCTTCAAAAGGGATCCCGTCGTCTTCTTCGGCTTCTGTGCCTACATAGATCCCTGGGGTGAGTTTGTAATCTTGTTTTTGTACATCGGCTATGGTAGCTGCTTTAGAAAAACCTTCGATGTCCTGGTACCCTTCGACTCCGCTCAGGGGGACATCCAGGGAGGAGACATTGCGCCACTTGTGGTAGGTTTCCGCAATTTTATTAATATCATCATCACTAAATACTCGCAGTTTTCTACTGGCCATTGTGCCCATTTTGGAAGCGTCCAGGAACAGGATCTCTTTGTTTCGTTCGCGGTGGGTGCCGTCTTTTCCGTCGCGGTTTTTGCTCAGGATAAAAAGGCAGGCCGGAATCCCGGTGGTGAGGAACAGCTTATCGGGCAGGCGAACAATGGCATCTATCATAGAATTGTCTACCATATGCTGCCGCACGTTTTTCTCTCCTTTATTGTTGGAAGTCATCGCGCCGTTTGCCATTACAATCCCTGCAGTCCCGGTGTCGCTTAAATGGTGCCAGAAGGTTTGCATCCACATATAATTGGCGCTGCCATCTGTAGTGAATTCTTCTTTAGGGCCAAACAACCGTGGATCGCCATTGGGCAGATCTTCAGGATGCCAGTTGCTCACATTAAATGGCGGATTGGCTATGATATAATCGGCTTTCAGGTTTGGGAATTTGTCATCGAGCAAAGAATTCCCCAGTTTGATATCAAAAGAAAGATCCCGCAACATCAGGTTCATAAGGCACAATCGCAAAGTTTGAGCGGTCATTTCCTGTCCGTAGATCGCGATATCCTTTTTGTTTCCGCCGTGTTCCTTGATGAACTTCAAACTCTGCACAAACATACCGCCACTCCCACAAGCCGGATCAAAGATGCGACCTTTGTAAGGTTCCAATAGTTCCACCAGCAGCCTTACAATACTACCCGGCGTAAAGAACTGCCCCGCACCCGAACCTTCAGCCATTGCAAAGCGGCCAATATAATATTCATAGATGCGGCCCAGGATATCGCTTTCGGGATTTTCCTTTTCAGAAAATTTAGGGTGGGAGAGGAGGTTGATAATTCCGCCGGTTTGTTTGGGAGAAAGTTCACTCCGCACAAAAATTCTCGGCAAAATATTCACCAGCTGGGGATTATACCCCGTCAAAAGTTCCTGAATCACATCAAAGGCATCATCTACCTTCACCTTGATATCATCCTGCTCGGCATTATCCTTCAAATATTGCCAGGAAGCGGTTTCCGGAATTTTAAAAGTATTCCGGGAACGGTATTCATCCCGGTCCTCCAGGACGTAATTGATCTCCTCCTTATCTGTAGTGTAATAATCAGATTCAGGATCATTAAGCTGCTCCTTCAATTCCTCGCGCACCACCTCATAGCGTTCGCTAAGGTGCTTTACGAAAACAAGGGGAAGGATGTAGTTTTTATAGTTGTTCTCAGATACTGCGCCGCGCAATTCGTTCGCCGCATCCCAGAGTTCTTTTTCAAAATCAATGTCTGCTTTTGCCATGTAAAATAGATGGTGGGTTGTAATTGCAATAAAAAGGACCAAAGTAGGGTAAGATCCTGAGTGGGAAAGTTAGTTAATATTTTTAACATAACTTAAACTGATGATTAACTTTTGTAGGAAATTTAGAACAATCCTCCTGGAGGTAAAATCAAGTTTCCTAAGTAAATAAGCAAAACTATCCTTTCGCACAAAGCGATAAGCCCGGATTTACGGTATATTAAGAACAAAGGGCATCAATTTGCCTGTTGAGCGACTGAATATAATTGAAAATGGCAAATTAAAATCAGATTTAGGGAAGGAGATTCTTAGGTAATATAAATCAACCACCCCGGTGCAAGCACATGAGGAATGAATTGAAAAATACTTTTAAAAATTCGAGGCAAGTCTCGGGGAACTTAACCCTCAATGAGGGATTAAATTTAAGCGGTGGAAGTAAAAAAGTTAACTTGCATGATTTTCCAACTAATCATAAAATACAAACTAAAACAAAACAACCATGTCAAAAACAAAGATTACAGTAAACAATAATGGCTCCCTTATTATAGATGGAGACTTTCAAATAGTAGATAAGAACGGAAAGGAATACGATCTTGGAGGAAGGAACAAAGTAAGCCTTTGCCGTTGTGGTTTGTCGGGTAACAAGCCCTTTTGTGATGGTTCCCACCGCAACCATTTTGAACATGAAGCTGAAGCTTTTGATCTGCCGCCTAAAAAAGTATAAGATTTAAGTGCAGGATTAAGAATTTCTCCTTCGGCTAACCTTGCTTCTTCTTTCTAAGGATATTTCAGTAAAGGAGGTTTAGCTGTCATAAAGCTTTTCCTGTAGAAAGCTGTTGCGGAATTTTCCTTGTGGGTCGTGATGACGAACAAGATGTTTAAAATCATTCAATTTTGGCAAGCGGCCCTGCAGTACAGGTGGCGCCATCGTGAAAAGTTTGCCCCAATGTGGTAGCGGCTTGTATGGTGCCAGCGCTTTTTCTATTAATGGGAGTAGGTTCTTTACCGACTCCCATTCCTGTTTCCAGGTAAAATGAAAAGCGATAGATGCTCTTTGGTAAAAAGGACTCATCCATAAATCATCTGAAGCGATAATCCTGATTTCGGACACAAAGAGATACGGCGACACCTTTTCGTGCAATTGCTCTATCGCCATCATAGCTTCGTAAGCATGTACTACGGGTACAAAAAACTCCGACTGCAATTCCTTACCAGCACTAGGCATAAAGCCCATCTTAAAATGGGGCAGGCGTTCGTACCAGAGGCCTGTTACACCCATTTGTTCTGTTGCATGCTCCGCTGATAACTCTTCTAACGGATGCATGTGTTGAGTGGCAGGTAGTGCACCATAGCTATCTGGAGTTGAACCAGATGATTTTCCTTTCTCGTCCTGCTTGATCCAGACCTGATTGATATTTTTATTTTTCCAGGTGGTAAACAGGCTTACGCTATAACCGCCGGACATAATCGCCAGGAAATCATCCTTTAGCGCCTGCATGGGCAGGTTGCGGTATACCAGCTGTTTTATGTTGAAGGAAGGCTGCAAATCGAGGGTTAGTTTTGTTACCACACCCAGGGCGCCAAGATTTACAACGGCACCTTTAAACGCTTCCCCGTCTTTTTCTTTGGACATGCAGATAATGTCGCCTGCTGCATTCACAAATTCCAGCGCAGCAACTGCACTGGCCAGGCTATTGCTGTTTACACCCGAACCATGTGTAGCAGTAGTGCAGGCGCCTACCACCGAAATATGCGGCAAGGAAGCCAAATTGTGCAGGGCGTAGCCATTTTCCTGAAGGTAAGGGGCAAGTTCGCCATAATTCATACCACCTTCTATGGTTACGGTATGTGCCACTTTGTTTAGCGATACCACTTTATTAAGATGCTTAAGCGAGACCTGGTTTTCAGTACTATCGGCAATGCTATTAAAGGAGTGACGGGATCCCAATGTCCTGATTTTGCTGCACTTCTTTACAACCTCCTGCACCTGTTCCAACGTAGTAGGGTAGTGCACATTATCTGTACTGTAGGTTAGGTTTTCAGCCCAATTCGTGTTTTTCATGTGGAGGTTTTATACTTTCTGGTTACGGGAAGGTGAAGGTATAAGACAATTTCCAGAGTCTGAAATTATTTCTGTTTAAGTTTCCTCAAAAGAAAGGAGTAGGAAAGGGTAGTGCCTTTTCGGAGTTCGTGGTTTATAGTTCAGGGTCACTGACAACGGTTTTTAAGATCCTGCCTCAAAAATGACAATTATCGACTTTCTAAAGGGGGAGGTTAGAAGTTAGAAGAGTTCGAAGCCCGGAGTTCGTGGTTCAGAGTTTAGAGTTGTAAAACCACACCCGACTACTGACAACGGTTTTTAAGATCGTGCCTCAAAAATGACAATTATCAACCTTCTGAAGTGCGAAGTTAAAAGTACGAGGTATGAATACCAACAACCAACATCAGTTTTAAGATCGTGCTTCAAATTTCCTTTTTTAAAATTAATTTACTGTTTTGTTTAATAATAAGTTAAATAAGTTAAACAGAACTAATTTTAGTATATATTTGATAAACAATAATTTAAAATTTAAAAATTATGAAAAAGTTAATTCTTATTTTGACCATAGCAACGACTGTGGCTTTCTCTCAACGTGCTAATGCACAGGAAACAATAGTAGATGTTGCTGTTGGTAATGAAGATTTTTCAACTTTAGTATCCGCTTTACAAGCAGCCGATTTAGTGAGCGCTTTACAAGGTGAAGGACCATTTACAGTGTTTGCACCCACGAACAGTGCTTTTAATAAAATTGATTCTAACACCCTAACATCATTATTAGAACCGAATAATCAGGAAGCATTGGCTAATATCCTGAAGTATCATGTGGTATCGGGGAAATTATCAGCAACCGACGTTGTTGCCGCTTTAAAAGAAGGTAATGGGAAGGTCGAATTAGAAGCATTGAATGGTGAAGTCTTGACCGTAATGCAAAAAGATGAAAAAATTTGGTTGATGGACGGAAAAGGAAATTACAGTGAAATTGTTGCTACAGACGTAATGGCAAGCAATGGTGTTATTCACGTGATAGACACAGTAGTAATGCCAGAATAATTTACGTCTTTTGATTTACTAACAGAGCCCAGTTTATTCTGGGTTTTTTTGCGCTTTATTGTTAGCAGTTTTTCCTCGTTATGGATGTAATAGGATTATTTACAATTAACCTGAATTATACGATAGGATTTCTTTTCAAATATTTCCTGAAAGCTCTTTTCAGTATTTAAATTAAACAAGAACCCTCACACCAGTCGCTCCTTAAAAAACGCAACAGTACGTTGCCAGGCGAGCTCCGCAGCAGCTTTATCATATCGGGGGGTCGTTGTGTTATGAAATCCGTGGTTCACCCCTTCATAAAAATGAACAGTATAGTTAACGCTATTCACTTTGAGTGCCTTTTCATAATCTGGCCAGCCCTCATTAACCCGGGAGTCCAGTTCCGCATAATGGATTAACAGAGGCGCTTTAATCTGTGCGGTTTCTTCGGAAGTAGGCTGTCCGCCATAAAATGGGACTGCTGCTTTTAATTCAGGCACCCGCACCGCCATCATGTTTGATATCCATCCACCAAAACAGAATCCAACCACGCCAATGTTGCCGTTGCAGTCCTTGTGATTTTTAAGATATTCAAAGGCAGCTATAAAATCCTCAAGCATCTCGTTGCGATCGCGTTGTTTTTGCAATTCCCGGCCGGCATCATCATTTCCCGGATAGCCGCCAAGCGGGGATAACGCATCAGGTGCAATGCTAATAAACCCATCCAAAGCCGTCTGCCTGCCCACATCTTCAATATAAGGATTTAAGCCACGGTTCTCATGCACGACAATGACTCCAGGCAATTTTCCTGATTTCTCTTTTGGAGTGGATAACAGCGCCTTAATACTTCCGCCACCCCTGGGAGAATCATATTGAATATATCCAGAGTCCAAACGCGGATCGTCTTTGCTAACCAACAGTGTATTTATATAATCAGGAGACATAAAACTTAGCAGAGATCCTACCGTGAGGCCGCCAACGGCATATAATGAGAGTTTCTCAACAAACTGGCGTCTGTTGAGCTTATTGTGGGCGTAATCATCATACAGGTCAAATACTTCTTGATCAATATCTTCTTTCTTAAGGTTCTTCATGAGGATAATTATTTAGTGATCAACAAGATATGAATATTTAGTACCTAATTCATACTTTGTTTTTGGAATATCAACACATGAATAAGTGGTTTTTACCACTACACGTCAGTTCGAGTGTCTTTTGCTGTAGTGAGAGCGACAGCAAAAATGTATTGAGAACAGGTTGGAGCAAAAAACTCCCTTGGGTGTTCTCGATACAAATTTTTCTTGCCGAAAGGCTCCAATAATTCACTCGAACTCACGAGGGTTACCTTTTAAATCTTTTTTTGACAGATGCAGCTTTACCCTTTAAAATTTGTAAGTTGGTCTTATCTTGTTCCTAATTCTATTTTAGATCATAGTATGTTTAGGAGAATTAACTATTTGTTCCCTATGCTTTATGCCCCATTCTGCAATTACATTGGTTAACTCTTTTAAAGATTTTCCATATTCAGAGATTTGGTAAGTTACGGTTACCGGTTTGGTGTCGAGAACCTTCCTTATTACCAGTTTATTCATTTCCAGGTCCTTTAATTCCCTGCTCAGCATTTTACCGGATATTCCATTTACTTCTTTTAACAATTCCGAAAATCGCATCGGTTCATAACAAAGACAGGCTATAATAGATATTTTCCATTTTCCGCTTAATACATCCATCGTATCGTGAATTGCCCTAATCTTTTTTGTACAATCATGCACAGCTGTAAAATCTAAAACTTTTTCTTCCATATCTCAAGGAGGTTACTTAAATGTCACTATTACTTTTTGTCACAAAGTTACTCTTTTAAACCAATCTGGTTTACCTTTGTTCAAAATAAAGAATTATGAGTTTACTGGAAGATTTACACTGGCGCTATGCCACCAAAAAAATGAATGGCAAAAAAGTGCCTCAGGATAAATTAGATTATATACTGGAAGCTGCCCGTATGGCTCCTTCTTCCTCAGGCCTGCAGCCTTATAAAATTATTGTTATTTCTGATAAGGCGTTGTTGGAAAAAATTAAAGGAATTGCCTGGAATCAAAGTCAGATAACAGATTGTTCCCATTTATTGGTTTTCGCAGCCTGGAATGGTTATAACGATGAAAGGGTTTCAAAGGTTTTTAACTATACCATGGATGAAAGGAAGTTGCCCCACAACACAATGGACAATTACAAAAATAATATTTTAAGCCTGTACGAACCTTTGGGACAGGAGTGGCAGGCACATCATTCCGCTAAACAGAGCTACATATCTTTTGGTTTGGCAATTGCAGCTGCGGCTGAGCAGAAGGTAGATGCAACTCCAATAGAAGGATTTATTCCTGAAAAATTAGATGAGCTTTTAAAATTAACGGGTAGTGGTTATAAAAGCACCTTACTGCTGCCTTTGGGATACAGGGAAGATGAAAATGACTGGTTAGTGAGCATGAAAAAAGTGAGGACACCTAAGGAAGATTTTATTACAGAAATGACAATAGAGGACGCAGCAGATTTTAATGAAGCTCCTATGGAAGGAAGTATAGGAAATCCTACTAAAGAATAAATGATTACAAAAAGAAGAAGCCGTCTCTTTTTAAACGGATGGTTTCCCTTTTTTAAATTTAATCGACAGTCTTAAGGTAAATGGATTAAAAATCTGCTCTGCCTGAAGTTTAACTGTATTTAAGAATATACTGATTAACCAGAGCCTTCCTTTTTCTGAGAATAGTTCTTTCATTTCGTACAGGTCTATGGTGATCTTCAACTTCTGGACATTTTCCAGCGGCTTTACTGCCGCTCCAAAGTTTTAATTTCTGAAACCCATAGTGCTGATATTTCTTTAAGTTAGTCATAATCTATAAAACTGGTAATCCAATCGCCGGATTATTACCGTTTATATTTAAATAGATGCCCCCAAATCTACCATAACTTACCTGCGCGAGGTTCCTGTGCTGTTTTTATAGCGTACGGGAAGTTAAGCGTTAAGTAAAAACAGCATAGGGCGCAATCTACTTCTGTTTTATATTACCAGTAAAATATTCTGGTTCATAAGTAGCTTAAGCGCAGAGGGAGAAAAAATCAGTATAGAAAAATTGGCTTCGATTTAATGAGTAAGGATTCTTAAATCAACGTTATTACTATCCTTAGAAATCAATTATTAATCAAACTTTCCAAAAAAAAAAATTATCCCTAGCATAGAAGGTAAGGTTCATCCTTTTCTATACCTTAATTTGGAAACCTTACCTTTTCCGGGTGTTCTTTTAGTTCTTTTAAAATATTTCCGAATAGCCTGGTCTTGACTTTCCCGGATGTTTTGGGGTTCACCAGATAACGTACAGTGACTTCTATCCAGGAATTTTCATGTGCTTTCAGAATTACTGAAGGCCGTTCCCGAACCTCGAGTTGTTCCACAAGAGTGTCTGCCAGGATTTTCTTGTACCTTTTAACTCTTCGGGTCATAGCTTCCCCAATTTCTTCTTCTGCTATTTTTTTTATAGTATTTGTGGTGAACAACAGGTCACTGTCATATGAAATATAAAGTTTAAGCTCGTTCCAGATAAAAGGAAACAGTGGCCAGGAATAATTATATATGTATTCACTAAATACTTTGGAATTTGTAAACTTGATGATTCGACCACTGGGGTGGTCCCCGGATAAATAATCTCCCCTAAATTCCCATAGGGTAGTATCGAGGTAACCTACTCGTATCACGTCACCGTATGCAGAACCTATTTTAATTCGATCCCCCACTTCATAAGGTTTCCGGATAAGGAGGTAAATCCATCCGAAAAAGCTCGTGAAGGTATTTTGAAGGGCTAGTCCTAATATTAAAGAACCTACCCCAAAAGATACCACCGTAGCGTACCAATTAGCAAATAATAAAGAAAGGGCAATGATGAAAATAAATATTATGCTAAAGAGGTTGATTATGTTCTTGAGGTTGTAAACAGTAGATTTGTCTTCTATTCTTCTATTTAAAATTTTTTTAAGCAAACGGTTTATTACCAGGATAATGGCTATGAACATAAGCGCCATCAAGATCCTCTGTGCCAACGGGACATAAGTGAGCGGGATTGGTATTATCTGGTATTGTACCAGAATATATAAGCTACAGCATAAAAGGAAGATGATTGCCGTGACCCCTAAAGCAGAAGATCGTTCTTTTTCGTTTTCCTGCTTGCCTCCTGAAGATTGCTTGACAGCCTCCTGAACTTTTTTATTTTGAAGGATTTCTTTTATTTCCTGTGCTTCTGCTTGATCCTGATTTTTCATTAATTTCCAGAAATAGTTTTAAAACTAATATCCCAATCCAAGGGAAAAGATGGATTCTTCCCTGCCCGTGAAATTGCATTTCCTTGCGACCATTATCAACAAACTTAAACAACAGGAGATGCCGCTGCAATGAATTATCAATAGTTTAAGATTTATTAGTTCCTGTAAGGTGAGGTATTATGCCTATCTTTTTAGGAATAATCTTGATGTCAAACAATTTATACGATGAACGTAGAAAAAAAAGTCCCACAAACACTTCAAGTAATTAGAGCGGTTGGAATTCTTTTTGCCTTTATCTTATCTGCTACTTTTTCGCAGGCCCAAACGAGAAAAATCTATAATGCTAATAAGACACAAGCATTAGAAGAACTCACGGTCAAAGAAGGTGGATTAAGCTTCTATGTAATAGGTGATTGGGGAAGAAATGGACATTTTAAACAAATGGAAATTGCAGCGATCATGCAACAAGCAGGATTTATTATAAAGCCAGATTTTATTATTTCCACTGGTGATAATTTTTATCCTGATGGTATTGCATCTGTAAAAGATCCTTTTATCATTAGCAGTTTTGAAGATATATATTACGGATCCAATCTTTTTTGCCCATGGTATTTGGTTCTTGGCAACCACGGTTATCTGGGAAATGTAGAGGCACAAATTGATTATACCAAAATTAGCCAGAGATGGAATATGCCAAATCACTACTATTTGGTTGATAAAGAAGTGGATGATTTCAAGACAAGATTAATCTTCCTCGACACTAATCCTTTACAGCAATCTTATTATGAGGAAGAAAAATACAGAAAAATTAAAGAACAGGATACCCTGCAGCAGAAGCGATGGCTACTCAATGCTCTGGAAACTTCAGAGGCTAAATGGAATATAGTTGTAGGACATCATCCTATGTATTCAGCAGGTAAAGATCAAGAAGAAACCTCACTTCAGAACCTTCTGGAGAGTACCTCAAAGGATTCAAAGGTAGATATTGTTTTTTCGGGTCATCAACATGTAATTGCACACCAGAAATCCGATGAATCCACCATTCAGCAATTTATTTCCGGGTCAGGATCCAGGGGTGAAGATGTCGGTAAATCTTCTTCAACAAAGTTTATTGATTCCGATGAGGGATTTCTGATCGTCATTGTACAGGAAAAGGAAATATTAGTGCAGGCGGTAAATTGGAAGGGAGAAGTTCTCTACAAAAGAGAAATTTTTAGATAATACAAACTTCTATTCCAACAGCTTCACTTTTGAAGTGAAATACTTTCTGAAAGATAATATGGATTAATCTTAAATGGTTACGGCACCCATTCCTACTTTAAAAAGGGTGTTTTTCCCCTTCCCCTAAAAGATAAAATTTTAAATATTTGTAAGACCAAAACTCTTAACCTTACAATCAAGGGGATTGAAATACTGGAGGTCTTAATTTTTTTAGCTTTTCTTTTATGGTAAATGTTGTAGTAATAGCACTTTATGTAACAATTATTATTAATGCCTTCTTATTATTCAAATATGAATATAACAGAAAAGGATTAAAATAGGTAGTAGGACCTAAATTTTTCCAATACTTTTTTATTAGATTTCTTATTACGAGATTTAAAAAACCACTCCTTTCAATCAGGTAGCTTTTGCTTTAAAACTCTTCTTTAGGTATTCAATATGGAGAGCAGTTTGTTGCAAAGTAGATTTTACTTTTTTAAATTTTTACCTGCTATTAATTATGTGGAATTTTACCTGACGACCTTTTCAGTCGAATATGTGTTCTTCATAATCTTTCCACCATTTCTCAATGTCAATTTTTGGTTCTCTACAAACGTAAAGGGGAATTCCATTTTCTTCTTCAATCGCATATTTGTGCGTGATTATTTTGACCAACTCCACATCTCCAAATACATATTCTACAGTTGCTTTTTCATTACCTAAACTTATCCAGACATCGGCATCTTTTTCACCATGCCCCCAGGTCCAAAAAGTACCGTGCCTGCTTATAGGATTTGGTAGATTGTATTTCTTACCTAAAATTTTAAGAGCTCCAGCTTCTCCATAATTCTCTGCCCATAGTACACAATTGTTTTTTTCTTGGGGACTTAAAGATCGATACACACTATCTACCAGTTTCACCTGTTCTTCCCATCCAAACATATCAGCATAATCCCCGGTTAAATCTAACCGGTCATTTTTTTCTTCTAATTGAGCGTATTTGACAAACTTTTCAATTGGAAGTACTGGCGTAGCCTCAGGAATAAAGTAAATGGATGGCACTAGAGTTATTGTGGCTATGGCATATATCCAATAGGTTTTTTTAGATAGTAAAGATTCTATTTTAACTGCTCCGCTGGCAAAAAGAACCGGATAAATTCCAAAAACATAATATGCTTTGGAATTGAGCAGCCACATAGTGAAAAATATAGTAACAGTGGCAATCCCGACTAATCTATACTTCTTTAAGTTCTTACCCACTATTAACGCGAATATTCCGAAAATACTTATGATTAATGTAAATGGAAATTGTAATTGTTCAAGCCCAAATTCCATTATGTTCAATTCATTAAGCTGATTGTCATTTAAGGCTTGTAAATGCTTCAAAAGAGGAAAATCACTTTGAATTTGCCATATGATATTGGGGAGGAAAATTAGTAAAGAAATAAAGAATGAGATATAAAGCCACTTGTTTTTAAATATACTTCCTTGTCGATAGAAAAACAATCCTATAAATATTCCAAATGCCCAAACTAATATGGTGTATTTGTTCATTAAGCCGAACCCTAAAGTTATTCCTACAAAAATTAAGAATTTCTTTTTCTGCGAATTAATGAATTTTATGAAAAAATAAAATCCCGCAGTCCAGAATAACTGGTCGAACGCAACAGGTTGAAATAATGTGTGATTTCTATAAAAAGGAAGGAAAGCGAGTATACAAATTCCTGAAAGCAGTATACCCATTGATTGCCCGCCAAGTTCTTTGGCAATTAAACAACATAATATTAGGATAGTAACACCAGCAAGAGTTGGAAACAACCTTATTCCTATAAGGGAGTAATCGAACAGCCAATACGATATTTTTCCGATCACACCAATAAAGGGGGGAATTCCATAAATCCCCATTTTAAATGCTCACTAACTGATAAATGAAGTAATTCGTCGCGATGGAACCCGTAATTTCGATTTCCAACCAATTGAATTAATAGTTTGATAAAAGATAAAACCAGAATAATTGGCAAATAATTTTTCATGTCCTGGTTTTTGTTATGCATTTTCGTGTGACGTAATTGTAATATAAAAATCTTAAAGTTATTTTTTAATTTTTAAAAAGGATAACATAGAAAAAAGAGGAGTGAGGTTAAATTCTATGTGTAATCCTAAGATTCCTTTATATTAATAGCTTCCTCTCTTTTCTATTTCAAGTTAGATTGGTTTTATAAAGCTTGATTTCGTTTTCTGATTTTTGAAAGTCAAGCTCGGGATTATCTCAAGAATACCATTTTTCCAACCTGTATAATACCTATAGGAAATAGAAACAGGTGAGCAAGGAGAAGTATTCCGTATAACGGTTCAAAGAAACTTAGCAGGATAAGAAGAATAACCGGAAGAAAAATCTGGTAACATTCATTCATAAAGATGCAGTAGTCCTTTCTTGTGTATTTAAACGGAATAATTTCTGTGTAAAACCTTATACGTCTGTCAACTATATAGCTAAAATAAAGTAAGAGTGCGACAAAGCACCAGTACTGCCCGGAGATAAGGATAATACCGGCAAGGGCAATTATTTCAGTAGCCATTATCAGGAAACCTGTAATGGCGGTTTTCCGGGAGCTAAAAGATTGTGCTATAGTCGGGATCCCGCTTTTAATGTCATTTTCCAAATCGTGAAACTGGTGCCACAGTATTCCTCGTATACCAAAACATGCCGACCAAAGGGTAATTAATATAATCTCAACAGTTGGAATATTTACATTGCTGTTTTCCAGAATAAGAAAAGTGGCATATAATGTTGTGAAAACCTGAGAACCAAGAGCATCTGCAAAGATTCCCCAGATTCCTCTTTCTTTTAACCGGAATGGTTTAACTGAATAGAGGGTAAAAGAGAGGATGCACAAAAAGTAAGAAATCATGGCTATAGGTGCAGCTTTCATAAACCATAAGAAAATGAAAGTTGCCAGTAACGGCAGAATTAAAAAAATGCCACGTTGGGTTTTGCTGAAATTTTTCATCCCATTGCTCTTTCCCGCCAATGTATCCATTTTTATATCTGTGATATCATTGAGGATACTCACAAAAATGCCACCCGGGATTAGTGAAAGCAGAATAAAAGCAAGTAGAAAGCCTTTAATGGATAAAAATCCGCTAGAAATATTGAACTGAAACAGCATAGGCATCCTACTTCTGTTCTATTACCAGTAAATTTTAACCTGTTTTCAGGGTCTTCCAAGGGATTTACTGGAAATCTCACAGCCTTTCACCACCCAATTTTAAAAAATCTGATCTAATCGGTTAAGGCTTTGCCGCAAATTTCAACGATTTTATTGGGGGTTTCAGGGCATTTGACGCAAATTCAAAGATTTTTCGCCATGGCTATTTGTCATTACAAATCCTGGTTTTCTGCTTCCAGCCACTGGCAATAATCCTCTTTGATTTCCGGATATGCTTCGAAGTAACCATCGTATCGCTTATTTTGAGATTCCATGATCATCCGGTAAACTTCAAAATTTTGCTCAGTTTTTTTATTGGCGGTGTAACTAAAGTATCCTACTAAACTTAAATCAAGTATTCCATGATACCAAAAAGGATCAACAGGTAATTCGGTATCAGCCTGGCATTCTTTAATTTCTTATCAATGCCCTTTAGAATTTTATCCCTTTCCTGACTTTCCGTTTCCTGTTTTTGTAAGAATATGTTCAGGTCCTTTTCCAAGGCTTCGGTTGTAATTGGGATGCTGAGATCAAAAAGTTTATCCGAAAGCCGTTGAAGCTCCAGGATAGTAGTTTTAAAATCAGCCATCTCATCGGCCATCAGTTCCATAATTTCATCCAGTTTTTTCATAACTTAAAGTTTTAATATTCATATCCTATACCGGTATCCCTTATAATTTTCACTGCTCCTTTTACAAGCTCTTTAGCTATTTTAGTAGAGAGATTGCTACTTAACTGCACCGTTTTGTTTAAAACCTGAAGCTCTTTTGGTGCTTGCATTAGCCTTTTAAAACCCTGGTTTTGCGAGATTGTTGGGATTAACCTATTGCCGCTCATCGACCGGTGGATCTCACTGGCCTTAAGGTTTACGCCTTTGTATTCCATCCGAAAACCCTGCAGTTGATTGGATTTATTGATAGTGGGAATCACTTCCACTTTATGAGATTTCATTTTGCTCATATATTCATCCATAGACTTTGGCCTTGTTTTAAGGACCCGGTCATGTATGATTTTGATTTCCTGTCGAAGGTTTTTTAATTCCTGAAGCCTATCCTGTTGTATTTCCCGCGCCCTGCTAAATCCTAATTCCTTTGCTACATTATCTGCCGCTATCTGGCTTCGTTTTCCGATAAAGCTGTCATTGTAGGCCTTTCCATCAAAACCAATTCTATTAGTATAGATATGGATATGGGTATGCGCCTTATCCCGGTGAACAAACCCAATGGACTGATTGTTTTGCAGGTTCATCTCCTTTAAAAACTTTTTAGCGATTTCTCCCAGGTCTTTTTTGGTTAAATCCCTTCCGTCCTCAATAGACGGGCTTACGATAAAGCTTAAGGTGTTGTTGTGGCAACGCTCATTTTGGGATTGGATAATTTTGAATTCTTCCGTTATCTCCGCGGGAGTATCCCCGGCCAAATGTTCTTTCAGCACTACTTCAGCCTCTTTCTCCTGATTCCAGCCATAGGATATGGATACCTTTGTGCTGGAAATTGAATGTCCTTTCCCTATCATTTTTTAAAGTTTTTTAAATGGTTCCTGATTTCTTCCGCCAGCTTCTCCACCGTTGCAGCCAATTTTGGATCCCGCTTTTTGAACATGCTGCTTATCCGTGCGAAGTTATTTTTGTATTGCACCAACATCCGGTAGTATTCCAACTGCTCCGGGGTAATCCGTTCTACAATATTTCTTTCAAAAGCAGTAGATCGAAGATATTCTGATAGGGAAATCCCTGCCCTGGCCGCCCTTCTTTTGAGTAGCTTTTTCTCGTAAATCGAGCAACGGATCTGGATGTATTCCCTTTTCATTTTTTTTAGAACCTTTGCAACCTCCGGGCGTAAAGCAAGAATGTCATGACAATGACACATCTTGCTTTACCATTTCAACTGAAATTCTCCGATAGGCATTTACTATTTACCCTCTCTCTCATTTTTTTACTTCCTGCAAATGTTTGGTGCTACTCCTAAGAATTAGTAAGTAGTTCTTTCTATTCAGGCCGTTAAACTTAATTGTGTATTTCCTCACTTTTTCGAGCATCCTTCACTCTGCAATTTTTCATTTAGATCTTTATATCCCAAATACAAATCGCTACAATCCGTAACATTATCAAAAAAATTTAAAAGTGAACTGGCTGCTTTTTTTCCTGCCGGGTCATTATCCAAATAGATCAGAACTTTGTCATATTTAGGTATGAGTATTTTAATCCTGTCCAGAAAGGCCAGGGAATTTAAAACGATATAATCTGAGTCTTGTACTAAGTCTTCATCGATGGTAGCTAGAGAAAGAAAATCAAACATCCCTTCTGTAATCAATAGATTTTTAGATCCTCTTTCAAAGAAGGAATAAGTTTTTGGGCTACTGGAGGTTTTATAGTATCTATTTCTCAGCTCCCATCCTCCCTTATTATTTTGCAGACCAATAGCAAAAAATCGTTTTCCTTTAAATCCATACCAAACCTGTCTACAGTATTTCCTACCGATCTCAAAAGGTATATTCCGAAAATTTAAATAATCAATTAAAGCTTGTAGCTGAATAATTTGAACGTCCAGTATTTGGAGATCTGGTTCTTTAGAAAGATGTGTAACATCCGGCCGGCTAAAAGAAAAAGATTCTTTATCGATTTCTAAAAATTCCAGAGCTTCCCTTGCAGACCAGGATTTCATTATCATGATAAGATCTATAGTATTGCCTCCTATTCCTAATCCGAAGTCAAACCATAAGTTTTTGATCAAAGAGACGCTAAAAGAGGCTTGGGTTTCTGACCGTAAGGGACTTAGAAACCAAGCTTCTTTTTCCGATTTTCTGGTGGGGTAGTGCCCTAATTTTGCGAGTATTTTCACGATGCAAATATTACGGGCGCTTCTCCACGATAATTGATTTAATTCCATTTTTTCTATTTTTTAATTACCTATTTACCCAGCCCCTATGAATGCTGGCTTTTCTTTCTTTTTTAGCTAATTTTTCTATTTACCCAATTACCCGGTGGTAGTTATGGGTAAATAGTTTAATAAATCTATTTACCACACCTTAAGTCCCTGTTCATCGCCTTTAAGCCGCATTGGGGTAATTAGGTAAATACTTTTTATAAAAGTTCTAAAGGAGAGGACTTAAACCTTTTTTTAATCAGATAACCGTAAATCCTATTTTGAGGAGATTTTATTCTTTCATAGCCCAAAGCCTTTAAAGCCCTTCCCATGTAGTACATGTTCAGGCGGGGATTAATACAGGCTAATTGAACAACCAAATCTGAAGCGGTTTTAAAATCAGCAGGATTGGAACTTTGTGAGTAATATTTGCAAAGCAGCTCTTCTTCCATGGTAGTTTCCCGGTAAGTTTTGTTCCTTTCTTCGTTTTCAGCTATGTCCTTTAAAGTAAGTTCCGGATAGAAGTTTTCATCTATGTAAGCGAGGTAATAGGCCTGGGACCAGACTTTATTAATATCTATTTCCCTGGAATAGGAAAAGTTAATGGTGCTTTTTAGTTCGAAGCACAACCAGCGTACAGAACCGGTTTCATCATTGAGGAAAGTTGAACGATTTGTAGAGCCGATAAAGCTACACGTTCTGTACAGCGTGGAATTTTTACGATCATAAGGTAAGCGCTCATTGATCATCGTTTTGGAGAAATATGCCTTCAGTGCATTTATTTCTTCTTTTGCCAGAATGGATAACTCATCCAGGTTGATCAGGAAATTTTTTGTTAGCTGAATCCTTGCATCTTTATCGGTGGTCATATCCTCAGCAAAGTATTTCGATAGGGCAGGAGGGCAAAGGAACCTGCACCAGGTTGATTTCCCTGAATTCTGATGCGGATGAACAAGAACCAAACATTGTTTATTAAAATATTCCTTTTCAAGTGCACACCTTACCGCACGCACCAACCATTTCTTAAAGTGGTACTGGAATAGTACAGGTTCCTTTGTTGGTAGGTATGATGCCAATGCCTTTATATGATCCTCTCCGTGCCAATGAGGTAAAGACCGAAAGTATTCCTCAAGAGGATTAAACTTTGGAACATATTGAGACCTTAAATAGATTTCCAGTTTGGCAGGGTTGACCTGAATATTAGACTGATCCAGTTCAATTAAAAAGGAGTTCAAATCCAATATTTCCCATTTGTTTTCATCTTTAAATGAAATTTGAAATTCATGGCCTAACTCGTCGTACCTAAGATCATACTTATCTGATGCATATTCACAAATAAAGTCATAGACGGTTTTCTTTTTCCGTTCCTTAACCCCGTACATCTTTTCCTCGTTGCCAGACATAACAAAAAAATTAGGTTAAAAGAATCTTTTCTTGTTCCTGAAGGTGTAGTTTAATGCTTCAGTCTTTAGTTCACCAGCTGATTTTTTTGAATTGGAAAGAAGCCAGTGATCCAGTTTTTCTCGGGAGAAGTAGATCATTTTACCCCTGGGTTTGGAAAAAGGAATTTCTCCTTTAGCTGTTAACTTGTAGAGATAGCTCCGGGAGATCCCGGTATATTCACTTGCTTCCTCCAAAGACATGACCGTTTTACTTGCCCGTAACAGCTTCTCAATACGATCCAGTTGTTCCAGAATTTTAATTGCGTCCATAATTGAATTGTTTAAAGTTGATACTGAAAAAAGCGCTTTTGCTTTTCGAATTCTGGAGCTAAACTAGGAAGGGAAATAATGTAGAATGCATACATTCAGTACCATGTATGTAAATTTCCACTGAAGGTATTCGTAATCTATCTATCCTGAAAAGAAAGATTTAGAGGATCGTATTAATGGTATTCGGCATAAAGAGTCTGGAGGTATTATACATTTGAAACTTGCAAGAGAAGATAATCACGCTTTACCCGGTATCCATAACAATGAATCCTCCATTCCCGATAAAATTCGAAAGCGAATTTTCAATGGTGGATTTTCAGAAAGTAATAGAAAATTAGGTAAAGAAAAAAGATATAGTCACGAGCTTTTATAGTAAAGGGACTTCCACTATTAAGATTTATTCAATAAAGATTCAGGACTTCAGCTTTTGCATCTGCTTCAATCTATATTGGTAATTCTGGATATAATTGCGCTTAGTAGATTTTTCCAAAAAAGAGGACCGGGTCATTTCAACTACTTTTTCCGAGTTTTCCAACATACCGGTAATAATTTGATCGAATTGTCTTGGCTTCATTTCTACCTGTTCTGCCAGTATTTTTAACTGTCCCGCTATAGTTGTTTGAGCCAGGCTTTTGGGTAATAGCCCTTCATCCAGAGCAAAATTACTATCCTCCACGTGAATACGTGTATTTAATAGATCATAAGCCGGGCTTAATCGGTGATCGCCCATAGGAGTTTCAAGAATCGCAAAGTTCTTGAGGTGCGCGTCACCATTCGAAAATAAATAGTTAAATACAAGTATTTTAAAGAGCTTTGGCGTTTCAACTCGATATGCAGGCAGGAACTTCTTCATCAGGTGAAACAGCTCAAGGTAATTTCCTTCATATTTATAATGTTCGCCATCAGTTTGAGGAGTTTTTCCGGCTAGAGTGGCAAAATCTTCCTTGGCTTTTTTGGAGCCATCCATTTTCACGTCAAAGCGCTTAGTAATATAAGCAGGAGCCTCATTTTTAAAAAAGATAAGGGCATTTTCGGCAGTTTCAATATTGTAGACCTGGCGTGCGATCTGCATTGTTAGATGCTCATTGGCGGGCATTTGATCACGTTTTTTGCCGACATGGGGGATGGGTTTTAGTATATGCGTGCCTTGTTCTCCTTCTTTAATGAGACGTAGTTTATTTTTTTCTAAGATTACAGAAAATTTTTCTTGTACTCCAGATATTGAAATTCGTCGTTGATTATCTTCAAAAAGTTTATCCGTTTGGCGGTTAGAGTTAGGTGCCTCATAAGGCAGGATATGAGAAACCTTTCTACCGTCAAATACCCGTTTTAAACAAGTTCTGCTGTACGTGTTAAATCCTTCTGCTAAAGTTCCGGGGCAATGATCAATTGTCATATTAGTTCTTTTTATCTTTTCTGACCGTAACAGCTCCTACCGTATCATAACGAGCGGTAGTAATAAGAATTCCGAAATAATCGTCGGAATCAAATCGATTTGCTTTACATACGGTTTGCCGGTTGGTTCCTTCCGGAAGCATATTGTAAAAAAAAGGGAAAAGAAATTCAGCATGATGTTCTCCTTGAGATCGTGGCAGGGTAAGGCTGATAGATGGATTATCCGGATCAGACAGCCATGTTTCTAAATACCGGAAGGTAAAGCTTGCGTCATCGTGCTGTTCCAGGATACCTGCTTCTTTGCCTTTATAGAGTACTGTAGCTTGCCTCATTTAAAATTTAAACCTTTTTGATCTGTAAAGTAATTTCCATTCCGAGAATATCGGCAATTTTCTGCAGGGAATTAAGAGTGGGATTAGCCTGGCCGGTTTCGATTTTGTATAGTGTGTTGATCCCAATATCAGCCATGTCAGCCAATTGTTGCTGAGTGATCCGCATGTGATCTCGACGCTGCTGAATTAAGTGACCGATTTTTTGTACTGATTCCATTATTTTTTAATTCTTCGATCCACATTATAGTGTGGAAATATGTTTTAAAAGAATGACTGAAATCGAAGATACGTCAAAATCCACAATTTAATGTGGATATAGAAGTGTTTTTTAAATTTTATGTACAAATATTCTATAAATCCATCATATAGTGTGGATTTTAGTTTTCAATTATATAGGTGAACAACAGAAATTGACTTTTAAAGAATTTACGGCAGTTCTTTGTGTTGTATTAAAGCCTCAAAAAGACTGGAGATTAAAGTACCTGAAAAATTATGAAATAAACATAATTCCTCGGCTCAGGCTGTATCCCTGTCACCCGCTCATGATTTATTGGATGTCTCCATTGTCAACCCCGGGGATGATGAGAAACTGGCTCTTACCCTTTAAAGAAAGAAAAAAGATCAAAAAAGAACTTTTTGAAAATCGGGAGAAAACCTGAAATTGAACACGAAACAAATCATCGTTTTAAGAGATTTGTTCGACATAAAATACCTGCTTTAATCTGGATCGCAAATTTTTTATATCTGAGGAATATTAGGAAGGATATGACAATGTTATTAGAAGAGCGATATTCTCTGTTTAAAATTCAAGAAAATGGGTTTAATTTCAGGAGGGATGAAATTTATGCTTTGTTTTCCTGAAAAACCCATTGCAAGCCTCAATATCTACTTATATTTATTTCTTTGAAAGAGAAAAAATAAAGCCTTTATGCGCATCACCAATGCCCACCAGAATAACCTCAAAAATATAAACTTAAACATTCCTGAAAATCAATTGATTGTAGTGACCGGATTATCCGGTTCAGGGAAATCATCCCTTGCCATGGATATAATTGCAAATGAAGGTTACCGCTATTTTTTAGAGAGCCTTCCTGCCTATAATCAGCAAAATGCCCAATTCATCCCTACGGCTGAAGTAGATGATATTGCAGGGCTGCCACCGGTGATCAAGGTGGAGCAGTCAAAACGCTTCCAGTCTATTAACGCCACCTTCGGTACACTGTCTGAACTGGCATCTGTATTCCGGATTTTATTTGCCCGCTATTCCGCAGAGGAGGCAATGAGCAAATCTCTATTTTCTTTTAATCATCCAAAAGGGGCTTGTGATCGCTGTAACGGTATTGGCCAGGCGGAATATATCGATCTTGATAAGTTAGTTGGGGACGAAAACAAAACCCTTAGGGAAGGTGCGATTACCACAACCTTACCAAACGGCTACATCGTCTATTCCCAGATCACTGTAGATGAATTAAACAAAGTGTGTGGCGCACATGGTTTTAATGTGGATGTCCCCTGGAAGAAACTATCGGAAGAACAAAAAGAGGTAGTTTTAAACGGAAGTGACCGTATTAAGGTTTTTTACGGAAAACATAGCATAGAATCCCGGCTGAGATGGAAAGGCTTTAAAGCCAAGCCCCGTGAAGAAGGTTTTTACAAAGGGATACTGCCCATCATGAACGATATCCTTAGAAGGGATCGTAATCCGAACATTCTAAAATTTGCAAGTTCCAGTATTTGCCCAAGTTGTAAAGGCGCACGAATTAAACCTGAACACCTGAAGTTTAAATGGAAAGGACTGAATTTTCAGGAATGGATGTCTCTTTCTTTAAGTGAATTATATGACAGGTTGAAAAGCCAGGCTCTTACAGCAGGTGAGCAGGCGTTGGTGGATAAGATTTGCGTTCAACTATTCGATCTGATTCGGCTGGGAATGGAGGAATATCTGCTAAGCACATCAAGTATTGATATCTCTTCCGGGGATGCACAGCGTATAAAAATGATCAGGCAGGTTAACAGTAACTTGCAAGGGATCCTTTATGTATTTGATGAACCATCCATCGGGTTATCTGAAGACTACCAACACTATTTACGTCATATCCTCAATCGCCTGATAAGCCGTGGAAATACAGTGATGGTAGTAGAGCACGACTTAAATTTTATAAGATCTGCAGATTGGATCATCGAATTAGGTCCCGCAGCTGGAGCGCATGGAGGAGAGGTTGTTTTTAATGGACCTATCCGGGAATTTTTAAATAATGAAGAGCTATCTACTCCCACCTTGACCGAACTGCAGAACGAAAATCCCGGGTCTGGTAAGGAACCTGAACGCGTTTCAGCAGAATCATTTCAGCCTCAAAAAGAAGCCTTGACGGTAGTGGGCAGGAAAACACCTCAAATCCTTAAAAAGCTTTCAGAATATATAGAAAAAGAGGATCTTAAACTGCTTACGGTATCTGATCAACCCATTGGAAAAACCCCGAGAAGCAACCCTGCTACCTATACCGGTCTGGCCGATAAAATTCGTGACCTAATGGCAATATCCCCGGAAGCAAAATCCCAGGGTTTATCAAAAGGGGCATTCTCTTTTAATAACAAGAGTGGAAGGTGTGAAACCTGTGAAGGGGCAGGCGTGATCACCCTTTCTATGAACGTGATGGGGACGATCAATAAGGTTTGTCCCAGGTGTAATGGCAAACGTTTTAAACCTGAGGTATTGCAAGTACATTGGAATAGTAAAAGTATTGCTGAGATCTATGATCTGAGTATAGCTGAAGCCCACGATTTCTTTAGCGAGGAGAAGCAAATTTTAAAAATATTGTCTTTGATGCTGAAGCTGGGGCTGGGATATATAAAGCTGGGACAACCCTCTAATACCTTATCAGGTGGGGAAGCTCAGCGCATTAAACTTACCAAATACTTCGCAAAGCAGTCAAAAAAGATATTCTTATTGCTGGAAGAACCCAGTATTGGATTGCATCAGCAAAATGTGAGGCAGCTTCTGAAAGCTTTGCACGAACTAAAAAAGCAAACAGCAGGTATTATTTGCTTTGAAAATCATCCCCTTTTTCAAACTTCCTGCGATGTGCTGGTGGAGAATGCACCAAAAGCCCAGGCACCAGAAATAAACGAATTGGCAAATCAACGCGGGGATATGATCTCAATGAAAGGGGCCCGGACACATTATCTTAAAGACCTGGATATAAATTTCCCCAAGAACCAATTATCGGTAATTACGGGTATTTCGGGATCGGGTAAATCGTCGCTGATTATTGATACAATGCATGGTTACGGCCTGCAGGAAATGACCAAACAATTTTCAAGCTATCAGCAGTCCAGGGTAGGGGTGAATTTTCAGTTTGAAGTGGATCAGATTGAAGGCCTTAGTCCCACCATTTGCATTACACGTAAAGAAAACAGCTTTACAGAACGCTCTGATATTGCCAAACAAACGGGAATAGATAAACTTTTGCGTTTCGCTTTTTCCCGAAAAGCGCAGTACGACGGAGAGGAGCTTTCTGCCAGCCATTTTTCCAATAATCACGAACTGGGAAAATGCAGAATCTGCGATGGGATAGGCCAGGAATTGCTACCTGATATAGATAAAATAGTGCTCAATGAGGAGAAAGGCATTGCTGAGGGATTGTTTGAGCACAACAAATCTTTGGCTTATTATGGGCATGCAGGAAGTCAATACATGGCGATTGTAAAGGAACTGGGAGCAACACACGGATTTACCCCGGAAACCCCTTTTAAGGAATTGACAGACCGGCAAAAAGAAATTCTGTTTCATGGTACGGGTGAAACTGTATGGAAGACGCAATGGATTTTTAAAACCAAAACAAGGCAGGGTTTACAGGAGATAAGTATGGTATGGGAAGGACTTTTTCATTACTTAAAAGAAGAATACTACAAGACCCGGAAGAATAAACATATTGACAAGCTAAAAGCACTTTTTTCGCTGGAGGAGTGTAGCCACTGTTCGGGAAGCGGATTAAAACCGGAGCGTTTAGGCTTTCAAATCGGAGGGAAATCCATTTATCAAATCAAGTCAATGGATTTTAAAGGTTTGGAAACATGGCTTTCTGCTTATCAAAACCAAGAGGAAATAGACCGAAAACTGCTTTCAAGGATAAGGCCTCTTTTGAGCAACACCATTAAAAGAGCAAAGCAGTTACATATAGATCACCTGCAACTCAACCGAAAATCATCCACCCTTTCCGGCGGGGAAGATCAACGGATAGCACTTATTAAACAGTTGAACAGTCCGCTGAAAGGTATTACCTATCTACTGGATGAACCTTCCGCAGGATTATCCAGTGACAATATCCCGGACCTGGTCAAAATTCTGAAAGAGCTTATTGGAAAAGGAAACACGGTTCTGGTCATTGAGCATAACAAAGAGATTATCCTGGCGGCTGATCAGTTGGTCCAGCTGGGACCTCAGGCGGGAAAGTTGGGCGGCTATATTACCTTTCAGGGTACGCCTGCGGAATTTTTAAGACAAGACGATTGCCATCCTTATCTGAAAGAATTTTCAAAAGCGGTAAGATTAAAAGCAGGAAAAGATTCTATAACCATTAAGAACCTGTCCAGGCATACTTTGGTGAAGGAATCGCTGGAGGTTCCTGTAGGAGGGGTCACAGCTATCAGCGGTAAATCGGGGATAGGCAAAACCACCCTCGTGAAAGACATCCTGATCCCGGGTATCGAGACCGGAAACCCGGTGAATTGTGAGAGCATAAAATTCCCGAAAAAATACACGGGGGTGCATTATTTTGAGCCTAAAAAACTGCGTTCCCATGCAAAGACGTTATTGGTAACCTATCTGGATTTGCTCAAAGAAATAAGCAAAATTTTTGCAAGGGAAACAGGCCGAAAACCAGGTGACTTTTCTTATAAAACTAAAACTAGCCAATGTCCAAACTGTAAAGGAAAAGGCTATTTGGAAACCAGTTTAGATGTAGCAGCAAATGCAATTGAAAAATGTGAAGTATGTAAGGGGCAACGGTATCAACCGCAAATACTGGAACTTACTATTGGTTCAAAAAATATAGCTGAGGTACTCGCATTGAATCTCTATGAATTAAGGGAATGGTTAGCCGGATTCAAGGTATCTGACAAAACCTTTGAATTTTTGAACCAAATAGAGGAAATAGGATTGGAACACCTAAGATTAGATCAGCCAGTTCAATCCCTTTCCTCAGGTGAGAAGCAACGATTATTGCTACTGAACTGGCTACAGGATCAAACAGATGAGGTACTTTATATACTAGATGAACCCAGTACCGGATTGCATTATGTTGATATTGATCTATTATATGCGATACTTGAACAATTAAGTAGGGTCAATGATATTCTGGTAATTGATCATAATCCATATTTATTAGGGAAAATAGGGGAAGGGGTGGTTTTGGAATGAGGTCTTTGAGGACTATTGATTCATGAGGAATTCTGGAGCGGAGGTTCAGGTTCATGGTTCCTCATTTTTTTGCCTAGCTTTGGAAAGGGGAAGAATGCTATTCATCTCCTCGATTCTTAATTCGCGATTCGCGAATTGCAAATAAATTTTTATCTTTGTTCAGCAATAATTAACGATTATGAAAAAACACAGTGGGATGCGCCCTCATGACATCGTCGTTCTGCTAAAAATAGCAGCAAAGGATGCGGACACCTGGTACATGAAAGATCTTGCAAATGAACTTGGAATAAGTGCTAGCGAAATAAGTGAAAGCATAAACCGATCAGTAATAGCAGGTCTCTTATTTGCAGATAAGAAAAAATTAATGAAAACCGCGCTCCTGGATTTTCTAAAATCTGGTTTGCCCTATGTTTATCCACAACAGCCTGGTGCATTAGTTCGAGGAGTGCCTACTGCTCATTCTGCAAAACCTTTAAGTAGTTTAATTCAGAGTGAAGAACCTTATGTATGGCCTTATTCAAAGGGAACAGTAAGAGGTCAGTCAGTAGAACCTCTTCATTTCAATGTACCAAAGGCATGCTTAAAAGACGAGGTTTTCTATGAGTACATGGCTCTTTCTGATGTTATGCGATTGGGAAGAGTGCGGGAAAAAAATATAGCACTTAAAGAACTAGAAAAAAGATTATGTTGAAGAATACCTTAATAAACAGAATAGCCACCAAACGAGTAGCTGTTGCACTAGGAGACCTAAATGAGAAGGTAATCTTTGTGGGAGGAGCTATGATTAGTCTTTACATTGATGACCCAGCAGCAGAAGATGTACGACCGACTAAAGATATTGATATAACTTTTAAAATTGTTAGTACAGGAGAATTAGAAGAATTGCGGGAAATTTTGACAAGTTATGGTTTTTCTCAATCCCCTGAAGATGATGTTATCTGCAGATTTCGACTACAGGACATTAAAGTAGACGTAATGTCCACTAAAGAAGTCGGATGGGCACCAGCTAACCCCTGGTTTGAACCGGGATTTGAAAAGGCTTTTCCTGTCCATATTGAAGATAAGACAATTAAAATCCTTCCCTTGCCTTATTTTTTGGCCACAAAATTTTCAGCTTTTACTGCTAGAGGTGGTCGTGATCCAAGAATGAGTCATGATTTTGAAGATATTGTTTACTTGTTGAATTACACTTCAAATTTTCGAGATGAAATAATGAACTCCTCTGATGAGGATGTTCAGAAATATTTAGTAGAATCTTTTCAGAAAATTTTAGAAAATAAAAGGTTACAGGAAGCTATTATAGGTAATTTATATTTTGAAGACAGATTGGCCAGATTTGAAAGAATTATGCAGGAATTGAAAGCTACTGTAAATGGTATTTGAACTGAAAAATGGTTTGACTTATTCCGGCGGAAAATCAATTTTGTAGATCAACTGAGCTTTCTAAAAATTTTTATCAGCGATTCATTGTGTTTTGAAACCGCAGTACGTATAGGAGCATTTTTGATGGTGTTATAATTGTAACTCTTGCCATCAGCACGCAGAACAAGCTTAGAAGTAACAAATAAATTTTTCATAGTCAGTGAGTTATTGGGGTAGGTTCTAATGAAATATTCGTAGAATTCCCTGCAGCTGGGTCCGTCCATCTTTAAGTGAAGCTTCGAGTTGTGTTCCTTCCAATCCTTTAGCAGAACGTTATTAAAATCTTCTACGGTAGTCAAATCCTGGTTTAAGAGATCGAATCTTACTAGTTCATTGTAAAGCTGGATTAATTGAAGATCTGAAATAGAAAGATTAAAATTTTCAGAAGATCTGGCGGTAGACCTTTTAAGTTGTGGCGTAAAAGTGGCTTCAAATTTCTTTGTCCAGGTAAATTGACAAGCAAAGAATCCTAGAATAAATGTAAGCCAAGTGATAAATTGAATAAGTAATCCTGTAATTTCTATAGAAGAATTGGAGTAGACCATAAGATGCATAAAGCTTAAACCAATCAGGTGCAAAAATATCCTTGGCTTTTCTATCTGCTTCTGCCAAACGATGGATTCGTTTAAAAAATAGCAGTAAATCTTCGGGGCAAAGTGATTTGCTAATCGCCCATAAATATAAATAAAGGCTATACTGGTCAAGTATGGAAATAGATCAAAACTCATGATTTATTCTGAGCTCCGGGATCAAATACGCAGCTTCTTTCTTTTTCTTATCGACAATCTTCGCATAGACCTGAGTAGTCCTAATTTCTTTGTGTCCAAGAATTTTTGAGACAGTATAAATGTCGGCTCCATTTTCGAGCAGGAGAACCGCATGAGTATGACGTGCACTATGGAAGGTGATATGTTTGGTAATACCGGCACGCATACACCACCTAAGTATTTCCGCATTGAAATGGGCTCCATATTTCAGCCCCTGAAATACCCGATCATTTTCACGTTTTCTCTTGCCTAACAGCTGTCTTGCCTGGCTGGAGATAAATTGATACTCCTGGCCGGCTGTTTTCTTCTGCTTGAAGACGAGCCGGGTTTCATCTTCTTCATCTCGTACCTCAGACCAGGTGAGTTTATTAATATCGCTCCATCTCAAGCCTGTCAGGCAACTGAACAAAAAAGCTGATTTCAGAATTGGATGTTTGCAGTGTGCCTCTGCCACTGCCTGGAGCTCCTCGTGTGTAAGATGCTCGCGGGAAGTTTCACCCTGTGCAAAGCCTTTGACGGTAGTGGCAAAATTTCTGCTTGTATATCCATCTTCAAAGGCCTGACGTAAAGCTGCTTTAAATTTATTGTAATAGGTGTATTTAGAATTTTGAGAAAGGGGAGTATTGGATTTTGTCCTGGAAGTCTTGTTTAGAAACTTTTTGAATCCTAAAACAAATTCTTCATCTATATCTTCAAAAGTTATTTTTCTTTTTTTGCAGTAGTCTTCAATGTGATTTTGGGCAGCATCCCAATTATCATAATTTCCTTTACTCTCATATCGTTCTTCCTTTAGTTTTTCATAGTAGGTAAGGAACAGTAATTTATCTTTTGATCGGTCTTTAATACCATACTTTCCCTGGGCATATTCCGCCCTCCTTATAGATAAAATTTGTTCTGCCCTTAAAAGAGTTTCTTCATTTTCCTTTTTTTCGGAAGTGTTTTTAGGATTGATATATAGATATTCCTTAAGATATTCGAATTCTCTTTTATGGGTTTGTTTGCCATCTTTGTCTCTAATCTTTCCTTTATAGTACTCTATGTACAGACTGTATTTTTCTGTGGCCAGTTTCTTCTTTTTAAGTTTAATTTTCATAACCTCTTCTTTTTCATAAAGATAAAGAAAAAATTTACGTGAGGTGTACCAAAGTACACCCGAGATACAAAAATTACCAATAAGGTGTACCAAAGGTACAAAACGAGGTGTACCAACCTCGTAATAATAGAAATGAATGGAAAATAAAAAGAAGCTGTTAACCCCTTGTTTTAGTGCATTTTGATGTCATTTAATATCAAATGGAATCAAATAAAATTAAATAAATTTGCTATTTATTTGCCAATACAAAAATTAGCAAAAATATTTCCTAATAAATCGTCGTTGGTGATTTCGCCGGTTATTTCGCCAAAGTGGTATAATGCCTGGCGGATGTCTATTGCAAGAAGATCTCCGGATAGATTCGAATTTAGTCCGTCCTGAACCTTATTTATTTCTTCAAGTGACTGGAGGAGGGCGTTGTAATGCCTGGAATTGGTAACAATCGTATTATTGTTGCGAAGTTCTCCTGTATTTACAAAATCCAGTAACTTATCTTTCAATTCCTCAACTCCTGAACCTGTTTTTGCGGAAAGCAATAAGAACTGTGATCTTTCATTGTTTTCCGAAATAATCTCTAGTTCCTGTATAAGTCTTTCTCGTTCTGTTTCTTCTATCCTGTCTGTTTTGTTCGCAATAATAAGTAGTGGTTTCTGCGGAAATTTATTTTTTATTTTTTCTATTTCAATTTTAAACTCTGAACTTAACTCTTTGAACTTTTCTGCGTTTAGCAGAAAAACAACCACCTGCGCCTGACTTATCTTCTCAAATGTCCTTTTAATTCCAATACTTTCCACTACGTCCTGGGTTTCCCGGATTCCGGCGGTATCGATAAACCTGAAACCGACTCCCCCAATGGCCATTTCATCTTCAATGGTATCTCGTGTTGTCCCTGCAATTTCAGAAACTATCGCGCGTTCTTCGTTGAGAAGGGAGTTTAGTAAAGTAGATTTTCCCACATTCGGCTCACCAACAATTGCTACCGGAATTCCGTTTTTTAGCACATTTCCTGTTGCAAAAGAATCGATAAGTCGTTTTAGAACCTGCTGAATTCTGGCAATAAGCTCTTTAAATTGATTTCGATTGGCAAATTCCACGTCTTCTTCAGCAAAATCCAGTTCCAGTTCAATCAGGGAAGCAAAGTCCAGCAATTCCTGACGAAGCCGCTGAATTTCATTAGAAAATCCGCCGCGCATCTGTTGCATTGCCATCTGGTGGGACGCCTGATTTTCAGAAGAAATTAAATCGGCTACAGCTTCAGCCTGGCTCAAGTCCATTTTTCCGTTTAAAAAAGCACGTAATGTAAATTCTCCCGCTTCCGCAGAACGGCAACCTTTCCGAATCATCAACTGGATAATTTCCTGCTGGATGTAAGGGCTTCCATGGCAGGAGATTTCTATGGTTTCTTCCCCGGTATAGGATTTTGGAGCGCGAAAAACAGACACTAAAACTTCATCTATAATTCTTTCAGCATCAATAACGTTTCCAAGATGAAGTGTATGCGAAGGCTGATCCTCCAGTTTCTTGCCGCTCTTAGCTTTAAAAACCGGAGAAACAATCGAAATAGCTTCAGGACCTGAAACTCTTATAATCGCAATTGCACCTGCGCCAGAAGGCGTGGCGAGCGCAACAATAGTGTCGTTTAATTTCATTTTGCAAAGATAAGAAATGGCTATCAATCTGCCAGTTTTCAGTTTAGAAGCTGGAATATCTTAATTAAATCAATTACAGATAAAAATATTTCTGTAACAATTTGAAAAACAAGTCGTCTTATTTATAAAGACCATCTTTGCCTGACGGGGACGTTGGCAATTTTAACTATAATCATCAAAAAATGGAAAGTTATACAGCAATGAGAGAAGACCGGCAAATGCTGGTCATCGCGCATATTAGTCAGTTACTGGATTTAATCACCGTGATTGGCGGATTCATCGTTCCGCTTATTCTTTGGGCAACGCAAAAGGACAGGGTGCTGGGAATGGACGAGCATGGGAAAATGATCATGAATTTTCAGATTAGTCTTTTTCTTTACAGCATCGTTTGCGTACCGCTCATTTTCCTTTTTGGGCTTGGACTATTGTTATTAGCAGTAGTGTGGATTTTCGGAATAGTGCTTCCGGTGATTAATGCTATTAAAGCCAGTAACGGAGAACCTTGCCATTATCCGCTAACACTTAAGTTGATTTCGTAATTTCTTCTTCGGAAGGCAAACCTTAAAAATGACAATTATCGATCTGTAGATTTTGCCACGAATGCACAAATATTTTCTTTAGGTTTTTCTTAAGCTACTGAACATCAGTTTGAACCAGGAGTCAGGAGTCAGGAAGAACGATGATCACCTTTCTGAAGGAGAGCTTCTAAAATGCCAATTATCGACCTCGGATGTCTGGTTGAGCGGAGTCGAAACCTCTATAATTGAGCTGAATCAAAGGCGCTTCGACAGGCTCAGCGGGACAATAACTTCGGTGTCACACTCAGCTTTAAGCAACACTTAAAAATGCCAGTTATCGACCTCTGGTGTTAGGTTGAGCCGAGTCGAAACCTACTAATCTTTTCTGAAAGTTTCTTCTGGAAGTGAGATCATAAAAATTCCAATTATCGACCATTATTTTTTGTTACGAATACAAGAATGTTTTCTTCAACTTATTCTTAGATTTCTTTACTTGACTTTGAATAATGAGTCGGGAATCAGAAAGCACAATTACTCTCCTGAAGGAGAGTTCCTAAAATGCCAATTATCGGCTTCCAATTAAATTCTTTATATCAGGATGTCTGGTTGAGCGGAGTCGAAACCTCTATTATTGAGCTGAATCAAAGGCGTTTCGACAGCTCAGCGGGACTGGAACTTCGGTGTTGCACTGGGCCTGTTGAAGTATAAACGCTCCCGCAGATTACGCTGATTTTCACAGAAAATCATAAAGACTGAATCTAAATATCAAACAAAAAACCCGATCAAATTTTTGATCGGGTTTTATCAATTTTCTAACAGCGCAGCGATCGAAATTCTAGCAGCGTAGCGGTCTATTCTAATTGTTCAGCATTACCGGCATAACCAGCATGGTAATTCGCTCTCCGGGATCGAGTCCGTCGACTGGAGTCAGGATTCCGGCGCGGTTTGGCAGGCTCATTTCCAATTGTACTTCATCTGAATTTAGATTATTCAGCATTTCAGTAAGGAACCTGGAGTTAAAACCAATCTGCATATCGTCGCCCTGGTAAGAACAGGTCAACCTTTCTTCAGCTTTATTGCTGTAGTCAACATCTTCCGCAGAAATATTAAGTTCGGCTCCGGCAATTTTAAGTCTTACCTGGTGAGTAGTTTTATTGGAGAAAATAGAAACCCTTCTTACAGAACTTAGAAACTGATTTCTCTGAATGCTTAATTTATTCGGATTTTCCTTCGGAATTACTGCTTCGTAATTCGGATATTTTCCGTCTATAAGTCTACAAATTAGCTGTGTATCATCAAAAGTAAATTTCGCGTTGGACTCGTTGTACTCAATAAGTACTTCGGTTTCGCTTCCGGCCAAAATTCCTTTTAAAAGAGTGAGTGGTTTCTTCGGCATAATAAATTCTGCCGACTGTGAAGCAGTGACATCTTCGCGGGAATATTTTACCAGTTTATGAGCATCGGTAGCTACAAAGGTCAATCCTTCGTCTGAAAATTGAAAGAAAACACCACTCATCACCGGGCGTAAATCATCGTTTCCGGAAGCAAAGATTGTTTTGCTAATTGCCGTTGCAAGAATATCACCTTCAATTATCGTACTGCTAGGCTCTTCAAGTTCTACCGGATTAGGAAATTCCTCACCATCGGCATACGCCAGTGCATATTTACCGTGATTGGAACTCAGTTCTATGGTATTGTTATCCTCTGCAACAAAAGTCAGCGGTTGCTCAGGAAAAGTTTTTAAAGTTTCTAAAAGCAACTTGGCGGGAACAGCTATTTTTCCTTCAGAATCTGATTCTACTTTAAGTTTTGCGGACATGGTAGTCTCCAAATCTGAAGCGGAAACAGTTAATTCGTCTTCTTTAAGATCGAACAGGAAATTATCTAAAATCGGTAATGTATTGTTGTTGTTAATTACACCACCCAATATTTGTAGCTGTTTCAGCAAATAACTGCTGGATACAATAAATTTCATCGGCTTTGTTGATTAATTTGAATCTAATACAAATATATTTTATTACTTCAGAAAAGGAAGGCTGCAGCGCTAGTTTTTATTAACAGAAAAATGCAGTTTGTTTATTGTAAAATATTGATTAACAGTGAAATGTTGATTTTAATTTGAAGTTTCTTGTTAATATGTTACTCCGCAGGAAAATCTTATTTCGCTGCCCGGGATCTTTTAACATATTTACGTCTTCTGAAAAAAGTAAAGAGAAAAGCAAAAATTCCCAAAATGAGCAAAGGAACAACCAAATTTGTTAATTGCCACTTTTCACGCTCCTCTGCTGTCCTTTCAGGATCCAGGAAAGGGATGCTGATTTCTTCGGTCCTTATCTCAATAAGGCCATTATCGTCCAGCATATAATTTACGGCATTCAGCAAAAATTCTTTGTTTCCGTACGTGCTTCCGGTGTATCTTTCAAATCCCAATTCCAGCGGAGCGCCGCGCTGCAGATCGTTTTTAATTACATCACCATCAGAAATTACCAGCATCTTTGTTGCTGCACTTTCATCTAAAGGATTTGGAATTTCAAATGGTTTAATCCGATTTTTATATGCTGAAGTAAAGTTACCTTTGAGCAATACAGCGAGCGGTTGTTCGCCATCTGTATAGGTCGATATTTGCGGTTTTTGGCTCACCATTTCCAGACTGATCTGTAGCGGAGTTCCCTCTACTTTTGTGCGTGGGGAACTGCTTAAAAGAATGGTTTTTTCAATATCGTTGGCAAGCGTATCGATCTGGTTGGCATATTCAAACTTCACCGCCTCGATATTGTTGATTATTGGATGATCGTTGGGGGAGGAGCTTAACGGACTATAAAACCAGGGATACGGGTTAAACCTCGTGTTATTGCCACTTCCCGAAGCAAGTGTAATTGGTGCCGAATAAAGATCGTTGATAAGTACCGGATTAATCCTGATTCCGTACGAGAAGAAAAGATCGCCAAGATTCAAATCCCGGGGCAGGGCATAAGTGGTCCCGGATTGGTTTAAGAGACTGTCGGTTTCCATCGCCACGCTTTCCACGAGCCATATCGATTTGCCTCCGTTCATCTTGTATTGATCTAGGACAAACTTTTCATTTTCGGTAAAAGGTTCTGTTGGTTTTGCTTCCAGAATCAGGTCGAATTCATTTAATTTCTGAAGGGTTTTTTGCGGATTTTGTGCTGCGGAATCCAATGTGAACGGAGCGATGTAGTAATACTCCTGAAGTGTTTGCAGAAAATCGGCAAGATTGGCATCTGGAAGCTCTCCGTTTCCTCGCATTACCGCAATCTTTTTTTCCTTGGGATAAATGAGCTTATCGAGTCCGTTGGCAAAAGCATATTCCAGTTGCTGGACGCTGTTGGTTACCCGATCTTCGTCTGTGGCGCCTAGTGTATTTTTCAGCAACGGAATTTTCACCGTTTTATCTTCATAATTGGCAATCGCCCATGGGAAAATAATTTCCTCACTGGTTTTTCCGCTTTCCTGAACGCTTACTCTCGCCGGCGTCATCCCCATTTGAAGAAACTCCTGCGCGACAGCATTTGCATCCTGACCTTCTTCTATTGGATTTATAAAATTGACTCTGATATTGGAGTTATAAGCAGCAAATTCTTCTAAAAGCTGACTCGTCTCATTTCGAAGCCTGCGGAATTCCGGCGGAAAATTTCCCTGAAGGAAAACATCGATAATCACTGTTTTTTCGATGTCTTCAATTATATTCTTTGATGCAGTAGAAAGCGTATAGCGATTATCCTGCGTAAGATCAAAACGCGTAAAGAAATTGGCAGCCAAGACATTCAGCAGGATTAAACCTACTATCAGGATCGCCAGGGATTTATATGTGCCGGTTTTCTTCAAGATCAGGATTTTTGCTGAATTGATTTTAAACTGAGGTGTGTAAGCTTCAGAAATAAAAAGATAAGGCTGAGGAAATAGATGATATCACGCGTATCTACTACTCCGCGGCTGATGCTTTGGTAGTGGAAACTAATTCCGAAGTATTCGAGTCCGTAAGTGGCATTTTCAAAAATTCCGTAACCCGCAAGACCTTCGAACGCAAAATAGCAGAGGAAGCAGAGAAAAACAGCAACGATAAAAGCTACAATCTGGTTATTGGTAAGGCTGGAAGCAAAAATTCCGATTGCCGTATAGCAACCACCAAGAAAAATGAGTCCGAGATAAGAACCCAAAGTTGCGCCCACATCAAGATTTCCTACAGGATTCCCAAGCTGATAAATTGTGATTACGTACAGAATTGAAGGGACAATAGCTAAAATCACCAATATCAGCGAACCCAGATATTTCCCGGAAATTAACTGCCATAACCCGATTGGTTTGGTCAGTAATAATTCCATCGTACCCTGTTTTTTTTCTTCGGAAAAGCTTTTCATCGTAATCGCCGGAATCAGGAAAATAAAGATCCACGGGGCGAGATTAAAGAACGGCTTCAGATCTGCAAAACCATTATCCAGAATATTATATTCTCCGGAAAAAACAAAAAGGAACAATTCGCAAACCACCAGAAATATCCCAATCACCAGGTACCCGATTGGCGAGGAAAAAAAGGATTGTATTTCTTTATTTAGTATCGCGAACATTTTTCTTCAATTATCAATTATCAGTGATGGGCTGTCTGTTGTTGACAAATTTTCGAAATGAGTTTTTTATTTGTTGATTGTTAATTTCAAATTTTTTTTAAAAACTCTTCACTCTTCACTCTTCACTCTTCACTTCTCGCTGCTCCACTCCTTATTCACACTCCAGGCTTCGGGTTTTTCGTTGAAAAGAACCTTGGTTTTTGCCCAGACTGCTTTAAATAATTCCGAATTCCGATAGTTTTCCAGCGCTTGTTCATTCTGCCAGTAACTATACGTGAAAAACTGATTGGTATTGTCTTTTCCTCTATACAATTCTAAAAATTTGCAACCTTCGAATGCACGGATTTTCATTTTGTTTTCTTCAAAGTTATTGAGGAAAGTTTCAATATTTTCGGGAGCAAAGCTCATTTTTACAATTCTTACCAGCATTTATTCAAAATTAATAGTGACTGTATCCAAAAGGTCCAGTCCGAAAAGAGTGGAAGCACTACCTACCGTATGCGGATTGCTCTTATAAATAGCCAGTTCTATATATCCTGCGGAATTAAAAACAGCAAGTTTTTTGCCATCCTCTTCTCCGCGTTTATCCTTTTCAAGATCAAAATTTATAGCGTCGCTATAGGTTTCGTGTATTTCAGAAAAAGTGACCATACGGGCACTTAATACAAAGTCCCTGCCTTTACCGATATTTTCGAAAAATTTTCGGGTAATATTGGTCACCACATTTCCGTAATTATCAATATAAAGCACATGTCCTATAATCTGGTTCTTATCGGAATTAATTATAGGCTCTAACTGTTTCAGGTATTTAATCTCCTTGATATTCTTTCCAATAACCTCAAGAGTTCCCCCGCGGGCAAGGTGGCAGGCCACTTTCACAAAGACGTCCAGCACCGGGAAATTGGTTTCAATCTTATCATGGATATTTATCTCGACGATCTTTTCAGGATTAATTTCTGAAGCCAGTAAAGATAAAATTCCGTTGTTGGCACAAATAAAATAGTGCTCATCCAGGTAAACTGCCAGATGTTTATTTTCCGGAGTTAATTCAGAATCTATACCAATAATATGAATGGAGCCCTTAGGAAAGCTTTTATAGGCATTTTTGATAATGTAAGCGGCCTCACTTATATGAAAAGGGGAAACAGAATGTGAAACATCAACAATTCTAACTTCGTCTAATTCACTGTAAATAGCTCCTTTAACCGCCCCTGCAAAATAATCTTTCTCTCCAAAATCGGTCGTTAAAGTGATGATGGCCATAGGTGAATGTTAATATATTTTTTAAGTTGTAACGGGTTTTTTTACCTAAGTTTGTATAGCAAGCGAAGATAATTTTATTTTAATCAATACAATTGAAAATTGGCTAAATTTAAATCTTCTTAACAAGCAAAAACAGGCGGTGCCAATAGAACCGGCCGAAATAACAAATATAAAAATCAGTTGATAATTTGAGACACTTCCCACTTTACATTAATATAAAACCATAGGCTTTTGAACGAACTTGTAATCGAACTTTCGGAAATTAATCCAAGAGAATTTTTTGGTCAGCAGAACGAACATATAGAACTTCTTAAGAAGTACTTTCCTAAATTAAAAATTGTTGCGAGGGGCAGTAAAATAAAAGTCTTTGGAGACGAAGAAATGCTGGAGGAATTTGACTTGCGTTTTAATATGTTAATGGATCACTTCGGAAAATACAATAAGCTTGATGAAAATGTGATTGAAAGGGTGCTTACGAGTGATAGTAAGGAAGATTACAGCGCATCTGAAGCAAGCGGACAGGTTTTAGTACACGGCGTTAGCGGAAAGCTGATAAAGGCACAAACAGCCAATCAGCGTAAGCTTGTCGAACTGAGTTTTAAAAATGATATGATCTTTGCGGTAGGTCCTGCAGGAACAGGGAAAACATATACCGGTGTGGCGCTCGCCGTAAAAGCGCTGAAGGAAAAGCAGGTAAAAAGAATTATTCTCACAAGGCCTGCGGTAGAGGCAGGGGAGAATCTTGGTTTTCTTCCAGGCGATCTTAAGGAGAAACTGGATCCTTACATGCAACCACTTTACGACGGACTCCGTGATATGATTCCGCATGAAAAGCTGGAAACTTTTATTGAAAAAGGAATTATCCAGATCGCTCCTCTGGCATTTATGCGCGGTAGAACGCTGGACAATGCTTTTGTAATCCTGGATGAAGCACAGAACACCACTCATGCCCAAATGAAAATGTTCCTTACCAGGATGGGTAAAAATGCCAAATTTATGATTACCGGTGATCCCGGGCAGATCGACCTTCCGCGAAGGGTGATTTCCGGTTTAAAAGAAGCGCTTCTAGTTCTGAAAGATGTCAAAGGAGTTGGAATTATTTACCTGGATGACAAAGACGTGATAAGACACCGACTGGTGAAAAAAGTGATCGCCGCCTACAAAGAAATTGAACATACAGATTAGTTTGGTATGGTGAAACCTCACAGGTTTCGAAAACCTGTGAGGTTTTCCGGAGGAGAGATTATATAATTCCGCTATTGTCAGCTTGAGCACAGTTGAAAGCTATGAGTTTCAAAGTAGATATTTCTCGACTCCGCTCGAAAAGACACTAAGAATGATCCTTCAAATTATTTTTTATCGTTTTTGAAGCGATTGATTTAAAAATTGCAATAGATTTTGAAAATGAACAATACAATCACAGAAACAAATTTCAATTTTCCCGGCCAGAAGTCGGTTTATAAAGGAAAAGTACGTGACGTTTACGCTTTAGAAGACGAGCGGCTGGTAATGATTGCCAGCGACAGGCTTTCGGCTTTTGATGTGGTGATGCCGAAGGGAATTCCGTATAAAGGACAAATCCTTAATCAAATTGCCACCAAGATGATGAAGGATACCGAGGATATTGTGCCAAACTGGCTGGAAGCCACTCCAGATCCTAACGTTGCCGTGGGAGTTACCTGCGAGCCTTTTAAGGTAGAGATGGTTATTCGCGGTTATCTTTCCGGTCATGCTGCCAGGGAATACAAGGCGGGGAAAAGAACTTTGTGCGGAGTAGCAATGCCTGAAGGGATGCAGGAAAATGACAAATTCCCGACTCCCATAATCACTCCGGCGACAAAAGCTGAGCACGGGGATCATGATGAGGATATTTCCAGAGAAGATATTTTAAAAAGAGGAATTGTTGCTGAAGAAGATTATAAAGTGCTGGAAGATTACACAAGGAAATTATTTAAACGTGGGACTGAAATTGCTGCAGAACGCGGATTAATCCTCGTGGATACAAAATATGAATTCGGAAAAACCAGGGACGGAAATATCGTCCTTATAGATGAAATTCATACGCCCGATTCTTCACGCTATTTCTATGCCACAGGTTATGAACAGCGCCAGCAGAAGAAAGAGCCTCAAAAACAGCTTTCGAAGGAATTTGTACGGCAGTGGCTTATTCAGAATGATTTCCAGGGGCTGGAAGGACAGAAAGTTCCGGAAATGAGTGATGAGTACATTGCTTCTGTTTCAGAAAGGTATATAGAGCTTTATGAGAAGATTACCGGAGAAGAATTTGTGAAGGCTGATGTTTCCAATATTCAGCAACGCATTGATAAAAATGTGCTGAATTATCTTGGTTAAAGAGGCATGCCTGAAATGGCAATTATCGATATTATATCCTGATGAGCACCAATCAGGAATAGCTTCAGTAATTTTTACATAAAACTACAGAATAATAAAAGCGGTATATTTTCTATATCGCTTTTTTATTAGGATAATTTCCGGTTAAAAACGTAGAAAACTACTGCTGATTTAGTCAAATTTCAATAGATTTATAACTTAAATAAAGAACTCGGTAAATATATTAAGACTTTAAATATATTTTTTCCTCTCCGAATTATGAGAGAGACATTTTCCGAAGTAATTATTAATGATAACCAACTTTCCTAGAAAATGAGTAATTATAGTATTAAAAATTTAGAAGAGTATTTCCAGGTATACCGGAAATCTGTCCGGGAACCTGAAAATTTTTGGGAAGAAGTGGCAGAAGAGCATTTTACATGGCGTAAAAAATGGACTAATGTGCTTAGCTGGGACTTTTCCAAACCGGAAATTAAATGGTTCGAAAATGCAAAACTGAATATTACAGAAAATTGTATCGACCGGCATCTATTTACACGGGGCGATAAAACGGCAATTATCTGGGAACCTAATGATCCTAAAGAAGAAGCGCAGCATATTTCTTATAGTGAGCTTCTGGAAAGGGTGAATAAATTTGCAAATGTTCTGAAGAGCAACGGAATTAAAAAAGGTGATAAAGTTTGTATTTACCTGCCTATGATTCCCGAACTTTCTGTAGCAATGCTTGCCTGTGCACGGATTGGTGCAATTCACTCTGTTGTTTTTGCAGGTTTTTCGGCGACAGCACTGGCCACCCGAACCAATGATGCAGATTGTAAAATGCTGATAACTTCTGATGGTTCCTTCCGCGGAAACAAAACGCTGGATTTAAAAGGAATCGTGGATAAAGCTCTTGAAGATTGCCCAAATGTTGAAACCGTCCTTGTTGCAAAGCGAGTTGGTGCCGATATTGACATGAAAGAAGGTCGGGACAAATGGCTGCAGCCGTTACTGGACGAGGCATCTTCAGAATGTCAGCCTGAGATTATGGATGCTGAAGATCCGCTTTTTATACTTTATACTTCAGGATCTACCGGCACTCCAAAAGGAATGGTGCATACCACGGGAGGTTATATGGTTTATACGGCTTATACTTTTAAAAATATTTTTCAGTATAAAGAAGAAGATGTTTACTGGTGTACTGCCGATATTGGCTGGATTACCGGCCATTCCTATATTTTGTACGGACCACTGGCAAACGGCGCTACAACTTTAATGTTTGAAGGTGTTCCTTCTTATCCTGATTATGGTCGTTTTTGGGAAGTGGTTGAAAAGCATAAGGTGAATCAGTTTTACACAGCTCCAACAGCCATACGTTCGCTCGCTAAGCGGAATATTGAGTTCGTGGAAAAATATGATCTTTCTTCGTTAAAAGTTCTTGGATCAGTTGGAGAACCTATTAATGAAGAAGCATGGCACTGGTACAATGACAATATTGGTAAAAATAAGAGCCCCATCGTGGATACCTGGTGGCAAACAGAAACCGGCGGAATCATGATTTCTCCAATCCCTTATGTTACACCGGCCAAACCGACTTATGCAACATTGCCATTTCCGGGGATTCAGCCGGCGCTTATGGACGAGAATGGTGAAGAATTGAGAGGGAATCAGGTAGATGGCAGACTGTGTATCAAATTTCCGTGGCCCTCTATGGCGCGTACGATCTACGGAAATCACCAGCGATATAAAGACACTTATTTTTCGGCTTTTGAAAATAAATATTTCACCGGAGACGGTGCCTTGCGCGATGAAGTTGGATATTACCGCATCACAGGTAGGGTAGATGATGTAATCATTGTTTCCGGCCATAATCTCGGAACGGCACCTATAGAAGATGCTATAGATGAACATCCTGCAGTAGCAGAATCTGCGGTTGTAGGTTACCCTCACGATGTTAAAGGAAATGCGCTGTACGCTTTTGTTATTCTGAAAGAAACGGGAGAATCCAGGAATCAGGATAACCTGAGAAAGGAAATTAATCAGTCGATTTCTGACAGGGTAGGACCAATTGCAAAACCGGAGAAAATTCAGTTTGTGAGTGGTTTGCCAAAAACAAGAAGTGGTAAAATTATGAGAAGGATTTTGAGAAAAATTGCGTCAAATGATACTTCAAATCTTGGAGATACTTCCACATTACTTAATCCTGAAGTGGTTGATGAAATTATCGAGAGTTCGATGTAAATTTTTAAGGTTATAATCGGTTATGCTGAAGGAATGAATGCTTTGCAAAAATTTTACCGGAAGACTGAATTTTTGTAGTAATTATACAATCCATTATGAAAAAGGTTTTTTCGTTTGTCTTTCTTATTTTGTGCATAGCGTGTAGTGATGATGGAGATAATCCCTCTTCAGAAAAAATTCCTGATTTTTCAAAGGTTAAAGAAATTGTTTACTGGATACCATATGGTACAAATGATACAACGGTATTGATTGAAAGGGAATATACTATAGAAGCAGGTTTTGTTACAGAAGCAGATTATGGTGGTGATGAAAATATTTATTTTGAGTATGACGAGGAAGGTAGACTTATAGAAGTAAACGGCGACGGTAGTAATTCTTTGGATTATGGGATCATTTGGAATGGTGAAAAATGTACGATTTCCACTAGTTATAGCACTACTAACCTTATTTATAAAAATGGAAATTTATTTGAAATAGAAGTTAACCATGAAGAAGGTAGTAGATCAATATATCAGAAAAGGAATTTTGAATTTTCTGGTGAAAATGTAATTGCTGCTTACTTAAATGATACACTTCAATTTGAATATTTGGATTATCATCCCAATGTCGTCAATCCATTATATTATTTGAAATCCATAGAGCCCTGGAGAGCGACAATTGTTAATAATCCATTTTCAAAAAATATCTTTTATACCAGAAGAGAACAACCTTATAGCGGTGATGATTATTTTAGTCCTTTAAGGGATTATCAATACAATTATTTAATTAAAGATCAATATAGAGTAGAATCAATTTCATCTAATTGGTCAATCTATAATTCTCGATATGAGTTCTATGAATAGCAAGAAACCGAAAAGTATTTAGAAATTTTTCTAAAACCACCTGGAAAGATTCTTCGAAGCTTGGTGACTTCCACTCTGCTAAATCCGGAAATTGTTCAGGAATTAATAGATACTACTTTGTAATTATAAAGAAATATTTCTTTAAAAAGGCTGTTTCTGGAGTTTATCCTGAAGCAGCCTTTTTTAGTATCTAAATAAGCTTTTTCTTCCCATTTGTCCGTTTTTATTGAGCCGACTCATAATTTTTAAAAATGCAATCGCTGTTATAAAGGCATCGCCGGCTGCAGTATGCCGGTCTGAGACATCGATGGTATAAGCTTCAGCTATTTCGTCCAGGGAATAATTTTTATCCCGGTTTATTAAGTTCGAAATAATTCTTGTTTTCCTATACAGAATTACCGTATCTAAGATTCGGTTTTTTAGTTTCGGGAGCCCCATTCGCTTCAGCGCCTTATTGATCATTGTGATGTCAAAATTGGCATGATGAGCCACAAGTACTGCATTTTCAATATATTTCAGAAATTCTTTGACCGCTTCTTCTTCAGATAAAGTTGCTACTTTTTCATTCCGAATTATTCCGTGGATCTTCACAGATTCCGGATTGAACTTTTCCTGATCAATATATATTTCGAAATTATCAGCCATGTCTATTTGGTTGTGTTGCACGCTAACAGCACCAATGGAGAGCATCCGGTCCTCTTTATAATCAAAACCCGTGGTTTCGGTATCCAGAACAACAAACCGAACATCGGCAATTCTTTCAGGAAGTTCTTGATCAAATTTCTTTGCGTAAGCGCACCAAAAATCCGGCAGGTTTTCCGGTTCCTTCTTTTTAAACCAGTTAAATATCATGATATGAAGGATGAAATTTCGAATCTGAACTTGATTAACTCCTGCACGTCTTTAATACTTTTAAAGCAGCGTTTAAGTTTAATTTTATCTTCTTTGCTCAAATCCTGAAGGTTGATAAATCTTCCGCTGTCCTTATGCAGCAAACCTTGTTTGGTCCTGAATTTAAGCAGCGCCTTGGAAGAGTAGGAGCAGGCGAGGTACAGTTCTTTATTGGCCGGCTCCAATTGTGCCAGTTTCTCGAAACGCTCTGCAGTATTGCTCATATTTTTCACCTGGTGTGAAAGACTTAGAACCCGGCCCGCATCTGTAAGCGGAGTAATAGCACGTTTTTTAATGTCAAAAAAGTCTTTATTTTCCCCATCATGCTCCACTAAAAACTGACGGAAAAATCCTAACGGAGTGGGGTTTCGCAGCGCACTTGCCGCAAGTAGAGTAAGGAATTTTTTATAGCCACTAATTTCTTTATAAATATGATCAGCCAGCGCATTAGAGAGACTGGCATCTCCATAGGAAATGTCATAATCAAAGAAAATAGAACATAGCAAAATCTCATCTGATCCCGGTTCTACAATCCAGTCAGAAAATTTATCTTTCCATTCCTGCAGGCTTAGACAATAAAGCGGGTTCCTGGCCATCATATCTGCCGGACAAAATTCGTAGCCAATGATATTAAGTCTTTTTGTTACTTTTTTAGACAACTTCAGAAAATATTCTTTTGTTTCTTCCAGTTTATCTTCAGGAACATCTGCAAAAATTAAGGCATTGTCTTGATCTGTATGCAGTAACTGCTCTTTTCGTCCCTGGCTGCCAAGGGAAAGCCAGGCGAATTTTACCGGTGGCGGAGTTTCCATTTTTTCTATGCAGCGGTCTATAACCCTCTTAATAGTAGCATCATTCAGCTCGAACATAATTTTCGAGATGTGGGTAAGCGGAATATTATGATCCAGGTATCCTTTTAAAAGCTGCATTATTTTGTTCCTCACTTTCTTTAGCTTCTTTGTGCTGGGAACCCTTTTTATAGCCTTCATTAATACAGAAGGGTTGTTGGCCTGGGATACAATAATATCATGTTCAGATACTATTCCTTTTACTTTTGTATTTGGAGTGCCATCCCTCGTGATGCAAATATGGTTAATATGGTGCTTCATCATAGTTAACTGTGCCTGTGCTATGCTGATGTTCCTGGAATAGCAGATAACGGGCGAAGTCATAATTTCTGAAACCGGCGTATCGATGCTCAATCTTCCCGTAGCCACCATTGTTCTAAAATCAACATCGGTAACAATACCTATTGGAAGTTCGTTTTCGACAACAAGAATAGATCCCACTTTTTTATTGCTCATAAGGTTGGCGGCAGTCCTAATTGTAGTTTCCGGTGGTACAGTGATGATTCTTTTTACTATTGGTACGGGCTGCAGTTCGTACAGTGCATCTGTTTTAAAATCTACAGTATTATCTGTTACCAGTTGTCCTCTATGTTCAGGGGAATAGGGATTTCGGGTATTGGAAGCAAAACTTTCTATTAAAAAATTACCTACCCTCGAATTATTTTCAGCTATTGGTTTAAAAATGGAAATGGGAATAGCATATAAGATACTTTCTTCTTCGGTATCGGCATTAATAAGGTAATTTTCTTTGGCAAATAAAGGCCTTAGACCAAATATATCACCCTCGTCACATTTATCAATGGTTTCTGACTCTCCGTTTTCATTTACCTTCTGAAGGTCTATGGCCCCTTTATTTACGATATAGAAATGTTCGTGACCGTTCTCACCCTTTCTGAAAACGGGTTTTCCCTTCTCCATGTAAATTACCTTTACCTCCTTTGAAATAGTAAGGAGATGTTTCTCTTCCAGAAGGGAAAAAGGTGGAAATTCTTTAAGAAAGTCTGCTATTCTTGCTGCAATGGTGTTCTTCATACCGCTAATTTACAAAGAGAAGCTGGAATTTCTTCGGAAAAAGATCTTCTAAAGCGGAAGCCCAAAATTTCAAATTTCGATCTCATAATCCTTGATCATCTTCAGAATAATTTTTTCTGTTTCAGAGAGTGAGATGTAGTTCTTCTTTTCGTCTTCCTTTACTTTCTTGAAATAAGGGACAATTTCACCACTCTCGTAAGAGGAGACAATTTTTGGATGTACATAATAGGTCCGGCATACGCTGCGGGTATTTCCCAAACCCGTGGCGGCGGCATCAAAGGCAGTAATCAGGTTTTTCTTGTTTTCTTTTTCATCTTCAGTATATCCAAGTTCTTTTAGCGTCTCAAAAAAAATCTTTGTTGCAGACCATGTTCTAAAGTCTTTTGCAGAGAACATGTCGCCACTAAGATCGTGGATATATTCGTTGATCATCCCACTGTCTATGGCGTGTTTATCTCCGTTTTCATCGTAAAATTTAAAGAGTTCCCAACCGGGAATTTCTTCACATTGATTAATGAGCTTTATGAGTTGCTTGTCCTTTACGCTAATCGAATGTTCTTTTCCCTTTTTACCTATAAACTCAAATTTCACTTCATTTTTATAGGTTTTAAGGTGTCGGGAGCGAAAGGTTGAGAGTCCGTAGGTTTTGTTGTTTTTAGCGTAATAATCGTTTCCAATCCTAATGTGGGTTTCTTCCATTAAGCGAATGATAAGTGCCAGAATTTTGCGCCTGCTCATCTCGGGGAGGTCCAGATCTTCATCAACCTGTTTTCTGATCTTAGGAAGCTTGTCCCCAAAAGCAGCCATTTTAAAGAATTTCGTCTGGTTCCGGATTTTTGTCCATAAAGGATGGTACATATATTGTTTTCTATCCTTATCATCGCGACCTACTACCTGTAAATGGCCTTTTTTAAGGTGCGAAATTCTCACATCCTTCCATGCCGGAGGGATCACGAGCTTCTTTATACGATCCAAGGTTTTAATGTCAGAAATTTTTTCATCTTTCCGGTAGTAAGCAAATCCCCGCCCTACTTTTTTCCGTGTAATGGAAAGATGATGTTCTGAAACGTAGGTGAGATTGGCCATTCCTATGGCCTCTCTGGGATTTTCGATAATAGTATTAACCTCTTCAGGAGAAAGAGTCATTGCTTTTTTCCACAATATAATCTGAATTACAACTGCGATCTGATAAAATATTGTGAAAGTTTAAGCTGTCAAAATATAAAACTCCTTTTCAGAAGAAACCAAAAAGGAGTGATTTTTTATAATTCAGATCAATTAATCGAAGTAGCTGAAGGTTTCCCCGTCTTTAATCTGGAGTACACTTTCATAAATAAGACGAATCACATTTTCCACATCCTTTTTATGCACCATCTCAACTGTGGTATGCATGTAGCGCAAAGGTAACGAAATAAGTGCCGAAGCTACTCCGCCATTGCTATAAGCAAAAGCATCTGTATCTGTTCCCGTAAATCGTGAAGAAGCCATTCGCTGAAATGGAATGTTGTTCTTCTCTGCAGTTTCAATCAAAAGTTCCCTCAAATTGTTTTGTACGGCAGGCGCATAAGAAATTACCGGACCATCGCCAATCTTTGTAAGACCATTAGTTTTCTTTTCAATCATTGGTGTTGTGGTATCGTGGGTAACATCTGTTACTATAGCCACGTTCGGCTTTATGCGCTGCGTTATCATTTCGGCACCACGTAACCCTATTTCTTCCTGTACAGAGTTGGTGATGTATAAACCAAAAGGCAATTCTTTCTTGTTCTCTTTTAAAAGTTTTGCAACCTGCGCCACCATAAATCCGCCAATACGATTGTCCAGGGCACGGCTTACATATTTATCTTCATTAAGAATAAAAAATTCATCAGGATAAGTAATTACACATCCTACGTGAACTCCTAATTTCTCAACTTCTTCTTTAGAGCTACAACCTACATCTATCGATATATTTTCCAGTTTTGGGGACTGCTCTTCTTCCTTTTTACGCGTATGGATTGCCGGCCATCCAAAAACACCTTTTACTATCCCTTTTTTGGTATGGATGTTCACCCTTTTGGAAGCAGCAATCTGGTGATCACTTCCGCCATTTCTAATCACATAAATAAGACCATCGTCTGTGATATAATTAACATACCACGAAATTTCATCTGCATGCCCTTCAATAACAACTTTAAATTTTGCTTCAGGATTTATCACTCCCACTGCAGTACCATAAGTATCTGTAATAAATTCATCTACATAAGGCCGCAGGTAGTCCATCCAAAGTTTTTGCCCTTGAGATTCATAACCTGTTGGGGCGGCATTGTTTAGGTATTTTTCAAGAAAATTGACTGATTCTTTATCTAAAATGTCTTCTACTATCATGCTTTTTAAAATTTGTACGAATTTAATAAGAATAAAATGCTTTGCAATTGTAGATTCACTAATTTTGGAATGATTTTAGCAGAATCTGTTCTGAAAATTAAGATGGTAGCGTGAGATATATTTTAATGATATTGATGGGAGTTGTTTGCTCAAGCGTTTATGCTCAGGAAGATATGACGAACGACACTATCCAGGAAACCTATATGATTATTGCTGGCGATACAGTTCCCAGGACAAGTATAGATCTGGATGAAGTGGTGCTTTTACGAAAACTGAAGTTTAGCAATAATGAGGAGAGAAGACAATACCTTATATTAAGGAGGAAAACCAGGAAAGTTTATCCTTATGCCAAATTGGCTTCAGAACGATTGTTGGAACTTAATAGTAGGTTAGAGGATATTAAATCTAAGTCTGCCCGTAAGAGGTATACTAAAATTGTTCAGAATTATATTGAGGATCAATTTTCTGAAGAGTTAAAAAAACTAACACATACAGAAGGACAAATTCTCGTAAAATTAATTCACAGGCAAACAGGAACCACAGCTTTTAACCTCATAAGAAACCTCAAGAGTGGGTGGCGCGCATTCTGGTACAACACTACAGCCAGTTTGTTTGATATTTCCTTAAAGGAAGAGTATGACCCTAAGAATAATCAGGAAGATTTTCTAATCGAGGATATTCTTCAAAGATCTTTTCAGGCAGAAATACTGGAACCACAAGCTACAGCTTTAGATTTTAAATACATCGAGCTTACCAATAAGTGGAGGGAGAAGAATAATAACAGCAATAAAAGAAGCTAATTTTTTCTGTTTCTATTTTTATAACATATTTATTTTCATTAATTTAGGTAGGTTGAAAAATTAGTTTGCAGATTCTTTTCTATTAAAATTGAAGGAATATTAAAACAAACATTAAGTTCTTTTATTTTTCACCAGGCGTTTTGTAAATAATTATTTGGGCGTTTCCGCTCCCGGAAAAGGTCGCGGCCGGGCTATCCGCTCTATCTTATAGCGGTTTTAGGAATAGCGAAGAAGCAAAGTATATATAAGGAGGCCGATAATTGCCAAATTTGGGCATAGACTTTTTTCCGCTATAAGGATGCCGCTGCTATCCCTAACGCAAAAGGAGTGAAGAGTTTTGAAAAAGAGTCTGCGATAGCTGCGGGAGATTTTTTGAATCAGGAAAGAGGAGATAAGAACGAGTTTGTTGAAAAAAGAAGAAGACGGGGATTTTAAACCCTCTTTTGGAGATATCCTTACAGCGAAATGCCGATAATTGCCATTTTAAAGACATGATCTTTTTTTGGAGTGTGGTTCCTTCCTTTTTTTCAAGAGAAGGTGGCTTTATTAGCGATACCAGATAAAGATGGAAGGTTAAAAACCAAAATTTGAAGCAGAAATTAGGTTATTCCTCTTCAGATTAATTGGCGCTACATTTGGTACTACCTATAATAAGGAGCGCCCGATAATTGTCAAATTTGTACTACGACTTAGCGACAATCCTGCAGCTTTCAATTTCAAGAAAAAAAAGTTTCAGGTTTAAAACGGCAGTTTTCAGCCAGTTAAGGTGCTTTCTTAAAAAAAGCCCAAAAAAAGATGGGGAATGGGCTTGCGTAATAGAAATTCAGGTGTATATTTGCAGCCGCTTACAGGGAAAGCAGCGATGCTGGAAAGGAAGCGGGAGTTCATTGAGAGTAGGTACTGAGAAGGAAACGGGAAGAAAAAAGAATAAAATTTTTCTTCAAAAAAGTTTGCTGGGAAATAAAAAAGCGTTGTATATTTGCAGCCGCTTTTGAGGCAAACGAAAAGAGCGGAGTTCTTATAAAAAGTAGTGTTTACAGCAGCTTAAAATTTTCTAAAAAACTTTAAAATAAAGTTTGGAGGTTAAAGAAAAAGAGTTGTATATTTGCAGCCGCTTTCAGGGAGAGCAAGTTCATTAAAAAGTGCTGAAAAACAGAGATCGCCGATAGGGGCAGGGTAAGGGTTCGACTCCCTGGATTTCAACGAAACGATGTTTAGTAAACAATAAGCAATAAACAATTATTGTGAATTGCTGACTGTTAATTGATCATTGTAAAAG